>NZ_CP090051.1:1937734-2260690 GCF_021391335.1 Allobranchiibius sp. GilTou73 | reverse complement strand
GGTCCTCTGGTCACGTTGATCGCCGCTCCGGGCACCGCCGGGCGCAGCGCCCGGATGGCGTCGTCCACCCGGGTCTGCTCCGCGCTCTCACGCACCCGCACATCGACCGCGAGCTCGGCTCGGGCGGGGACCGTATTGCGTGCGCTGCCGGCCGACAGCACCGTCGGGGTCACCGTCGTACCGCGAGCCGGATCCGCCAGTGCGGCCACGGCGAGCACCTGGTGGGCCAGCTCGATCGCGGCGTTGACCCCCGTTTCGGGTGCCAGTCCGGCGTGCGCGGCCCGCCCGGTGACGGCGACCTGGTAGATCGAGACACCCTTGCGTTCGGTCTTGAGCGCTCCGCCGTCCGCAGCCGACTCGAGCACCAGCACCGCGTCGCAGCCGGTGGCCTCGCGTTCGATGAGCGCACGCGAGCTCGGCGAGCCCAGTTCCTCGTCGCCGGTGATCAGCAGACTGATCCCCGTCCTGTCGGGGAGGCCGGCGATGGCGTGGAACGCGATCACCAACCCGGCCTTCATGTCCACGCAGCCCGGTCCCCGCAGCACGCCGTCCCGCACCCGACACGGGTGAGTCTCGAGCGTCCCGATCGGCCACACCGTGTCGTGGTGACCGAGGACCAGCACGCGGGGCTGGTCGTCTCCCCACCGCCACCTCAGGTGGCTGCGCCCGTCGATCACGATGCGCTCGGGACGCACGGCCAGTCGCTGCATACCGACCCGGGCGACCACGTCGGCGCTGCGGGCGACCGCGTCGAGGTCGCTCGACGGTGATTCACACTCGACCAGCGCGGCGATGTCGCCCAGTATCGAGGCAAGAAGAGACGCGTCGGACGCGACGGCCGTCATCGGACTGCGTCCTTGGAGGCCGGGTGCGCCTGGGGCCCCGATCCCGGCGGGAGGCCCTCGGCGAAGTGGCACGCCGCCGCGTGACGATGCAGCGTGGTCGGCTCGGTGGCGGCGCAGACCTCACGACTCGGATCGACCAGCGGACCCGCCGGGCATCGCAGGTGATAACGGCAGCCCGGTGGCGGATCGTGCGGGTCGGCAGGCTCGAGCAGCGTCGCGTCCGCAGTCTCGCCCATCGCGCCCTCACCCCACAGTCCGCCGTCCGTTCCGGGAACGGCCGACAGCAACTCCTTGGTGTACGGGTGCTGCGGATCGGCGAGTACCTCTGCGGTCGGACCGTGTTCGACGATCTGCCCGAGGTACATCACGGCGATCTCGCTCGCGACGTATCGCACGACCGCGAGATTGTGGGAGATGAACAGCATCGACATGTTGAGGTCGCGCTGCAGGGTGCGCACCAGATTCAGCACGGTCCCCTGGATGGACACGTCCAGGGCGGAGGTGATCTCGTCGGCCACCACCACCTCGGGGCGGGCCGCCAGTGCCCGGGCGATGGCGACCCGCTGGCGCTGGCCACCCGAGAGCTGCGCGGGGTAGGCGTCGGCGCGCGCCGGGCCGATCTCGACCAGGTCCAGCAACCGCCCCACCTCCCGCCGACGGGCTGCGGCGTCCGTTCTACGAGGGACGGCCTCGGCGATGCTGTCGCCGACGGTCATCCGGGGGTCCAGCGAGGAGTAGGGATCCTGGAAGACCATCTGCACCGGCCGCCGTCCTGCGCGCTGTGTCAGCGGCTTGCCGTCCAACAGGATGCGGCCGCTGTGCACGGGGATCAGTCCGACCGCCGCACGCGCCAACGTCGACTTGCCCGAACCGGACTCCCCGACCAGTCCGACGATCGACCCGTCGGGGACCACCAGATCGACCCGGTCGACCGCCGTCATCGCGGTGCGGCCGCTGCCGTACCGGATGCTGACGTCCTCGAAGTGCAAGGTGCTCATGACGCCTCCCTGCCCGCGAGAGCCTCCCGGCTCGTCACCAGCTCCTGCCACCGATCCGGCAGCGGCTCCCCCGCGTGCCAGCAGGCGACGCGGCGGCCGGCGGCGTCGGTGACCAACTCGGGATCCTCTGCGAGACACCGCTGGTCGGCCAGCGGACACCGCGCGGCGTACGCGCACCCGACCGGCTGGTGCCCGGGGTCGACGGGCCGGCCGGGAATGACCGGCAGTGGAAGGTCGACCGAGACGTTCATGTCGGGTACGGCGGTCACCAGCGCCCGGGTGTAGGGGTGCCGTGCGCCGGTGGTCAGTTCGTCGGCCGGCAGGTCCTCCACGATGCGCCCGGCGTACATCACCAGGACCCGGTCGCAGACCTGTCGGACCACGGCGACGTCGTGACTGATCAGCACGAGCGCCACGCCGTTCTCGTCACGGATCCGCGCCAGCAGCTGCAGCACCTGTCGTTGCACGGTCACGTCCAGCGCCGTCGTCGGCTCGTCGGCGATGATCAGGGCCGGGTCGTTCATCAGACCCATGCCGATCATCGCCCGCTGCCGCATGCCGCCGGAGAACTCGTGCGGGTACTGCCGTGCCCGACGGCCCGCAGCGGGCACCCGTACGGCGCTCAGCCGTTCCACCGCTCGGGCCGCGGCCTGGCCCCGGCTGATGTCCTGATGCTGCGCGGCGACCTCGGCCAACTGCCGTCCGACCCGCCGGGTGGGGTTGAAGGACGTCGTGGGGTCTTGGAAGACCATGGCGAACGAACGGCCCAGCAGGGTCCGATGATCACGCGCACTCCCCGCCAACAGGTCGGTGCCGAGAAGCCGCAGCCGCTGCGCCGCGACCTGACCTGGCTCCTCGATCAGGCGGGCGATCGCCATGGCTGTGACGGACTTGCCGGATCCGGACTCGCCGACGATGCCGACGGTCTCGGCACGGCGTACCTCGAACGTCACCGACCGGACCGGGCACAACGGCCCGTTCGCGCCGGGCAGGGTCACGGTCAGGTCCTGCACCTGCAACACGACGTCGGTGTCTTCGGCGCTCGGCGTGGAAGGCGCCTGCGCGGACGGGGACGCCGCCGGCCGCAGCGGGAGGTGGCCGATCGTCGCGGTCAGCCCGATGCCTTTGGCGACCGCTTCGCCGAACAGGTTGAACGCCAGGCCCGCGATGACGATCGCGACCCCGGGGGCCAGCGCGCCGGCGGGATGCACGTAGATCCCCGTCAGCCCGTCCTGCAGCAGGGCGCCCCAGTCGTAACTGGGCGCCTGCACGCCCAGCCCGAGGAAGGACAGCCCGGCGAAGGCCAGCAGCGCGCCGCCCGCGCCGATCGTCGCGTTGACGACCAGTGGCTCGGCGATGTTGGGCAGGATGTGCCGGATCAACAGCCGGATCCGGCCGGCCCCGGCGATCCGGGCGGCCGCGACGAAGTCGCGCTGGGCGACACCTGCCGCCAGGGTCTGGGTCAGCCGGGCGAAGGTCGGGGCGCCGGCGACTCCGATGGCCAGGACGGCACCCTTGATGCCGATCCCGAAGATGACCGCGAAGAACAACGCGAGCAGCAAGCCGGGGAACGCCACGGCGATGTTGATGGCTGCGGTGATCGCCCTGCCGGCGAGTCGACCGGTCAGGACCGGGAGGGCACCGAGGACCAGCCCGAGCACGACCGCGATGAGCGTCGCGAGCAGCGCCAGTCCCACCGAGAGCCTGGTCGCGACGAGCACCCGGTAGAACAGGTCCCGCCCCAGGTTGTCCGTGCCGACCCAGTGCCTGCCGGACGGACCGGCCAGGATGTTGTTGGTGTCGACCGCGTTCGCCTGGTGGGTCCAGATCACCGGGGCGAAGACCGCGAACAGCAGCACCAGGGCGAGGATGAGCCCGGCGCTGGCGCCCACCGGCGTACGCAGCACCGCCAGCCAGCGATCCAGGCTGCGGGGGCGACGGCGGGCGCGTTCGAGGGGCACATCGTCGCGGGTCGGGTCCAGGGTGGTCGCCATCGCTCAGCTCTCCTTGATGACCGAGCGCGGGTCGAGCAGCGCCAGCGCGATGTCGACGATCAGGTTGATGAGCAGCACGCCGGCGCCGTAGACCAGGACGATGCCCTGCACGACGGGGTAGTCCTTGGCGAGGATCGACGCCACGATGGTCGAGCCGAGTCCCGGCCATGCGAAGACGGTCTCGACCAGCACGGTGCCGGCGATCAGGGCGCTGAGCAGCAATCCGCCCAGGGTGATCGTGGCCGTCAGCGCGTTCGGGAGCGCGTGACCGAGGTAGATCCGCAGTGCGGGCAGTCGTTTGGCGCGCGCCGTCCGGACGTAGTCGGTGTCCAGGACCGAGATCATCTCCACCCGCATGATCCGGGCGAGCGCCGCCGCGGGACCGATCGAGAGCGACAGGACGGGCAGCACGTAGGAGCCCGGACCGGATCGTCCCGCGACCGGGAAGATGCCCGCGCTCACCGCGAAGATGTAGACCAGCCCGACTCCCAAGAGGAAGTCCGGCATCGAATTGAACACGACGCTGGTGCTGGAGAAGACGAGCTCCGTACGACGGGCCCGCCCGCCGCGGGTGACCACCCCCATCAGCACCCCGAGGGGGATCGCGATGACGATGACGACCAGGAACGCCAGCGTCGCGAGCAGCAGGGTGGGGGGAAGTCGCTGACCGATGATCTGGCGCACCGGCAGCTGCGAACTGATCGAGGTGCCCAGATCGCCGGTGAACACGCCCTTGAGGTACTGCCCGTACTGGGTCGCCAACGGCTTGTCCAGGCCCAGCGCGTGACGACGGGCGGCGATCAGCGACTGTGATGCGGTCGGCCCGAGCGATGAGCGCACCGGGTCGCCGGGGATCAGGTGGATCATCAGGAACGACGCGGTGATCAGCACCCACACCGAGACGATCAACTGCCCGAGGCGGCGCACGCCGAAGCGGACCCACGCGTTGCCGCGCGTGCGGTCGAATGCGGTGACGCTCTTGTGCGACGTCGTGGTGAGGGTCGTCATGCTGGGGCTCCTTGGCGCGGGCGGCAACTCATGCGCATGTCGAACGAGCGGGCATCCGGCGGTCGGTCAGCCGGCCGTCATCCGGATGGTGGTCGGGTCGATCGCGCTGAAACCTGCGGCGAACCGGGCGCCCTTGCCGAAGGTCTTCACCGTCTGGTTGGCGAACGGGATGACGTCGGCGTTCTTGACGAGCTGCGACTCCGCCGCGAACCAGTCCGCGCATCCCGCCTTGCCCTGCTTGGTGGTCGCTCGGGCCACTCCGGCGGCGTAGGCCGGGTTGTCGATCTGGCCGAAGTTGTTGCCGGCGGTGGGAGACGGTCCGGACATGAAGGGGACGAGCTGGTCAGGGCTGCTGACGTTCAACGGCAGCCATCCGACGTCCCAGTTGCCGCTCCCGCCCAGCACGGTCTGGGTGATCTCGGTGTCGCTCTGGGCCCGCATGCTGACGGCGGCCCCCAGCGTCTTCCAGACGGACGCGGCGAGTTCCGCAGCGGCGGAGGCGCTGCTCCCGCCCGCGGTGTCGTAGATGAACGTCAGCGCGAGGCGCTGCCCGTTCTTGCTGCGGGTGCCGCCTGCTCCGACCTTCCACCCGGCGGCCTCCAGGGTTGCTTTCGCCTGGTCCACGCCGTGCGGGGGCAGGGCCGACTGGATCGAGTTGCCCGTGCACGCGACGGGGGGTGCCGTGGCGAACGTCGTGGCGGCCGTGCCTTCACCGGAGCTCATGACCTTGGCCAGCTGCGTGAGGTCGACCGCCTGGGTCAGCGCCTTGCGCACGGCCAGGTCCGAGCCGGGGCGGGTCTTCGCGTGGTTGAACCACATCTCCCCGAGCAGGACCTGCACCGGTGCGGCGAACAGACCCGCGCCCTGCAGCCGCTTGGCATCCGGTCCGGTCACGGTCGCGGCGCTGAGCCCGCCGGACAGCAGCAGGTTCGCGGCGGTCGTGAGGCTGCTGACGAACTTGATGACCACCTTGTCGGGCAGGCCCGGCGTCGAACTGGTGACACCGAGTGGGCCCCAGGTGTACCCGGTGCGCTTCGTGAATGCGATGTGGTCGCTCGCGACGTCCTCGGTGAGCTTGAAGAGCCCGGTGCCGTCGGTCTTCGTCGCCAACGTGGAACGGTTGGCGAGTCCGGCCTTGCAGACCATCGGGATGTTGGCGAGGCCGTTCAGCACGAATGGCGACGGCGAGGCGAGCTTGAGCGTCACGGTCGAGCCCGACGCGGTCGCGGTGGCGCCGGGGGGCGCGAACGCGCCGGTCAGCGGGCTCTTGTTCTTGGGGTTGGTGACGTAGTTGAGATTGGTGGCCGCGTCCTGTGCGGTGAACGTCGATCCGTCCGAGCAGGTCACCCCTGAACGCATCGTGAAGGTGACGGTCGAACCGGACACCTTCCACGCGGACGCGAGTTGCGGGCTTAGCCGGCCGTCCAAATCGATGTGGATCAACGTGTCGTAGGCGAAGTTGACGACCTGCAGAGTGGCGCTGTTCGCCGTCATCTGCGGATCCAGGTTGCCCGGGTCGGCCGGCAGCGCCGTGGTGAACGTGCCGCCGCTCACGACCTTGGCGTTCTTGGACGTGCCGGCGCCCCCTCCGCCTCCCCCACAGGCCCCGAGCGCGGTGGCGACGACGCAGACGCCGGCGACGGCCCCGATGATCTTCATGAGATGTCCTCTCGGTGGGTTGAGCCTCGTGAAGAATGCTGCGCCGGAGCCGGCAGGTCATGTTGGTCCGATACGACGAGACAGCAGGTGTCCAACTGTCCGATCACACAAACAGCACGGTGCATTCCGTCAGCCGCTGGGTGCGCGCGGGACGACCCGCCCGATGTGCAGGAACCGGGCACGTCCGGCGCCGTCCTCGTCGACGAAGGCATGCGGCATGTGGAGCCCGTGCTCGGCATCCTTGGCGATGAGCATCCCGTCCTCCCAGTCGACAAGCTCACTGCGCTGGGGCGCCTCCCCCATGTCGGCCAGGTCGCCCTTAGGCCGCACCTCCCGCCAGATCCGGCCGTCGTTGTCCTGCTCGATGACCACGTCCGCGATCCTGCTGGCGTACGTGCCGGTGTAGCGGGACGCATCCACCCGTCGCGGATGCTGATGCGGAGCAGGCAGTGGTGGCAGCTGGGTCTCCCCCAGTTCGGCGAGCAGATGGCCGACCACGTCGCGGTAGAGCGGGAAGGGCTGACCACCGTTGGTCAGGAGCACCACAGCGACACCGGTGGCGGGCGCCATCCGCAGGAACGACGCCTGTCCCAGCGTCGTGCCGTCGTGTCCGATGACCGGACCGGCCGGGGTGTCGTAGATCTCCCATCCGAGGCCCCATGCGTCGCCCATCACCCGCAGTCGTGGCAACTGCACCTGTCGCTCCTGCATCGCGTCGACGGTCTCGCCGCGCAGGACCTGCGTGCCGTCAGCGGCCCGACCGGCGTTCAGGTGGAGCTGCGCGAACGCCAGCAGGTCGCGGGCCCGCATCGCCAGGATCGAACCGGCCGGCGCGTTGGAGCGGGGCAGGTTCCACACCGGCGCCGGCTGCTGTTCGGCCTCGGGGGTCGGGAGCACATGCCCGACCGCCGGCCGAAGGAGGATCGCCTGCCCGGCGTCGGTCGCCGCGTGTCGCAGGTCGAGGGGTTCGAAAAGGCGGCTGCGCAGGCACTCGTCGTACGTCGCTCCGCGCAGCTTCTCCACCAGCCGGCCCAGGACGCAGTATCCGGCGTTGTTGTAGGAGAACCGATCGCCTGGCTCGAAGAGCTGCTCCACGTCGTCCAGCCCGGCGACGTACTTCTCCAGGCTGTCGTCACCCGGCCCGGTGTCGGTGAAGATGTCACCTTCGAATCCGGCTGTGTGGCTGAGCAGCTGGCGCACCGTCATCGCCGCGGACGCCGCGGCGTCCGCGACCCGGAAGTCGGGCAGGTAGCGGCGCACCGGTGCATCCAGCTCCACCTCGCCCTGCTCCACCAGCTGCATCACCAGCGTTGCCGTCCACACCTTGGTGATGGACCCGATCTGGAACACCGAGTCGGGTGTCGCGGTCACGCCCGTCGACAGGTTCAGCACGCCCGCCGCGGCATCGATGCTCTCCCCGCCGACACCAACAGCCACGGCGGCTGCGGGCACGTCGTACCGCGCGATGAGCTCGGGCAGGTGGTCGCCGAGCCACGACTCGACCTCTTTCAACGTCGTCATACCGAGAAGCTACGAACCCTCGGAGCGCGCCACGTCGTCGCATCCGTCAAGCAACGGGCCGCCAATTCATCCGATCCGACAAAGCGCCCCGTGCACCGCCCGCGGCAGCCTTCGAGGATGACCCGACCGCTACGGCTGGACGACCTGGCCGACCTGCAGCTGCCCAGCGCCCCGACGCTGTCGCCCGACGGTCGGTCCGTCGTGTACGTCGTGCGCACGACGGACCCCGAGGCCGATCGCGACATACACGCACTGTGGGCCGTTCGCGACGAAGGTGGCGGATGGGGTGAGCCTTTCGCGCTGACCCACGATCGCGACGACACGGCTCCGGCGTTCTCGCCTGGCGGTGATCGCGTCGCCTTCCTGCGCGGCAACCCCGCCCCCCAGCTGCACCTGCTGCCGCTGAGCGGCGGTGAGGCGCAGCGGCTGACGAACCTGCCAGCGGGTGCCGGGACACCGGTGTGGAGCCCGGCCGGAGACCGCATCGCCTTCGTGGCGCCGGTCCGCATCGACGGCAGCGAACCGGACCTCCACGCTCCGATCGAGGTGGCCAGACTGGGCTACAAGTCCGACGATGCCGGGCTCCACGGCCCGGTGCGGACCCACCTTCACGTCCTCGACCTCACGACGCTCGAGGTGCGCCGGCTCACCGATGGCGACTGGGATGCCCGGTCCCCCGCGTGGTCGCCGGACGGCGCCCGGCTCGCCTTCACCGCCGCCATGAACGAGGATGCCGACCGCACGCTGCGCTCGAGCCCGTTCGTGCTGGACCCCTCCGGCGACGCCGCACCACGCCGGATCGGACCGGGTGTCGGCGTCGCGGGTGCCGTCACGTGGAGCGCCGACTCCGCGGCGCTGCTGGTCGCCGGTCAGACCCGGCCGCGCATCGGTCACACCGCGCTCTTGCGGATGACGGTCGACGACCCCTCCGACGAGGGGATCGACCTGATCGGCCGCCTCGGCCGCAACGTGATGCCGGGCGGGCCCGGTTACCCCGGCGGCCGCCCGCAACTCGCCCCGGACGGGCGGCAGGTCGTGTTCTGCATCCGGGACCGCGGATGCTCGCACGTCTACGCCGCACCGGTCGACGGGTCCGCGGCACCGCGACCCCTCATCGACGATCCGCAGGTGAGCGTGTCGGGTCTCTCGGTGGCCCGGGACGCCGACCTGGCGGCGGTGGTGCTCGCCGACCCGTCGACGTACGGCGAGATCGCGATCGTCCCGATCTCGGGCGGGGATCCGGTCCGCCTCACGAAGCACACCGCCGCCGGCCTGCCGGACGTACGTCTGCTGCGCCCCGAATCCCGCACGTTCCGGGTGCACGACGGCACGCAGGTGCACGGCTGGGTGCTGCGCGACCCGGAGGCGACAGTGCCGGGTCCGCTGCTGCTCGACGCACACGGCGGACCGCACAACGCGTGGTCACCGGTTGCGGACCCCGCACACGCCTACCACCAAGTGCTGGCCTCGCGGGGCTGGACGGTCCTGACCCTCAACCCGCGCGGCAGCGACGGATACGGGGAGGAGTTCTGGACAGGTGCCGCCTTCGCCTGGGGCACCGCCGACGAGCGGGATCTGCTGGATCCCCTGGACGAACTGGTCGACGAGGGGATCGCCGACCCGGACCGCCTCGCCCTGACCGGCTACAGCTACGGCGGCTACCTCACGTGCTGGCTGACCGGCCGGACCGACCGGTTCGCAGCAGCCGTGGCAGGGGGCGTGGTCGCCGACCTGACGAGCCTCTGGGGCACCAGCGACGAGAGCCCGGCGCTCGGGGCGCAGGAGTGGCCGGACCCGTTCACCGAGCCCGACGAGCTGACGGCCATCTCCCCCTGGTCGCACGTGGCCGACGTGCACACCCCGACCCTGCTGCTGCACGGGCTGGCCGATCAGACGTGCCCGCCCGGGCAGGCCGAGCTGTGGTTCGCCGCCCTCCGCACGCGCGGCGTTCCGACGCAGATGGTGCTCTACCCGGGCTCCTCGCACGTCTTCATCCTCGACGGGCGACCCTCGCACCGCATCGACTACAACCGCCGACTCATCGACTGGACGGAGCACCACATGAGCACCCGGACCACCACACCAGCACGCCTCGACCAGCATCACTGGGAGCGGCGCCTGGACCAGCTGGCCGCACGGCACCAGGTCGTGGGAGCCAGTCTCGCGATCCGCAGGGTGTCCGAGTCCGGCGACGTGACCGACGACGAGCTGGTCCAGGCCGCGACCGGCGTCCTCAGCAAGACCACCATGTATCCGGCCACCACCGATTCGGTCTTCCAGATCGGCTCCATCAGCAAGGTATGGACCACCACCTTGCTCATGCAGCTGATCGACGAGGGCCAACTCACCCTCGACACCCCCGTCGTGGAACTGCTGCCCGACCTGCGACTCGGCAGCGAGGAGGTCACCCAGAAGATCACGGTGCGTCATCTGCTCACCCACACCAGCGGCATCGACGGCGACGTCTTCACCGACACGGGGCGCGGCGACGACTGTCTCGAGAAGTACGTGGCGGGCCTGCACGACGTGGCCCAGAACCACCCCCTGGGCGCGACCTTCTCCTACTGCAACTCCGGATTCGTCCTCGCGGGCCGCGTCATCGAGGTGCTCACCGGAAAGACCTGGGACCAGGTCCTGCGTGAGCGGATCATCGAGCCGCTGGGACTGACCCACACGTCCACCCTGCCCGAAGAGGCCATCCTGCAGCGCGTCGCCATCGGGCACATCTCCCCCGATCCGGAGGGTGACCCCCAGGTGGTGCCGACCTTCCTGATGCCACGCTCCGTCGGCCCGGCCGGTCTGATCACCGCGACTGCAGCCGACGTGACGTCGTTCGCGCGGATGCATCTGCGCGGCGGTCTCGCCCCCGACGGCACCCGGGTGCTTTCCGCGCAGTCCACGACGGCGATGCAGTCCCATCAGGTCGACGTCCCCGAGAAGTACACCCTCGGCGACTCGTGGGGCGTCGGCTGGATCCGCTTCGAATGGGACGGCGAGCGGCTCTACGGTCATGACGGCTCGACGTACGGCCAGAACGCCTACCTGAAAGTGCTGCCCTCCCAGGGCCTCGCGGTCGCTCTGCTCACGAACGGCGGGCACACGACCGATCTGTACAACGACCTCTTCGACGAGATCTTCCGGGAGGTCGCCGACGTCGCCATGGCGCCCCAGCTCACTCCGCCCGCTGATACACCGGATGTCGATCTGTCACTATACGTCGGCACCTACGAACGCAGCTCGGTCACCTCCGAGGTGACCGAGCGCGACGGGAACCTGGTCATCAAGGTCATCCCGACGGGGACGGTCGCCGAGGCGTCCGGAGCGACCGTCGAACACCTCGTGCTGCAGCCGGTCGAGCAGGGACTGTTCGTCACCCAACCGCCCGGTCAGCAGAGTTGGCTCCCGGTGTACTTCTACAACCTGCCCGACGGCAGCCCCTACCTGCACTACGGCGCGCGCGCCCAACCCAGAAGGAGCTGAGCCGTCGCGAACTGGTCTCAAGGCGCCGGCACCCGGAAACAGACAAGCAGTGACGACACCATCTGGTACTGCGCGATCAAGCTGAGGATCGCGATCGTCCCCGACTCGCCGAAGACGCGCAGACACGCCTCGTAGACCACGTCGGGCACATCGTGCGTCCGCAGCAGGGCGGCAGCCAGGTCGTGGGCCACGGTGGCACCTTCTGGGCGCAGGCTTCCGCGACCAGTTGGAAGGTCAGATCGGAGTCTGAGACGCCGAGCGCCGCGTGCAGTGGAGTCCAGGGCATAGCTCGACCTAGATGTCATTGACTTCTTCCACACCCTGGCCACCATCAGCGTGGAGGTCCTGGACGCAGACGCTGCGGGTCTGATGCTGGCCGACCAGCGCGGCCAGCTGCACCGTAAGCAGTCGAGAGCGTGACCAACCCCAACAACGCCGATGGGCGCAGGGCCGCACACGCGTGTGCGGCACGCGCGCCCCAGTCGTGTCCAACCAAAGTGACGTCGCGTAGTTCAAGGTGCGCCATCAAATCCAGGACATCACTGGCGAGGGCGGCCACCTGTCCTGACTGAGCGTCGCGCGTCAGAGCGCGGGTGCCACCAACCCCCTCAACTCGACGAAGAAATGCAAGTGCTAGTTATGGCGTGTTCCCCAGGCGCGACCCAAGGACCTGGTCACTCGTAGCCTCAAACCCAGGGCACCGGGCAAGCCCGACGACACAGCACTGAAGGCTTCGTGTCATCGTTACCAACCGGCGAAGTCTCTGAAGATGGAATGCCGGAGACACTATTCGTGGGGCGGGGCCTGCGAGATCACGACCGGGTCAGTGAGGCGAACACCACGGTGTTGGATTCGTAGTGGTGAGTGGTGGCGTTGAACCGCCCGCCGCAGGTGATCAATCGCAGGCCGGCGTAGTCGATGGGGCCGTACACGGCCTGGGAGGGAAACTGATCTTTGAGGTAGCTATCGACTGCATCGACGCGGAAGTACGCCAGGCTTCCATCGGCGCGGGTGACCTCGATTCTCTGGCCCGGGCGCAGAGCACCCAGTTTGTAGAACACCCCGGGGCCGGAGGTGGAGTCGACGTGGCCGAGAATCACAGCCGGGCCGAGCGCACCGGGTGTCGGTCCGAGGCGGTACCACGCCGCCTCAGCTGCGGTGGTGGGAACTTCGATCGTCTGGTTTGTGTTCAGCCCCACCGTCAGCAGGTGGGACCGGATGCCGACCGAGGGCACGCGTATCGACACCGGTGCTGAAGCGCTCAGATGGAAGGCCGATGGTGCGGCTGCCGAGTTGGCCGGCTTCTTGCCCGCCGCCTTCGTGGCAGGAGCAGCGGGGATCGTCACGGCCTGCTGGGCCGGTCTCGCCATGGCTGCAGGAATGGTGCCTAGGTCGCCGGCGGCAGGCGGGGCCGGAGACATCGTCAGGTAGCGACCGATCAGCCCAACGGCAATCACGGCCAGCATCACGCTCAGCACCAACGGGACATGCCGCTGCGCGCGTCGTCCTGGAGGTTCCTGGACCCTCCACAACGGGTGGCATCCAGCGACGCGCCTCGTCGTCCGCCCGTTCCGTTGTCCTACTGGTTCCTGGACGCTCCACAACGGGTGGCATCCAGCGACGCGCCTCATCCGCCCGTTCCGTCGCCGTACCGGTTCTTGGAACAACGGGTGGCATCCAACGACACGCTTCATCTACTCGACTCTCTTCGCGAACCGCCCTGACATGTCCGCAAACGCGTCTCAAACGATCGAACCCGGCCGGTTACTGGAATCTTGTGCATCGGCAACGCGATCCGGTGCTCCACACCTGTCGCACCGGTACGCGCAGCATCCCCATGGTATGTCGACGAGGCGGTCCGCCACCCGTGCTCGGAAAGTGCCTGCAGATCAACTCGACACCCCACCGGGCTCACACCCGTGGCGTGAGTAACGACGGAGCCCACGATCAGCCCGTGGCCGGTCGAGCTTGGCCACGAGGAAAGCCGACGCCGCTCAAAGCTCTCGTCGGCCCTCACGAAGTCAGCGTCCTCCCGCCGCAACCGGCGTACTTCCTGCGTTTTCCGCAGTCGTGGTCCCGTCCCGAGCGCCGGCACCGGTCTGCGCCTGACGCACCCACGTGCGCTGCATTTCTGCGGCAGTGACCCCGAGCAACGGCGCGATGCGCTGCATGACCGCCCACTGCGACTCGCTCGATAGTCGCCCCGCGACCGTCTGGACCGCTCGAACCGTCAACCCGGCCGAACACCGCCTCAAGGTGCCCCTGAATCGTGGCTGGCACCAGGCGGATATCGACGATCGCCGGTCGGGGTTGAAGTTGGGACCGGGCCAAAGGCATGTGCTCGCCGGCGCGGGTCGCGGCGCCTGGATCGGCACCGACCGGTCGTGCCGCGAGACCGCCCGCACACCGCCCAACGCACGAGGGCATGTCCGCCCAGGCTGCTCCCCCGCGATGCGGGCCGTGGGCACCTCTGGGCGGCTGTCGATGACCAGGCAAAACCCCGCGTCCGCCCCACCCGCAGAGCGTGTCTTCTCCAGATTTACGGAGCGACAACCTCGGTTGTATCCAAACGGCGCGCAGCGACGTAGCGTGTCTAGCGGAGCGACGGCAAGTGCTGCACAAGCGTTTTCGGGTCGAATCTCGACCCGTTCGATCCGGCTCTCGGGTGTGCCCCGCTCACGATTCCCCACGTCCGCATCCGAAAGGTTTCACCATGGCTGGTAGTAATCGTCGCAATTTCCTCAAGAGTGCCTCCCTGGGGGCGGTCGGGGTAGCGGCGGTCGCTGCCCCGGAATTGCTGTTCGGTGGGGCGGCGCAGGCGGGCACCCCCGCCCTGGAGACGCCCATCCCCGCGAAGGGGGTGAACGGACCAATCGTGGTGTTCCTGCGCGACGCCGGCAGTGGAGAGTTCACCGTGATGCACGGTGAACGGTCTTCAACATTTGTCGACAAGGGGCTCGCCGCGCGCCTGACTCATGAGGTACCCAAGGCCTGAGCTGGCAGCTCGACTGTTTTCACTCCTGCCGCACCTGGCGGGCACAGACACCCATTTCTGGTTTGGCGCGAATGCGCCGGACTTACTTTGCCGATAAAGAGGTAGTTCATGTCGTCTCACAAGGAAGCCCCGTCGATCAGCAACGATGCGGCCGCGGACAACACCGACGTTTATGTCTTCGTCAGCCCAGACAATCCGGACACCGTCACGATGATCTCCAACTTCGTGCCGTTCGAGGACCCGGCCGGTGGGCCGAATTTCTACGAGTTCGGTGACGACGTGCTGTACGAGATCCACATCGACAACAACGGTGACGGCCTGGCCGAGATCGTCTACCAGTTCACATTCAACACCGACTACACCCTTCCGAACACGTTCCTGTACAACATAGGGCCGATCGAGTCGTTGACCAGTAAGAACTGGAACCGGCGGCAGTACGTGTCCGTGAACCGGCGGGACGTCACCACCGGCAAAAACCTGCGCCTGGCAGACAAACTTCCCTGCCCGCCCTGCAACATCGGGCCCTTCTCCACCCCGGACTACGTGAAGCTGGCCAACGCGGCGATCCACCACCTCGACGGCGGTCGCACCCTGTTCGCAGGGCAACGGGCCGAGGGCTTCTACGTCGACCTCGGAGCGATCTTCGACCTCGGTGATCTACGGCCGTTCCAGAATCTGCATGTGGGCTCGCAGATGCCGGCCGCCGGAGGCATCAGCGGCACGAACGCCAAGAACGTGCACTCCATCACCCTGCAAGTACCCAAAACCGACCTGAGCGCGGGCGGGCACGCCCCGACCGATCCCACCAACCCCCGTTCCACAATCGGGGTGTGGGCCACCGCCAGCAGGCAGCAAACCCGCATGTACGACACGGACCGCCCAGGCACCACCATCAACACAGGGCCCTGGGTGCAGGTCTCCCGGCAGGCGAACCCGTTGTTCAACGAGGTACTCATCCCGATCACCAAGAAAGACCTCTTCAATTCCCAGCAGCCCGGTAATGACAAGCAGTTCGCTCAATATGTCACCAGTCCCGAATTGGGGAAGCTGCTTCCCAGCCTCTACCCCGGTGAGTTCCCCCGCCTCGCGGCGTTGAATGCCTCCGGCAAGCCGCGGGCGGACCTGGCAGCCATCTTGCTCACTGGGATTCCGGCGGGGATCGTCCCCGGTTTCCAGAACAACACCGGCACGGTGATGGCCGATCAGCTACGACTGAACATGGCCATCCCGCCCACCACCAAATCGCCCAGCAACCTCGGCCTGATCGGGATGGATCCGGCCGGGTTCCCCAACGGGCGCCGCGTGTTCGACGACGTGACCACCATCGAGCTGCGCGCTATCGCCGGGGTGACCTACGCCCTGGTCGACAAATCCTTCACCCCCGACAAGGCAGCCGGGGCAATCACCCAAGGCCTGACCTCCTCCAACACCGACGTCCATGCCAAGAACACCCAGCACTACCTGCCCGGCTTCCCCTACCTGGGCACCCCGCACAACGGTCACGACAACCCCGCCAACAACGACCCGGCACCCTACCCGGGTACCAGTGCCGGCCCGACCGTGCCAATCGGTGGCCCCAGCACGGGTGCCGGCGGCACCAGCGGTGGGCGGGACACCGGGCTGCTCGTCGGGGGTGCCGTAGCGGCGGCAGGGGCCGCCGCCGCCGCCGTCGCACACCAACACCGCTCAGGCAACGACATCACACCCGAGACCCCGGCATGACCGCCGCCACGCTCGGCGTACCGAAATGGCGGGCCGGGTAGATGGCCGAACAGCCCTACGGGCCGACGGACGCCGGCGCAGTGGTGCTCGACATCGGTGGGGACATCGGCGCCCTGGTCCTGCACACCACCCCTGAGCTGGTCGGCGCAGAGATCGAGGTCAGCCGCGTCGGCGCCGGAACCCCCGCACACACACCGCAGTCCGGCAACGCCGCGACGGACCAAGCGTGCAGTACGCGGCAATCTTTGCCGCACTGCATGCCGGTGACTACGTCGTCCACGACCTCGACGGCACCCCCACCGACACCGTCACCATCATTGGTGGCCACGTCGCTACCCTCGACTGGTCCCAGCACTGACCCACCCACAACAGCCGCTCCGGGTGCCACCGCCGTCGCCGGGGTGAAGCCGCACCAACCCACCCCGCACGGTCAACGCAGGGTGCGCCCAAAGTGGATCGCCGGGTCGAGTCAGTGTTGGACCGTGGCCACGAACACGAGCCGCGACAGCGAGGACCAGCTCAGTCGTTGACCTAGTGCAGGCTCGCTGCAACGTTCGTACGTGAGTTGGATGATGTGGCCTCACCGCCCCAGCCCTGGTGGTACTTCCTAAAGGAACCGCTGGCCACAGTGGCCGACGAAGCTGGGCTTTCACTCATCTACCTGGCGCTCGGATTCGTTCTTGCCCACCCAGGGGTGGCCACCGCAATCTACTTGACGGGTGCCGCAACGCGGGCCTCACGGTTGTCCTTGCGACGAGCGGGGCCAAGTCTGATCTTGACTGGATGTTGCCCCGGATCGGCGCGCATGACGTACTGAAGGGCGCAATCACCTCCGATGACGTCGTTGCTTCCAAACCAGCACCGGGACCTGCTGACCGCGGCACTGAAGGAGCACGGGTTGGACTCATCACGCACAGCCGTCGTCGGAGACACCGTGTGGGATGTAGAGGCAGCGCAACGGGCCGGATTGCCCTGCATCGCGCTGCTGTCTGGCGGGATTGCCGAGGCAAAGCTGCGTGACGCGGGCGCGATAGAGGTCTACCAAGATCCGGCCGACCTACTCGCCAAGCTGGAGTCATCCCTCCTAAGACCGCTGGTCCCCCGTAGCACCCGTCGATGATTGACCCACTACTGGCTGGCTCATTGCTCGGACTGCCCCACTCTCAGCTGCTGCCGTCGGCCTTCCGGCCGGTCTGGGTCGTGGCTAGATGAGATCGGACGCGCACGGTGGGAGCGTTGGGGTCATGTAGCTGAGGGATTGCGGCAAGGTTGAAGTCCTTGATGACTCCGGGGCCGAAGATGAGGCAGTGGGTAGACCCACCGAACTGGAAGTACCCCAGCTCGTCGCCCTTGCCCACATGCTGACCGGGTGTCATACCCGCGCCGATCACGCAGGAGGAGACCTCGTTCATTCCGACGGGCATGAACGCCACCAGGCCGATGGCCGGGTTGTCGGCTTGGATGAGAAAAATGGCCCGGGCGGCGACATGCGCCTGGTAGCCCTGGGAGTTGCGCGGGTCCACGGCGTCGGCGCCTTCGGAGTCGGCCTCGGAGTAGTAAGTACCTTGCTGGACCGAGGCGCGCACGATGGTCCCGGCCACGGGACTGTGCCAACGGTGGTAGTCCACAGCGCTTAGGAACGCCTGATAGACGGTCCCGCCGACGAACTGGTCCACGGCCTCATCGCCGGCGAGCATGTCGTACAGCGAGTAGGGCTGATTCTTGATCCAGAAGCGGTCGTTGCGTTGCACATCGGTCTTGATGCTGTACGGAGTCGACTCGCACGCATTGGCGATGATCGAGTCGTCCTCCGGGGCCGCGACGGGACGTTCTCCGTCCTTGAAGGTGCGGGTGAAGTAGTCGTTCCAGGATGCGAATCCCCAGTACTGGTCTTGCGGGTCGTGCTGGAACTGCTCCATGCCCACGGCCTTGCAGGCCTGCTCGCTCTTCCACCCGGTGGGGGTGTCGTTCAGGACGTAGCGGGACTCGTTGCTGCTGAGGAACTGACACCACGCGTTCAGGATCTTCTGCAGCATGGCGTTGAGCTGGGGGTTGCGGTAGGCGGCGAACCCAGCGGTGGTGCCCATCGTCCAGTCCAGGATCCCGGCCAGTGGCAAGGTCACGGCCTGGTCCCCGAATTCCGGTGCCACCGTCAGCACCTCGTTGATCAGCAGCAGCATCTGATCGACGCTGGTCAGGTGCTGCCGGCTGTAGGACCTGCTGCGGGGCACCTCGGTAATCATCCGATCCAGGTACATCCGCACCACCGGGTCCCCAGCGATGAGTTCTTTGAACTCCACGATGACCGGGTGCAGCACTACCTGGTCGCCCTTGGCCTCAGCACGCTGCTGGTGACCCTTCAACCACTCCTCCAGAGCGTCTTGGTCAGGTAACCATCCAGCCCGGCGCCGAAGATCCGTATTCGGAGAGGTATCGCTCATCCGGCAACTTAAGCACCTTCCGAGACCGGCACCCTCACCGGTCTAGAACGCTGTCTGCGGCGACCCACGTGCAACGCGGCGCTCCCACTTCCCAGCTGGCGTGGGTACGAGTCACGGCGTGCATGGGCGAACCAGATCTCGCGCGCTATCGCGTGTCAGCAAGAGGCGGTGCGACCACCGTTGCCGATTCATCAGGGCCTGTGGTCACGTGTTCAGGCAGCCCCGATCTGGCGGCGGCGGCAGTTGCGTGATGAACCGGTCTTCAGTTTCGGGACCCGCTTCGGCGGACCAGCCTCCCTCATGCGCAACCCCGGCGACGGACATCGGCGGGGTCATCGCCGCATTGGGCGCAAGATGCGCCGCCCGGCCCGCACTAGGAAAACGACCCACAACACCACGGAGACTGGCTATGGTCGCGCCGGGCGCCACCGCACCCGTGAGCTGCTCCTCCAGGACGTCGTGACGAGACGGCCGCGAATGGTTGACACCTGCTGCTGACCCCCAGCGGCACCCCTCTCTGCCGAAGGGGTTTCATGAATGAGATGAAGCCAGATAGCCACGGGAACAGCATCGCGGCTTGGACCGGAGTCGTAGTGATACTTCTGGGGTCCGTTTTGATCGGTTGTGGCGTGGCATTCGGTCGCCACGCTCTCGACATTGCAGGTGTGGTCGCCTGCGCCATCGGGGCTGGCTCCGCAAGCATCCTGAGTAGGGCAGGTTTTGGTGCGCCTCACCTGCAGCCACCACCACGGGCCAGCATTGGCGAAAGCAGGCGCCGGTCCTCGAGTTCTTGATAAGCGACCCCCTGGTGACAGCTGGGATGGTTCGACAACCCACAGGACGGTCGCCGTGGCGGAGACACCACCCACGGGCACAACGACGGCGACGACCAGCAAGGCCACTCCCCGCATTCGCCATGGAGGTGCCAAGACTGAACGTTGTGAGCCCACCCCATCTGCTGAGCCGTCGTTGTAGCGTGACCGCAACGGCGTTACGCCGCATCACTTGTTGAGCTGCGACCCCCTGCGGGCGGGCTGTCGATGATGAGAGGTCTTGATGGCATCGAGACCCTAGAAGATTCCGACGTCGCAGCAGATCGCGCAGATCGGGCTCGCCGCAGGAATGATGTTCGCGGACGTAGGCCACTGGACGTTCGCGCGCAAACCGTTCCAGGCGCAGGTACCCAAGTGGGTTCTTCTCGACAAGGACGCGGTGGTCTTGGCCTCGGGCGTGGTGGAGCTTGCGCTGGGTGCCATCGGTGCCCCGCAGCGTCAGGCGGATTCCGCTCGCGGACTCCACGAGGCGGGTCGGCGCGGGCTCGGTGACCGAGGATTACGGGTGCCAGAGGTGGTCACGGTCGTAGGACAGCAGCTGCGACGGGTCGGACACCCCCGCATCCAACCAGCCGGTCCGGTCCAGTTCGTCGAGCGGTGGTTCCAACAGGTCGGCGCACACCCTGCGCGGAGGACCCTCCGGGTGCAACGATGAGGAACCGCCGGTCAGCCGGGCGGTCCGCTCGCCGTCGTACGAGGTAGCTGATCGGAGAAGATTCATGGTGACACCGCTGCGCTGGCCGGTCCTACGCCAACTCACCTCGGGCGACCCGAGCGGTCGGCATCAGGCGGCGACCTCCAGAGCCACCGAGGAGCTGACCGCCCGGACCGCGACGGCCGACAGGGTGGTGGGTTCGATCTGCCCGTTCTGCGCGGTGGGGTGCGGTCAGAAGGTCTACGTCAAGGACGACGAGGTCGTGCAGATCGAGGGCGACAAGGATTCCCCGATCAGCCGAGGACGCCTGTGCCCCAAAGGATCTGCGACTCTAGAGCTGACGACCGGCGACGCCCGGGAGCGTCACGTCCTCTACCGCCGCCCGTACGGCACGGACTGGGAGCGGCTCGATCTGGATAAGGCCATGGAGATGGTCGTCGACCGGGTGCTGAGCGCACGGGAGGAGGGGTGGCAGCAGGAGGACGACGAGGGGCGCACCACCCGCCGCACGATGGGCCTGGCGAGCCTCGGTGGTGCCACCCTGGACAACGAGGAGAACTACCTCATCAAGAAGCTGCTGACCTCGCTCGGGGTGGTGCAGGTCGAGAACCAGGCACGGGTCTGCCACAGTTCGACGGTCGCGGCGCTCGGTACGTCGTTCGGGCGGGGCGGCTCCACGACGTACCTGCAGGATCTGGCGAACTCCGACTGCATCGTGATCGAGGGGTCCAACTTCGCCGAGGCACACCCGGTCGGTTTCCAGTGGGTGATGGAGGCCAAGGCGCGCGGTGCCAAGATCATCCACGTCGACCCGCGGTTCTCCCGTACGAGCGCCATGGCCGACCTGTACGTCCCGATCCGTGCGGGCACCGACATCGCGTGGCTCGGCGGCCTGATCAACCACGTGCTGAGCACCGAGTCGTACTTCCACGAGTACGTCCTGAACTACACCAACGCCGCAACGATCCTGAACGAGGACTTTCAGGACACCGAGGACCTGGACGGAGTCTTCTCGGGCCTGGACCGTGACGGCTCCACGTACGACCCGTCGTCGTGGCAGTACGACGGGGTGCAGGTCGCGGCAGCGTCCGGCGCCCGCGACAGCGGGTACGACGAGAAGGTCCAGAAGAGCTCCAGCACCGACGAGTCGGGGCACGCGCACTCGTTCGGGTCCGGTGGTCCATCGCTGCGCGGCACCTGGCACCGCGACGAGACCCTGCAGGACCCGCGGTGCGTCTTCCAGGTGCTGCGCAGGCACTACGCCCGCTACACCCCCGAGATGGTGCACGAGGTGTGCGGGGTCCCGCCGGAGCTGTTCCATCAGGTGGCGGACGCTCTCGTGACCAACTCCGGTCGGGAGCGCACCTCGGCGTTCGCATACGCGGTGGGCTGGACCCAGCACACGGTCGGGACGCAGTACATCCGCACCGCCAGCATCCTGCAGTTGCTGCTGGGCAACATCGGTCGACCGGGCGGCGGGGTGATGGCGCTGCGGGGGGCACGCGAGTATTCAAGGCTCTAGCGACATCCCCACGCTGTTCGACCTGCTGCCGGGGTACATCCCCACCCCTCACGCGCACCGCCACGAGACCCTCGACGACTTCATCAAGGCCGATGAGGCGGAGGTCGGGTTCTGGTCCGGGATGCGCTCTTACATGGTGAGTCTGCTCAAGGCCTGGTGGGGCGACGCCGCCACCGAGGACAACGACTTCTGCTTCGACTACCTCCCGCGGATCACCGGCAGCCACGCCACCTACGACACGGTGCAGGAGCAGCTCGCCGGACGGTGCAAGGGGTACTTCCTGATCGGGGAGAACCCGGCGGTCGGGTCGGCGAACGCCGGCTTGCAGCGTCGTGGGATGGCCGAGCTCGAATGGCTCGTGGTGCGCGACTTCTCGCTGATCGAGAGTGCCACCTGGTGGAAGGACGGCCCGGAGATCGCGACCGGTGAGATGAGCACCGAGCAGATCGCCACCGAGGTGTTCTTCTTCCCGGCCGCCGCGCACACCGAGAAGAGCGGCACCTTCACCAACACCAACCGGCTGCTGCAGTGGCACAACGCCGCCATCGAGCCGTCGGACGACCGGCGTAGCGACCTGTGGTTCATGTGGCACCTGGGACGGATGATCCGCGAACGACTCGCCGGGTCCACCGACGACCGAGATCGGCCGGTGCTCGACCTGACCTGGGACTACCCGACCGAGGGCCGATATGACGAGCCGAGCGCGGAAGCCGTCCTGGCCGAGATCAACGGCACCGGCGCCGACGGTGCGCCGCTGTCGGCGTACACGCAGTTGCGTCCCGACGGTTCGACCTCGTGCGGGTGCTGGATCTACGCGGGCTCCTACGCCGACGGTGTGAACCAGCCGGCTCGGCGCCGCCCGCACCACGAGCAGGGGCAGGCCGCACTGGAGTGGGGATGGGCCTGGCCCGCCAATCGGCGCGAGCTCTACAACCGCGCGTCGGCCGATCCGCAGGGCCGCCCGTGGAGCGAGCGCAAGAAGCTGATCTGGTGGGACGAGGATCAGGGGAAGTGGGTCGGCGACGACGTGCCGGACGTGCAGCCGGACAAGCCGCCGTCCTACCGGCCGGCCGAGGACGCGACGGGTGTCGACGCCCTGTCCGGGATCGACCCGTTCATCATGCAGTCCGACGGCAAGGGCTGGCTGTATGCGCCCGCGGGTCTGGTCGACGGCCCGCTCCCGACGCACTACGAGCCCCAGGAGTCGCCGTTCGAGAATGCGATCTATCCCGACCAGCGCCAGAACCCCGTACGCAAACTGGTGATCCGTCGAGGAAACAGGTACCACCCGAGCGGGAAGGAGCCCGGGGCGGACGTCTACCCGTTCGTGCTCACCACCTACCGCCTGACCGAGCACTTCACCGCCGGTGGCATGACCCGCTGGCTGTCCCGGCTGGCGGAGCTGCAGCCGGCGATGTTCGCCGAGGTGTCCCACGAGCTCGCCGCGGAGCGTGGCCTGCGCAACGGGGGTTGGGCCACCGTGGTGTCGGCGCGTAGCGCCATCGAGGTACGGGTGCTCGTGACCCACCGGATGCGGCCGCTCACGGTGGCGGGTACCCAGCTGCACCAGATCGGCATGCCCTACCACTGGGGCGGCAACGGCCTCACCACAGGAGACGCGATGAACAACCTGAGCTCGATCGCGATGGACCCGAACGCGCACATCCAGGAGGTGAAGGCGCTGACCGTCGACATCAGACCCGGGCGGCGACCGCGCGGGGCCGATCTGCCGCGCTTCGTGGAGGAGTACCGGCGTCGGGCCGGCATCGATGAGCACACCGGCGTCGAGCACGGGGTGATGTCGTGAGCACGGTGGACCTCGGGATGCCCCGGGTCGGATTCTTCACCGACACCAGCGTCTGCATCGGGTGCAAGGCCTGCGAGGTGGCCTGCAAGGAGTGGAACGCCGTCCCGACCAAGGGCGCACTGGAGCTGACCGGGGAGTCGTTCGACAACACCTCGGAGCTGTCGGCCGACTCCTGGCGGCACGTGGCGTTCATCGAGCAGCAGGTGCAGACCCCCTCCGCGAACGGGCCCCAGGAGGGGGTGCGATGGCTCATGTCCTCGGACGTGTGCAAGCACTGCACCCATTCCGCCTGCCTGGACGTCTGCCCGACCGGGTCGCTCTTCCGCACCGAGTTCGGCACGGTCGTGGTCCAGGAGGACATCTGCAACGGGTGCGGTTACTGCGTGTCCGCGTGCCCGTACGGCGTCATCGCTCAGCGCGAGGACGACGGCCGGGTGTTCAAGTGCACGATGTGCTACGACCGGCTCAAGGTCGGGTCCGAGCCGGCCTGCGCCCAGGCATGCCCGACCCAGTCCATCCAGTTCGGCGACCTCGACGAGCTGCGGGAGCGCGCACAGACACGGGTGGAGGAGTTGCATGCCGCCGGGGAGGACAAGGCGCGGCTGTACGGCGAGTCGCCCGACGACGGCGTCGGTGGAGCCGGCGCGTTCTTCCTGCTGCTCGACGAGCCCGAGGTCTACGGGCTGCCGCCGGACCCGGTGGTGACCACCCGCGACGTGGGCGCGATGTGGCGCCGTGCCGGGGCTGCAGCGGCAGCCCTGCTGGCCGGCGTCGCAGCGGCGTACTTCACGGACCGCGGATGAGCCCCCGACGCGGACCGGAGGACAAGTTCACCTCCTACTACGGCAGGCCGATCCTCAAGCCTCCGACGTGGGAGCCGCTGGACATCGCCGGCTACCTCTTCGCCGGAGGTCTGGCGGGCGCGTCGTCGGCACTCGCGGCCGGTGCCGAGCTCACCGGGAGGCCCGCGCTCGTACGGTCCACCAGACTGACGGCCCTCGGCGCCCTCGGGGTGTCGTTCGTCGCCCTGGTCCACGACCTGGGGCGACCGGCCCGGTTCGTGAACATGCTCCGTGTCGCCAAACCGACGTCGCCCATGAGCATGGGGTCGTGGTTGCTGACGATGTACGCGCCGCTGGTCGGGCTGGCCGCCGGAGCGGAGCTGGTGCCGCTACCCCTGCTGCGACGGGTCGCCCCGGTCGCCGGACGAGGTGCGGCGGTGCTGGGGGCAGGCGTCGCGACGTACACCGCCGTGCTCATCGGCGACACCGCGGTGCCGACCTGGCACGACGCGCACCGCCAGCTGCCTTTCGTCTTCGCCGGATCGGCCGCGGCGAGCGCTGGTGGTGTCGCCAGCGCGCTCACGCCCCTCGCGCAGTCCGGGCCCGCCCGCCGGGTGGCCGTCGCGGCCGCCGTGGCGGAGCTCGCCGCGACCACGGCCATGGAACGCAGCGGGCACCTCTCCATGGAGACGCTGCATGAGGGTCGGGCACGCAGCCTCATGACGGCGGCCAAGGGACTCACCGGCGGTGGCGCGCTGGTGCTGGGTGCGTTGGGGGGCCGGTACCGGGCAGCCGCCGCCGTCGGCGGGCTGGCGCTTGCCGCGGGATCGGTCTGCCTGCGTTTCGGGATTTTCGAGGCCGGCCGCGCATCCACGCTCGACCCCCGATACGTCATCGAACCGCAACGCCGGTCCTCCCGTTCCCCGTCGGCCGCCGATTCGGCGCCCTCCGAGACTGCCGCGGACGCACCCACCGGCGGGTGACCTCAGCGCGGATGGCACCGCAGCCACACACCTGACCCCGCTCCCCCGCCTCGAGGCGCACCAACCGGCGCTGAGAAGTCCGATTCAGCACGAAGCCAACGAGGGTCGCCCAGTTGCGTCCTGGTTTCGCGCGCCGCTCCTCAACGCTCGCGCAACGCGTTGATCAGCTCGTCTTTGGTCATTGTGGAGCGGCCCTCCACCCCAATGTCCCGGGCGCGGTCCAAGAGTTGCTGCTTAGTCCATTCGTCGTAGAAAGGATGCCTGCCGCCCTTGCGGCCAACGCTCGAACGGGAGGAGTTTGCAGCAGCGTTGGCGATGCGCGCTGACTTCTCCTTGCTGTTTCCCTCATCGCGCAGCTTTTCGTACAGCTCGTCATCCTTGACCGAAGGGCCAGGATCTTCGCGTGGAGTCACGATGTCTCATCCCCATCACCTAGTTGACGTCATCCCGCCCGCGCCGGCCGAGGGCATCCGCAGCGGCCTCGCCCAATTTACCGACGCACGTGTCAGCTCGATCCAAAAATCCTGCGGCACGGGCACGGGCACGGGCACGGGCACGCGCCGGCCGGTACGGCGCACCACGTGCAGCACGCGCTCAGCGCAGCCTCCAGCACAGGGCCCACGCGGTGCTGCCCCCGGTCGCCCGACGCGTGCCTGAAGTGCGGGTTGCGCACGTCAGGCACGTGCCCGTGTTGCGCTCAGGGGTGCAGCAGCACTTTGGTCCACCCATCGAGCCGGTCGTCGAAGTTCTTGTAGCCCTCGGCGGCCTGGTCCAGGTTCAGTTCGTGGGACACGATCAGGCCCGGGTTCAACTGGCCGTGGTGGATGAGATTGCGCAGCTGCCGGTTGTACTGCTTGACGTTTGCCTGCCCGGTGCCCATGGCCTGGCCCTTGAAGAAGAACGTGCCGAAATCGAACCCGAACTTGCCCTCCTTGGCGAGGTCATCTTCGGCCTCGGGATCCTCGGGCACGAAGACGCCAACAACCCCAATGCGCCCGGTGGGTCGCACAGCCTGGATCAGGCTGTTGATCGTCAGACCCGGTCGCTCCTGCCCTTCGTGGTCATGCGCCTGATAACCCACGGCCTCCACGCCCTTGTCAGCGCCCTCACCACGGGTCGCGTCCAGGATCTGCTGCACGGCGTCGCCCTTGCTGTCGTCGATCGGGGTCGCGTCCAGTTGCTCGGCCAGCTTCAGCCGGTCGGCCTGACGGTCGACCACGAACACCTGGTCCGCGCCGCGCAACCGCGCCGACATCGCCGCCATCAGCCCCACCGGGCCGGCGCCCCAGATCACCACGGACTCCCCGATCCCCACCTGCGCGAGCTCGGTGCCGTGATACCCCGTCGGCAGGATGTCGGACAACATGACGTAGTCCTTCTCCTTCTCCCGGGCATCCTCGGGCAGGACCAGGGCGTTCCAGTCCGCGTACGGCACCCGCAGCAACTCCGCCTGTCCCCCGTTGTAGGGACCCATGTCGGCGTACCCGTACGCCGCGCCGGCGTTTCCGGGGTTGGCCGTCAGGCAGAAACCGGTCCGGCCCGCCTCGCAGTTCTTGCAGAACCCGCACCCGATGTTGAACGGCAGGCACACCATGTCGCCAACTTTGACCCGATCGACACCCTCACCGACCTCGATGACCTCGCCCATGTTCTCGTGACCAAGGACCTTGCCCTCCTCCACGTCGGTACGGCCCTCGTACATGTGCAGGTCGCTGCCACAAATGTTGGTGGTGGTGATCTTGATCAGAGCATCCGTCGGCTTCTCGATCTTCGCGTCGGGAACCTCGTCGACCGAGACGTTCTTGGGGCCGTGGTAGACCAATGCGCGCATCATACGTCCTTTGCTGTGAAGGGGTTCCACGTTGCAGGTTGTGGACTGACTGGGTTGCTCGGCGGCCGTCACGCCGAGGTAGCGGCCCCCTTCCTTTGTACCCTTTACAGCGTCTTGGCGCTGGCCCTCATCGTGGTCATCCCCACCTACCTCACCTTCTTCGTGGGTCTGGAAGACACCTGGTGATGGTCCTGGGAGTGGCCCCTTGTGCCGGCGCCGGGCAACCAGCTGCCTGAGGCCTAACCAGTGAGGTGACTGATCAGTCCGCCGCAAACGAGCGATCAGTGACCTTGGTGGCCCTATACCCGGGGCCGGCCGGCACCAGTCGTCGCACCCATAGCCCCGTTGATGGGACCCAAGCGTGACCGGGTGGTGGTGGGCGCAGATCTTTCGCAAGGCCGTCTCTTGCCGGTCGAAGCGCTTCAACGGGGATGGGCGCGGCTGCTCGAGGTGTGGCGCCGCCGGCTTTCAATCTCGGTGGTAGCTCGTGGACGCTTGTAACGGCTATTGCGCAGGGTTGATTCGTGGCGCAAGCTGTATGCACAAGTGGACGTATGTCGTTACAGATGGTTGCCACTCGTTTTGGTCCCAGACCCTGGCCTTGTTGACATCACCGCAAGCCAGGGGACCAAACCATGAGTCAATGCTCCAGCACTACCTCAGCATCAGCCGAACGTCGGGCAACACCGGAGGATCACATCGCGCAGCTTTCGCCAATACATCAGGCCCGGGTTCGCGCGGCTCTGAGCGGCGCCGACCTGGAGCAGCTCGACGTGGAGGAGGTCGTTGACCTGTGCGACCGAGTTGCGGGAGTGATTAGTTTCACCGAGTACCAAGCACGTGGCCGCGCACGGCGAAGGCGCGCCACGATGCACCTGGCGTAGCCACAGCGCCCGTTGCCCTAAGACGTGCTGTTTTCAAGCTGCGCGCCGGGCCGTCGGGACCGTGGCTGAGGATTCGTGCCTTTGGATCCTGCAATAGCGGATGGCAGTTGTCGCCACGGGCACTTCGGAAATCCTTAGGTCCCGAAATCGTAAGGTCCCCTTCGAGCCGTGGGCCCGTGCGGCCTTGGCGACGGCTCGGCACTCTCAACGCGGGCACCCTGCAGCCATCCGTGGCTCCTATGAGCAGGTGCCTGTCATTGAGACGGTGGGAGTGTTCGGGCCGGCAGGGAGCACGGAAGACAGCGGGTGGCCGTCTTCGTCGGTTGTGGGGCCGGGTCCGGTGGTGGCGGCGCAGCCGGTGATGAGGACGGTGCAGCCTAGGGCCAGGCACAAGCGCCACCCATGGGAAGGGTGGCGCTTGTGCCTGGACCGTGCTTGGTGAGCACGAAGGGAGGGCATGGGTCAGTTGCGGTAGGCCTGTACTGAGGTCTTGTCGATCTTGCGGTGGTAGTGCATTCCGGCCAGGCCGCCGAGGATCGCTCCGACGAGGCTGGCGACCGCGACCGCGATCAGGGCGATGACGCCGGTGGTCGTGAGGGTGCCCTCCTTGACCGGGATCCGCGGGAAAGCGTTCAGCTTGGACAGGACGTTGTACTTGTCACCGGCCACGGCCGCGACGATGGCGAGCACGATCGCAATGACCAGGGCCCACACCCAGACCGCGATGCCCTGGCGGATTCCGTTGAACCGGGCCATCCGACCCGCGACGTAACCACCGCAGTAGTACGCGACGAGCACGATGAGCAGCAGCGCGATCGCGCCCACGATGCCCACCGTGGTGGAGTTGTTGCTGGCGGCGTTGGTGGCCTTGGTGACGTCGGTCTTGTTTGCCAGCCCGACGCCTGCGCCGATGGCGGCCAGCAGCGCGGTCAGCAGTACCGCCATACCGGTCGCGGTCAGCCAGCCGAAGAAGGCTGACCCGATCTTGATGCCGCCGTGCTCCTCCTTCTGCGCTGTGGTGATCGACTCGTGGTCGATGTTTCGAGGTCGGCGACGATCTCGATGGTCGCGCTCATCACTGCCCCGGCCCTGATGCGTGTCCTGGTCATCGGCCGGCCACTGGCCCCGTGTAGTACGAGGATTGGTTGAGTCAGCTGATCCTTGTGCGTTGGAGTCGAAGGTGTGGGCGCCGCCGCGGTCGTTGGCCATGGGTCATCTCTCTTTGGGATTGTGCGTTGGTAGGCCAGCGCACACGTGACCCGTGGCCTGGGGTGGATCAAGACCACGCCGCGCCTCCATATCAGGAAGCGCGGCGTGGTAGGACCTCAACGGTTGTTGTTGTCTCGGCGGGGTTCGTTGCCCTCGCCGGTGTCAGTCTCGATCTGCTCCTTGCGGACCTGCTCGGTGACTTCCTGCTCACCGGAGACGGTCTCGGTGTCAAGCTTCACGCGCTCCACCGGGACGGTCTCCTTCTGCACGACGGGCTGCTCGGCATGCAGCGTCACCTCGTGCTCCTCCTCGGTCAGGTCGCCACCAGATAGGGCGTCACCGCGGTTGGCCTCGGTGATCGGCTCACGGACGACGCGGACCTCTTCGTGGCTGACAGGCACCGTGGTGGTCACATTCTCGGTGACCACGTACTTGCGCAGACGCGCGCGTCCGGTCTCCACCTTCTCGGTGCCCACATTCAACCGCTCCTCCGAGCGGGTCATGGCGTCGTCAGTCGTGGGACCGGAGGTGTCCCGACCCACGACACCGGGCTCACCGGCGCGGTCGCGACGGTCGTCGTGCTCGCGCTCGCGCTCGTGCTCATGGTCGCTGTCCTGGACGCCGTCCTGCACCGTTCCCCGCCCGCCGACCACGTCGTCGTGTCCGTTGCCGCCCGTCGACGATGTGCCATAGGCGAGGCCGTAGTACTCGTACAGCTTCTGCTCCTGCTCGACATCGAGGTGCTCATCGGCATCGCTGACCCGGGGGGCGTCCTTGACCTTGTCCTTGCTGTACGGCAGCCGCAGGTCGTTGCCGTCGACTTCGGCGTCCCGGATGGGGATGAACGTCTCTGAGGTGCCGAACAGACCGGTCTTGACGGTGACCCACTCGGGCTGACCGGACTGGTCGTCCAGGTAGATCTGCCCGATTGATCCGATCTTGGCGCCTTCGGAGTCGACGGCGTTGCCGCCGGAGATGGTCTGGATCTGCTCTGTGGAAATCATGTGTAGTCCCTCACATAGAGATGGTGGTGCGGTCGGATCACCGGACTGGGCCGGCATCCGTGGGTTCCCGATCCGCCTACTAGGGGGTCGGAGCTGAAGCAGTAAGAACAGATCGCGCCGGTTCTACTGGTCGGTGGTTCGTTCCCTGATCCGGGCTGCTTCCTCGGCCTCGCGTTGCTGAGGCTCATCCAGCTTGCGGGTGTCGCGCAGCTCCGCGAAGGGCTCCACGTCGTGCGGGAGGCCAGCACGGATCGCCCGTTCGCGTTGAGTCTCGGCGTTGAACTCCGCGCCCAGCAGCACGCAGATGTTGCTAATCCACAACCAGACCAGGAACACGATGACGGTCGCGAACGAGCCGTAGGTCTTGTTGTAGGACCCGGAGAAGGAGACGTAGAGCGCGAACAACGCTGAGGCGATGATCCAGATCACGACGGCGATGACGCCGCCGAGGCTGATCCACCGCAGACCGGGTTGTTTGACATTCGGGCACGCTTTGTACAGCAGCGAGAACATCAGGCTGACCACGATCACCAGCACCGGCCATTTGGCGATCTCCCACACGAGCACCGCGGAGTGGCCGACGCCGAAGACCTTGCCCAGTTGAGAGGCCACCGGACCGGTGGCGATGACCATCACCGCACTGGCGGCCAGCAAAACCACCAGCACCAGCGTCACCAGCAGACGCACCGGCGCGGTCTTCCAGATGGGTCGGCCTTCGTCGACGTTGTAGATCGCGTTGGAAGCGCGCATGAACGCTGAGACGTACCCCGAGGCCGACCACAACGCCAGCGCCAGGCTCACGATCAGCGCGATACCGGCGGCGCCGGCCTTGCCCTGCACCTGGGTGATGATGGACTTCAAGACACTCGTGACCCCACTGGGGGCAATCGAGGAGATGTTGGACAGCAGTGAGTCGGTCTGGTGTTTTCCGAGCAGTCCCAGCACTGACACCAATGCCAGCATGGCCGGGAAGATGGCCAGGATCCCGAAGTAGGTCAACGCGGCGGCGTAGTCGGTGACGTTGTCGTGTTTGAACTGTTTCATCGATCGCCGCAGGATCGCGAACCACCCGGCTTTGGGCAGGTCGGTGGGCCGGTCCGGGGCGTGATCGGCACTGTTGGCGGCGCTACCGCCGCGGCCCGCGTCAAAGTTCTGTCGGCCTCGCTCAGGTTGGCCCGGCTGGGCGACCGCGTCAGCCGGCATATCGCCCGCCGATAGAGCCTGCGCCTCTGCTTTGACCTGACCCGTTGTCCGTGACGTCTTGGGTGGCGTCTTGGGCATGTTCCTTCACGTCGGAGGTCGCGCTCTTGGCGTGCTCGGCAGTCCGGTTCGCTGCCTCGGTCGCGGTTTGCTGCACCGATTGGGCGGCATCACGTGCTGGCTGTTTGAGGTTGGAGGCCACGTCCTGTGCGGACTGCTTCGCCGAATCAGTGAGCCCGCTGGCGCGGTCTTCGACCGTGGCGGCGGCCTTCTGCTCGGTATCGCTGGCGGGTAGGAGCGAGGAAAGCAACCAGCCGGCGCCGAACGCGATCACGCCTGCGGCGATGGGGTTGCCCGACGCCCGGTCGCGGACCGCGTCCGGCGCGGAGCCGGCTGCGCCCTGTGCGGACCCGCCCGCGTTCTGCGCGGAGTCAGCGGCCGACTGCGCCGTCTCCTTCGCGGCCTGCGCGGCACTGGTGCCCACGCCCATCACCCGATCCTTGATCGAGCTCAGGCCGCGGGAGACCTTCTCGCGTCGGGTACCCACGAACTGCTGTGGGTTGACCCGGTCGGTCAACCGGGTCACGTCCTGGGACAGGGCGTCCTGGGTACGGCGGGTGTCGGCTGCGAGCTGGTCGGGGTCACTCATGCTGGTCTCCTTGGCGTGGCTTGATCGCACTGGGGATGCGCTTGATGGAATCGATGGTGCGTTGCGGGGTGAGGCTGATGGATCGCAGGACACCGCGGCCCACGATGAACAGCACCGCGGCGATCACGGCCCACACCAGGGCCACAATCAGCGCGGCCCAGGCAATCCCCACGAGGTGACCCAAGCCCCACCACGCTGCGGTCGAGGCGAAGATGACCGCCATCAGCGCCGCGAAGCCCGCGCCGCCCAACATGCCAGCGCCCTTGCCGGCCTTGCCTGCCTCGGCACCGATCTCGGCCTTCGCGAGCTCGACCTCCTGGCTCATCAACGCCTTGAGGTCCCGCGTGACGTCGGACATGAAGTCGCGGACTGCGGCCTTCTCATCGTTGCTGGGCGGCAGTTGGCTGCCCAGGTCGGTCACCTCATCGCGTAAACCGCCGACCTCTTCGCGCAGGTCACTCACGGCCGGCCCGCCCCTCAGACGACACACCGCTCTCCGAAGGAGCCGGTGTGACGGTGGACTGATCGTCATCGGAGTCCGTGTTCGTGTCTATGTGCTGAGCAACGACCCCGCGGGTGAGGCGGCCGGCTGCCACCCCGGCCAAAGCAGCAGACAGCAGAAACGCACCGGGGCGCTGCCGACCAAACTTCCTGACGTCATCCAGCACCTGATCGGGGTCGCGCCGCTCGAGCCACTCCGCAGCGGCACTCACCCGGTCACGGGCCGTGGTCACCGCGTCGATGGCGGCACCTTGAGCGTCGTTTGACGACGCGTTGGTTGTCATGGCCGACAACTGCCGACCCAGATCCTGCAGAGCCTGCACCGCGGTGGTGCGCTGGGTCTCTGCCTGCTCGCGCAGCTGGGTGCGGGTCTGACCCAGCAAGTCGCTAGCCCGTTCTTTGGCTTCACCCGCGACCTGAGCGGCGGCCTGCTGGCCGGTGCGGGCCACGTCGGCTGCGGCCTGTTGGCCGTGGCTGGCGACATCGGCGGCCGCTTCCTTGGCCTGCCCTGCCGTGGACTCCTGCGAGCCATCGCCCGCTGGGCGCTCTGCTCGCCGCGAGAATGACTCGTTCGTTGGACTACTCATCGTTGCCTCCTGGTGCGTCGCACCCTGTTGCTTCACATCGGTCGCCCCTGTAGGCCGGCCGCAAGCTGTGGCCCCGTCGAGCCGTCTACACCGTAGATGCATTTTGCGTACGGCGTATACAACCGCGTCCGAACAGGCGATTCGCAGCAGATTCACCTAGAGTGCACAACACCCCACGGTGGGCTTCGATTGGCTTGACAGGGGGTCGATTCGAGTCGTACAGCCAAGACGTGAAGGCCAGGTGACGGGATGCGCGAGCTAGAGGCGCAACGCGCTGAAAGAAGGCGGCGGCTGAGTCTGGACCAGATCGTCTCCGCCACGGTGGACCTCATCGACGAGCAGGGGATTGCCGCGGCCTCGATGCGCACTGTCGCCCGCCAACTGGGTGTACAAGTGATGGCGCTCTACCGCTACGTTGCCAACCGAGAAGATCTCTTCGACGCGGTCGTAGACCATATTGTCGGCGAACTGGACGATGACCCGACCATCCAGCAAGACGTCGGCGATGACGGGTGGCAGCCCTACCTGACCGACCTCGCATGGGGCGTGCGCCGGTACGCCCGAGCCCACCCTCACGCCTTCCCCCTGGTGGCCACCCGCCCCCCAGCGCCCCGTGGATCAATCCGCCCCTGCGTTCGCTGCGCTGGATCGAGACCATGTTGGCCAACCTGTCCCAGGCCGGGTTCAACGACGAACAGGTGCTGTTCACCTACCGGTCCTTCAACAGTTTCCTGCTGGGACACCTTCTCCTAGAGACCAGCGCCATGGTCATCGACGACCCCAAACCCGGCGATGGCTCCTTTCAGGCTGGCGACGACACCGGAGCCCACGATCCAGTGGACCCGGCAGACCCCGTCCCCGGTTCCATCAGCCCCACCCGCACCACCGCCAAACGAAAAGCACTGGCCAACGCTGAGACCACCAGCGAACTACTTGGCGTCAAACCCAGCGACTATCCCGTGATCCATCGACTGCGCGCCGGTCTCACCGAGGACCATTTCGAGGAAGAATTCGGGGCCGGACTCGACATCCTGTTCGGTCGCATTGCCAACAAAATGGACCACGTTTGACGACCCGGATTGCTCACAAGGCCTGGGATTCTCTCACGATAGGTTCCGCGCGTCACCGCAGGATGCGCACTCCAACGTGGACTCACTCGCACGTCAGGTCCACGGTCGAATCGTCGGGCAACAGACCTTGCCCGGGTTGTTCAGCCGGCGGAGGACCGCTGCTCGCGTGGCCTAGTCGGTCGTCGCGGCTCCTCTTCTTCGCGTTGATCGTCGGTGATGATCAGCACGTGCCGGTGGTCAGTCGTCAGCCCGCGGGTGGCGGCCCAGCGCGTAGTTGTGGGCCGCAGTTGCGGAGGTACCTGACGCGTCGGGATCGGGCTGAGCTGGTAGATGTGCAAGGCGCGCATCAACCAGACGCGCATTGCGTCGGGCCCCCTGCGAGGCACGAGATCGATGCGCACCCACGGGCCGGCTTCACGACCTTCACTGCGGTAGATCTTCATGCTCATCGCGACCCCGCCGGCTGGGTAGCTCGAACCCTCGAGCGTGGGGCTACCGGATTGCCGAAGACACGTCGTGCGCGGTATCCGAAGATACGTCGTGCGCGATAGCGGGAGATCAAGGTCATTGCTGGCATGAGGGTCACTTTCTGTGAGATGCCGCAGGCTCGGCATGCACTGGGCGGCGTGGTCAGTCAGGACGCCGCTTCAGCGGTGTCATTGGTCAGGGTGGCGCGCAACCGGGCAATGACCGAGGAGAGCTGACGGGAGACCTGCATCTGGCTGATTCCCAGGCGCACACCGATCTGCTGTTGGGTCAGGTCCTCGGCGAATCGCAGGTGCAGTATCAGTTGCTCCCGTGGTGGGAGCAGCCGGATGCTCTGGCGTAGGTCCAGACCTGTGAGCTGGGCATCGATGCTGCGCACCCGGCCGACGTTGACCGGTTCACCCCACGGGATGTCGTCGCCACCGGGCCAGGCGTCCAAGGATGCGGTGGTATAGGACCCGCTGACGTTCTGGGCTTCTCGTACTTGCTGTGCGGTCACGCCCAGGGCTTGGGCAATTTGCCCGGTGCTGGGCACAGCGTGCAGCGACTGGGTCAGATCATCACCGATGCGGACGATTTGCAGGTAAGTGTCGTGCAAGGCCCGCGGCGGTCGAACCGCCCACGCATGATCGCGCAGGTGCCGTTTGAGCTCACCGTGCATAGTCACCTGCGCGAATGCGCCGAACCCTCGTCCCTGTTCCGGCTCGAAGCGGCGGGCGGCCAGCACCAACGCCATCCCGGCGACCTGCTGCAGATCTTCCAGCTCCACCCCGCGGCCGGCGTAGCGCCGGGCGACCCCACGGACCAGTCTCAGGTTCAAAGCGACCGCCTCGCCACGCAACTGGCTAGCGATACCGGGATCGTCGACGCGCCCGGCCCGGATCAGCAACGTCACCGTGCGTGTTTCGCGCTCACTCCCGTTTGTCTGCTGCTCAGCGTCGTCACACTCGGTGGCCGACACCGCAGCTGGCAGGGTCTCCTCGACAACCCGCGAGTGCGGGTGGACTCGTGTGGTCACACTCATCACGCCGAGTGCGAAGCGTCGCTGCTGCCCGTACCGGTTTGCGCACGGTCAGTCAGGGCGGCCAGCCGCTGCGCTACCCGTGCTTGAGACATCCCCAGGGCTTGGGCGATCTCCGCGGGCCTCAAGCCTTGGACAAAGCGCAATGTCAGTAATTGCTGATCAGACCCGGAAAGGGGGTGTGGGGCGCCGGGGCCAGGCTCATCATGGGCCTGGTTGAACCGGGTCCCGGTAGGGGAATCGGTGATCATGGGCAGCGCCCTCCGCTCACGGTCAGGGCAGCAGCGCGCATAAGTAAAACCCCGCCTCAGTGCTTCCTTGTTGAAAAGAAGTCGCACCGGGTCCGGGGTGCACAGCCACCTGCGGTGGCCAGGTTCAATATTGCTCCACCGGCGGGTGGTGTCAAGCATCTCTCAACAGCGATAGCGGGGGACGGCAGGGCGTGTTGGACGACGAGCTGAGCGGGTCGGGCTGCGCTACGGTGATTGAGGTCGCGGTCGCCCCGGACCTGGCGTCGGATTCACCAGAACGGATGATCCCTGGTCGAAAGAAGTGGGGTGACGTGGACAGGGCGCAACAGATCCTCCAGCAGGTGCAGGCCACCGATGCCGCTGATGAAACCTTGCCCCAGGTTCTGTGCCAGGCGTGTGCGGCGGCGTTGCCGGTGACCGGTGTCGCCATGGCACTGATGAGTGCGCGAGGTCCTGAGGGGCTGATTGCGGCCAGCAACGACATCGCTGGTGCGCTTGAAGAGTTGCAGTTCGCTCTGGGAGATGGACCCGGCGTGGATGCTTCCCGCCGTCACCGTCCAGTCCTTGAACCGCATTTCAGGGCCACCGCGATGGCGCGTTGGCCTGGGTTCGGGCAGCCGGCGCTGATCGTTGGGGTCGAGGCGGTCTTCGCGTTTCCGTTGCAGGTCGGCGCGATACGACTGGGGGTGTTGACGTTGTACTGCGACCGCCCGGGGCACATGTCCTCGGATGCGTTGAATGATGCTTGGTCGTTCAGCGATGCTGCCACCAAGCTGACGTTGCACCTGCAGGGTCAAATGCCGGCTGGTGCGCTGCACCCGGCCCTGGCTCTGCCGGGCCATTCCCGCCCCGAGGTGCACCAGGCCACCGGCATGATCTCGGTCCAGGCCGCGGTCGGGCTCGCCGAAGCCCTGTTGCTATTGCGTGCCCGGGCCTACACCGAGGACAGGGACATCCTGGCCGTGGCCCGTGACGTGATCGCCCGGACATTACGGTTCACACCCCCGCGGAGGATCATGACTAGCAGGCACCCCACACCTCCCCAACGCCGAACCCAGTACGGAAGCGAGTCACCATGGTCACCCAGCAACGCCTGACCCAGATCTTCGTCGAGCTCGCCGACACCCTCGTTGACGAGTTCGACGTCGTCGACTTTCTGCACACCTTGGCCTCTACCAGCGTCGAGGTACTAGATGCAGACGCCGCGGGTCTGATGCTGGCCGATCAGCGAGGGCAGCTGCAGTTGATCGCGGCCTCGTCGGAGGAGATGCGCACCCTGGAGCTGTTCGAGCTGCAAGGGGACGATGGCCCCTGTGTGGACGCCTACCGCCACGGACACGCGATCACCAACGTCGATCAGGCCACCGCCGAGCAGCGCTGGCCGTCCTTCGGTGCCGCCGTGCGCGCCGGAAACTTCACGTCGGTCCACGCGGTGCCACTACGGCTGCGCGACCAAACCATCGGCGCGATGAATTTGTTCATGGTCCGCGCCGGGCAACTATCCGACAGCGACTTGGACCTGGCACGTGGGCTAGCCGACATGGCCACCATCGGCCTGCTGCAAGAACGCGCGGTTCGCGAACAACACATCCTGGCCGAACAGCTGCAAGGCGCCCTGAACAGCCGTGTCGTCATCGAACAAGCCAAAGGCATCCTCGCCGAACGCCACAACCTCGCGCTGCCTCAGGCATTCAGCGTCATGCGCACCTACGCCCGCCGCACCGGCCAACCCTTGTCTCAGATCGCCATCGCGCTCATCGACGGGACCCTGGACCAAGCAACGCTGACCGCGACTTAAGACGCGCACAGCAGAACGGTATGGCTACCGCGAGCGACGCTCGGTGTCTCAACCTGACCAATGGCCGACGCACCTCCGCAGCCCACAACTCCCACCAGATCACCACGCTCCCCGACGTGGACCTGGCACGAACCAGCCATCAGTCAGGTGCGCTTGAGTGGCCCGCCGCGGCCAACACCCTCCGTAGCGGTCGTTCCGCCAGCAGCAGGACCATCGGCCACAGATACATCCGCGGCGCGCACAGCACCACGACGAACGCGACCAGCGACAGCGCCGGAAGCAGAGCCCGGGACAGGATCTCCGCTCGGCCGTCCGCGTCTTCTGGATCGGTCGGCGTCAGCCGATGCCGCCGCAGCTGCCACCCCATCACCTCGGCGCTACCAGTGGCGATGGTGACAACCGCGACGTAGATCCCTGAACTGACCCGGTCCTGGCCGCCAGAGGAGATGTTGAGGACGGTGGCGATGGGTAGGAACGTGATGCACGCTAACCACAGTGCATTGATCCACATCACCGCGTCGGTGTGACCATGGGCCTGAAGGAACAGGCGGTGGTGCCCCCGCCACAGGGCGAACAGCGCCACGAAGCTGACGCCTGCTGCCAGGAGCGCGAAGGCGTTGTGCTGCAGCTGCCCGTCAGCTGAACGCATTAAAGAGGAAGCGTTCGCACCCGGTCTGCGGCAGGACGACAGCACGAGGCTGTCTGGCCGGAGGTCACATCGAACGTCAATTAGACGAAGCGTGGCACGTGTGCCAGTCGGACTGCATATTCGCAGGTCAGAACCCTGCAACGGGGTGGACCTGAAGGGCCTCAAACCCCTGCGTGCTCGGTCACCGAGAACCCAACACGGCCGGCGGCCCGGCTCGCGCAACTTCGTGAGGCAGCGATGACGTCGGTAGTGCCTCGCGAGCTGACGGCTTGAAGTCACAGACGGGCCCTGCAATCCGACACGAACCGCAAAAACTACGTCCCCTGACCTGGCGTTTCCGCAGGTCAGGGGACGTTTCGTACTCGTGGGCGATACTGGGATCGAACCAGTGACCTCTTCCGTGTCAGGGAAGCGCGCTACCGCTGCGCCAATCGCCCAAAATCATGGGTGGAGCGGACAACCGGGCTCGAACCGGCGACCTCAACCTTGGCAAGGTTGCGCTCTACCAACTGAGCTATGTCCGCCTGCTGCACTCCCTGGCGTACGCCCGGGTGAACAACGAGGGGAACTGTAGCCGAGGTAGTGCCCGGCACCCAAAACGGCACCGATCACGGCGCGTTCCTGGCGTGATCGCGTCCGTCGTACGGCGACCGCTCAAGTCCAGAACTCCGCTACCCGAGCGGCTCTGGCCCGGCCCACCGCACGGCCCGCCTCGGCGGACGGAGCACGGGTCGCCGGGGACAGCGGGTTGCGCCCGAACGCTGCCATCGAGCGCACGTTGGCCGGTACGACGAGCACCTGAGCGTCCGCCGGCGGGACCACGTCGGCGTCCAGATCGCCGAGCAGCGATGGCGCACCGGGCAGCGTCGGCGACAGCACCAGGATCCGGTCGCAGCCCGCCACCAGGTCGACGTTCGTGCCCGAGCGCATCCCCCCGTCCATGTAGCGGCGCCCGCCGATCGTCACGGGCGGCCAGACGCCGGGCACCGCGCAGCTCGCGGCCACGGCGTCGGTCAGGCTCGTGAGCCCTTGCGGCGTGAAGATCTCCAACTCGCCGGTCGCGGTGTCGATGGCCGTGATGAGCAGCCGGCGGTCGGGCCAGTCGAGCGAGGGCAACCTGGCCTCGATCGCCGTACGCCGGTCGGCCTCGGACACCGTGCGGGCGACCAGCGCCAGCTCACCGAACCGGCGACGCGCATCGACCGCGGAGGTCGCGCCGCGCGCCGCTACCTCGTACGACGCGGCCAACGCCTCGGCGTCCAGGTCCACCTCGATCTCGGAGCTCGCAGGATCCAACTGCGCGGCGTAGAGCTCCTCGAGATCGACACCGGACGTGATCTGAGCGCCCACGGCGGCGCCGGCGGACGTCCCGACGACGACGTCGGCGTCCACCAGAGCGGGCAGCAGATCGGGCGCGCCGTCGCGCAGCCCGAGGAGCACCCCGAGCTCCCAGGCGATGCCGGCGACCCCTCCGCCGGCCAGGACCAGGGCTCTCATCGTCGTTCCCGTCCGCGGGTCATGCCCCGAACCCTGCCAGTTGTCGATGACACCGGGCATGCTGGGCGCGACCCACCCACCCAGCGACACTGGAGGAGACCCCACCCATGGACATGCGCCTCGAGCTCGTCCCGCTGCCCGTCACGGACGTCGACCGCAGCAAGGCGTTCTACGTCGACCGGGTGGGTTTCGTGCTCGACCACGACATCGAGCCGGGCAACGGGATGCGCATCGTTCAGCTGACTCCCCCGGGGTCGGCGTGCTCGGTGGTCGTCGGCGTCGGGATCAGCGATCCGGATGCGGGTCGGGTCAACGGCCTGCACCTGGTCGTCGACGACATCGCCTCGGCGCGCGAGGAGCTGCGCAGTCGGGAGGTCGACATCTCCGATGTGCAGGACATGGGAGGGGTGAAGTACGCCTACTTCTCGGACCCGGACGGGAATTCGTGGGCGCTGCAGGAGATCTCCAGCCGCAGTCCCGAACCCCCGGCGTAGGACGTGATGGAGGTGGCGACGGGATTTGAACCCGTGTAGACGGCTTTGCAGGCCGTTGCCTCGCCTCTCGGCCACGCCACCACGTCCGGGCCGGTGCGCCCGAGGGCGCCGACCGGTCCCGGAGCAGAGCGGACAACCGGGCTCGAACCGGCGACCTCAACCTTGGCAAGGTTGCGCTCTACCAACTGAGCTATGTCCGCATCTACACGTCGACGGAAAGGGCCGTCGAACGCTCCGCGAGGTTATCCGATCGCCCACAGCGAGTCCAACCGCGCTGCTCCAAACCCGTGTCGCCGTACGCCGAGTCGCGGGATGAGCGACCGGTCGGCCCAGCGGTTGTCCGCAGATTCGGGCCGCGGGCGCCACGAAACCGCGGACAACCGGAGCGCAGCAGGCAGAGAGCTCGCCGCTAGGAGCGGGAAGGCTGTGAGGCCCGCGCGTCTTCCTCGACGGCGGCCGCCGGTGCGGGCTTGGGCGCGGGCGCGGTCACCGTCGGCATCCCGGGCGGGGGCTGCTCCACGGGCGTCTCCCGGCGGGCGCGGATCCACGCGGCGCGCCGGCCCGGCAGCCGCGCGGCGACCGGCTGCTCGTCGTCGCGCGACCGTGCGTCGATCCAGCCGCGGGCCCGGTCGCGCACGGTCTGCACCTCGCGCATCGGCCAGATGCGGGAGGCGGCGGCGTTGAACGCGGCGCCGATCAACACCCCGATCCCGAGGAAGTACAGCCAGATGAGCACCACGATGGTGGCCGCCAGCGGCCCATAGATGCTCACGCCGTTGATCGACGCGCCGAGGAACCAGCGCAACGCCATCGAGGTAACCACCCAGATCGCGAGCGTCAGCGTGGCACCCGGCAGCGCGCGTACCCACGGCGTGCGTCGCGGCGTGGCGATGTAGTAGAGCGTCGCGAAGCCCAGGATCGTCAGACCCCCGACAAGGGGCCAGTAGAAGTTCATCAGGAAGAGGAACTTCGCCGGCAGTCGCTGCTCGAGCAGTCCCGGGCCCACCACGATGAGCGGCACGACCAGTGCGCCGAAGACCAGCGTCACGAAGTAGAGCGACAGGCTGAGCACGCGCGTGCGCACGATCCCGCGACGGCCGCCCTGCCCGTACATGATCGAGATCGTGTCGAGCAGCACGTTCAGGGCACGTGATCCTGACCACAGGGAGAGCACGAAACCGACCGATACGACGTCCGGCCGTCCGCCGTTCAGGGCCTGTCGCAGGGTCGGGACGAGCACCTCCTGCAGGCTGTCCTCGGTCAGGAAGCGCGCGGCGTACCGCACGATGCTGTTGGTCACGTCCTGCCGCACGCCGGCGCCGAGCCAGTTGCCCACATACCCCACCAGACCCAGCAGCCCGTAGAGCAGTGGCGGGAAGGAGAGGAGGGCGAAGAAGCCTGCTTCGGCGGCAAGTCCGGTCACTCGGTAGCGCATGCAGATGCGCACGGTGCCGAGCACGAGCCGTACGAACGAAACCAGCCCGGGCACCCGCCCGAGCTTCTCGCGGAGGGCCGATCTGTCCAGGCTCACGGGATGCAGTGGGCCTGCGTGCGATTGGTCACGACAGCCACGGTAGCTGTCAGGAGCCCCAACTCCATGCACCATGATGGTCCGATGGACATTTGGCCCGGCCGCCCATATCCCCTCGGCGCGACCTTCGACGGCAGCGGAGTCAACTTCGCGCTCTTCTCCGAGGTCGCCACAGGGGTGACCCTCTGCCTGATCGGCGAGGGCAATGAAGAGACCCGCTACGCCCTGACCGAGGTCGACGGACACGTCTGGCACGGCTACATCCAGGGCGTGCAGCCCGGCCAGCGCTACGGCTACCGCGTCGAGGGGCCGTTCGACCCCGCGCAGGGGCACCGTTGCAACCCCGCCAAGCTGCTGCTCGACCCGTACGCGAAGGCGATCGACGGCCAGATCGACGGCCACGAGTCGCTCTTCTCCTACCGGTTCAAGGACCCCAAGAAGTTCAACGACGACGACTCCCTGGGTCACACCATGACCTCGGTCGTCATCAACCCGTTCTTCGACTGGGGCCACGACCGCCCGCCGCAGCACGAGTACCACAACAGCGTCTTCTACGAGATGCACGTCAAGGGCCTGACGATGACGCACCCGGACGTGCCCGAGGAGATCCGCGGCACGTACGCGGCCGTCGCGCACCCCGCGATCATCGAGCACCTCAAGGAGCTCGGCGTAACCGCCGTGGAGCTGCTGCCGGTGCACCAGTTCATCCAGGACACCACGCTGACCGACCAGGGGTTGTCCAACTACTGGGGCTACAACACCATCGGCTTCCTGGCGCCGCACAACGCGTACGCCGCAGCGGGCACAGACGGCCAGCAGGTCACCGAGTTCAAGACGATGGTCAAGGCGCTGCACGACGCGGACATCGAGGTCATCCTCGACGTCGTCTACAACCACACCGCCGAGGGCAACGAGCTCGGCCCCACCATCTGCTTCCGCGGCATCGACAACTCGGCGTACTACCGCCTGGTCGACGACGCGAAGGAGCACTACTACGACACCACGGGCACCGGCAACAGCCTGCTGATGCGCCACCCGCACGTGCTGCAGCTGATCATGGACTCGCTGCGCTACTGGGTGCAGGAGATGCACGTCGACGGGTTCCGCTTCGACCTCGCCGCGACGCTCGCCCGCCAGTTCCACGAGGTCGACCGCCTGTCGGCGTTCTTCGACATCATCCAGCAGGACCCGGTCATCTCCCAGGTCAAGCTCATCGCCGAGCCCTGGGACCTCGGCGACGGCGGCTACCAGGTCGGCAACTTCCCCCGCTGTGGACGGAATGGAACGGCAAGTACCGCGACACCGTGCGCGACTTCTGGCGCGGCGACGGCGCGACGCTCGGCGAATTCGCTTCTCGCCTCACCGGTTCCAGCGATCTGTACGAACACTCCGGGCGTCGTCCGATCGCGTCGATCAACTTCGTGGTCGCCCACGACGGCTTCACGCTGCGGGACCTGGTGTCCTACAACGAGAAGCACAACGAGGCCAACGGCGAGGGCAACAAGGACGGCGAGAGCAACAACAGCTCGTGGAACTGCGGCGTCGAGGGTCCGACGGACGATCCGGACATCAACGCACTGCGCCAGCAGCAGGAGCGCAACTTCATCGCGACCCTGCTGCTCAGCCAGGGCGTCCCGATGGTCGCGCACGGGGACGAGCTCGGACGCACCCAGGGCGGCAACAACAACGTCTACTGCCAGGACAACGAGATCGCCTGGGTCGACTGGGAGTTGGACGACTACGACCAGTCGTTGCTCGATTTCACCCAGCAGGCGATCGCCCTGCGGACGGCCCACCCGACGTTCCACCGACGACGGTTCTTCCAAGGTGCCGCGACCCGCGGCGGCGCCAGCGACATCGGCGACATCATCTGGTATTCCCCCGGTGGTTCGCCGATGGGCGAGGAGGACTGGACGAACGGCTACGCCCGCACGCTGATGGTCTTCCTGAACGGCGCCGAGATCCGCACTCCCGACACCGTCGGGCGCGATGTGACGGACGACCACTTCCTGATGCTCTTCAACGCCCACTACGAGGACGTCGACTTCGTCGTGCCGAAGGACGTGCCGGACGCGTCGTGGTCGGTCGCGCTGCGTACCTCACCGGTCAGCGCGGAGGACGCCGCGCAGACGACCACCTATTCACCGGGCGAGGCGATCGCGCTCCCGGCGCGCTCGATGCTCGTCCTACAGAGCCCGCTCGGCTGATTTCAGCCGAGCCGGCGCAGGCGCGCCGGGTGGGTTATCGGCGGTGCGGTCACCTTCCTGCGCCGCCTAACACTGCCCGGGTGGGTTGTCGCCCGTGCGGTCATTTCCTGCGCGGCTGACCTGCGAAGGAGAGTCGGGGGCTGATCAGCTGGACGCGAGGCGCGCCTTCTGCTCCGACACGTCGTACGACGGCGCCGGCCACTGGGGGTCCATCGCCCGCAGGTGGTGCAGCAGCAGGTGGTGCACCGCGAGGCGCGCGTACCACTTGTGGTCGGCCGGCACGACGTACCACGGCGCGGCGTCGGTCGAGGTCTTGTCCATGACGAGCTGGTAGGCCTCCTGGTACGCCGGCCAGAAGCCGCGCTCGTCGACGTCGTTCGGGTTGAACTTCCACTGCTTGTCGACCCGGTCGAGTCGCCCGGCGAGACGCTCACCCTGCTCCTCGCGCGAGACGTGCAGCATTACCTTGATCACGGTGGTGCCGTTGTCGACAAGGGTCTGCTCGAAGCCGTTGATCTGCCCGTAGCGGCGACTGATCGTCGCGGGCGGCACGAGGTTGTGCACCCGTGCCACCAGGACATCCTCGTAGTGGGACCGGTCGAAGACACCGACGCTGCCCGCCGGCGGGAGCGCGTTGCGCACGCGCCACAGGAAGGGGTGACTCAGCTCCTCGCGCGTCGGCTTCTTGAACGCGTGGTGCGTGACGCCCTGCGGGTCGAGGGACCCGACGACGTGCCGCATGATGCCGCCCTTGCCGGACGTGTCCATCCCCTGCACGACCAGCAGCACCTTGCGCCGGCCGCCCTGGGTGCTCTCGGCGTACATCCGCTCCTGCAGGTCGTCGAGCTCGGCCGCCGTGGCCTCCTGTGCCGAGACCGCGGTCTTCTTGCCCTTCGTGAAACCCGGTGTCGATGCGGGTGCACGGTCGGCCAGGACGAACCCCTGGTGCACCCGCAGCGCCTTCTCCAACGTCGTCGCGAGGTCCTTGGCGGCTGCTTTCTTACCCATGCGGGTCTCCCTGATCGCTCGCGGTTGCTTGGATGGCACAGTGCGCCAACTCATTCCAAGCCCTTCCGCCGAGCTTAGCGACGCCGAGCTGGTGCGGCTCTACTCCACGGAACCCGCCCAGGACGAGCCGCGGACGCACGTGCGGCTCAACATGGTCTCCACCGTGGACGGCGCCGCTGCCGGTCCGGACGGCCTGTCCGGGTCGATCGGCTCCCCCGCCGACCGACGGGTCTTCGACGTGCTGCGCGCCTGGGCGGACGTCGTCCTCATCGGGCGCGGAACGTATGCAGCAGAGCAGTATTCGGCGCTGACCACCCCGGAACACCTGGCGTCCTTCCGCACCGGCCCCGCACCCCACCCGGACCTTGCCGTGCTGACGTCCACTCAGCTCTCGGCGCAGCCCGCGACGCCGGAGCGCGGAGCCGTCTACTCCGTGTCGGGCGCGTTCGACGAGGTGCTCGCCCGGTTCCGACGGGACCGGATGACACGGGTGCTCTGCGAAGGCGGTCCGCACCTGGCGAGCTCGATGCTCGAACACGGGCTCGTCGATGAGATCTGCACGACGACGACGCCGATGACGCTGTCCGGCATCGCGATCCGCACGCTGTCCGGTCCCGCCCACCGGTCCGACCTGGAACTGCTGTCGCTGGTGGAGCAGGACTCCACGCTCATCGCCCGCTGGGGGGTCGGAAGCGCGGGGTGACACGGTGCCGTAGATACGACGAAGCCCGCGGCCGATGGCCGCGGGCGACGTGGGTCAGGTGAGGACGATCAGCCGATCGACTCCGGTTCGTTGCTGAGGTCGACCTTGGCGACCGCCTGCTGGCCCTTGTCGGCCAGGTAGGACTCCGCGGCGACGTAGGCGCCACCGAGGGCGAGCGCGGCAGGCACCCGGCCGAGCGGCAGGAGCCGCGCGAGACCGATGACCGGCACCGACGCGAGGCCGACGATCAGGCTGGGCAGAGCGATCTTGGCGAGCTGCTCCTGCGCGGGCGGGATCGGCAGCCCCTTGGTCGAGACCGTGAACGCACGGGGGCTCGACGGGTCCTGCACGATCGTCGCGGCGTAGGCGCCGCCGACCAGCGCCACGGACAGCAGCCGCCGTTTGGGGAGCGCGCTCGGTAGCAGAACACCGAGGGCGAGTGCTGCGGCGGGGCCGGCGGAGAACGGATTGACCTTCACGTGGCTTCACTCCTGGTGCTCGGGGTCATGCGAGATGAACCGACTCTACTCACAGACGCGAGACCCCGGCCCGGGTCGACCGTCAAGAGCAGCCGCGCTATTCGTCGTCGGCGCCTCGCCCGGACTCGGCCACCCGCGTCCGCACGAAGGTCTCGACCACGGAGCGCCACCGCTGCGGGTCGACGTTCCACTCCCGACAGTGCAGCGCGGTGTGCCAGGTCTCGAGCTGGATGACGTCGGGTCGGGCCTCGGCCAGGTCGCGCGAGGGCTCGTAGGGCACGAAATCGTCGTCCACGGAGTGGATCAGCAGGGTCGGCACCCTCAGTTCGTCGGCCCGCGCGATCCAGTCGGTGTGCGGGATCGACAGCGGAATGCTGACCCCACCGAACGACTTGCTCCACGACTGACCGACGAGGCGCTGGGCGGCATGGCTGAGCGCGAGCGGCAGACGGTGCGCGGCCGCATGGGAGTCGATGACCTGCCGCCAGCTCACCACCGGGGCGTCGAGGACGACCCCGACCACTTTGTCGGCGTACGCCGAGTGGTCCAGCAGCTGCAGCACGATCGCGCCGCCCATCGACCACCCGAAGAGCACGATGCGCTGCGCGCCGCGCTCGACGGCGTACGCGAGCGAAGCTTCGATGTCGCGCCATTCGGACAGTCCCAGGTGGTAGCGACCGTCGGCGTTGGGCGGGGTGTCGACGTCGTTGCGGTAGCCGGGCACCAGGATCGCGAGACCGAGGTCGTGCAGCAGGGGTACGGCGCGCAGCGCCTCGGCGCGGAACGCACCGCGACCGTGCACGAGGACCGCCCACACGTCGTCCTGCGGCTGGGCCGGCTCGCTCACCCACGCGGGCATGGTGCCGAGCGGGCCGTCGTACGTCATCTCCTGCAGCTGCGTGCCGTCCTCGACCGACGGCGCCGGGTAGAAGTAGCTGCTGAACCGGGCCGGGCCGGCGGTCAGCCGTCCGAAGTCGACCGCCAGCACCTCGCGAGTGACCGATTCGTCGTCCTCGTGGAGGATCTCCCCGATCCGCGCATGGCCCGAGAACGACTGCCAATACAGGCTGTAGCGCCCGGGTGACGCCGACGCCGGCGTGCGTCGGAGGGTGACGGTGTCGGCGTCGACGGCAAGCACCGTCTCGTCCTCGGCCACCGTCTTGGCAGGTGTCAGGATCTGGCGGACGAAGTAGCCGCCGAGCCCGACGAGTGAGGCTCCGGCGACGGTGACCCCCACGGCTCCGACGGTCGCTGTCCTTCGGATGACGTGGCTCACGGCGTCATCGTGCCAGGTCGGACCGGTCGGCAGGGACGCGGCGTGGAGCCGTGCACGTGAGGCAACGAGAACGACGGCTGTGGGTCGCGTCCACCCTGTGGCTGTTGGGTGTGGACAAGTCCGTTTGCGACTGAGGGATGTGGATAACGATTGCTCGAATCATACTGTCGAATATGATAATTCGTCCTATTTGCTCTTGCGGGCGGCTTCGAACGCGCGTACGATAGGGAGCAGATCGCAAGCCCGCCAGGTGAGTGGGAGGAGGTGGGCGCGGATGAGTGTCGAGGGGATCTCACGGGTGCCTGATGCGCCACTTGCCGCCTGCCCGCCGGTGGTGCCAGCCGGTCCGGGTGCGGCGGCCGGGTTGCTGGCCGACCTGGGGGTGCTCGCCTCTCGACTGGAGGACTGGTCCGGTGCTTTGTATCAGCTCGGCGAGGCCCAGTTGGGTGGGTTCGTGGCCACGATGGTGGGTCTGGCGACCCGTGCAGAGTCATTGGCGGCGGTGGCCACCACGGAGGCGGTCACCCGCGGCACTGTGGCCAACTCGACTGCGACTGACGCGGGCGGGTGGGTTGCCGCGTGCGTCACCGAAGCGGGTTCTGCCGGGTCACTTGGCGGTGGCGCCGAGGGGTGTGCGCCGAGCGCGATCGTCGCCGAACCGGCCATCTGCCGTCGGATCGGGGTGGTCGCGACCGGGTGCGCCGACCCGCGGAACCGGGTCGTAGCCGATGCGTTGGCCGCCGGCGCGGTCACAGTGCACTGCGCGCGAGTCGCGTTACGGGAGGTCCCCAAGGTGCTGCCGGTGATCCCCGGCGCGGACCGGGAAGAGGTGCTGTCCTGGTACCTCGCGCTCTCGCACACCGGGACCCGCACCCTGCGAGACCTGTCCGCGCGGATCATCGGCCGCTTCGCCCCCGAAGTCCTCATCGCACAAGACGAACACCAGCAGGCCTGCGAAACGCTGACCTGGACCGACCTTCCCAACGGACTCACCCGGCTCACCGCCGACCTGTCCGGCGGTCACGCCGCCGTCATCAAACACGCCATCCAAGCCCTGTCCGCACCAGCACCCGCAGCATGCACTGGCCCGAACACCGCTGACACGTCTGTGGACTCGACGGTTGATGTGGTGCCGGAGCGGGACGTCCGCACCCCCGGTAAGCGCCGCGCGGACGCCCTGATGGAACTGGCCAACACCGCGGCCCGGCTGTTGGACGGGGACCGCTCCCACAGCAACGGCACCATCGGCGGCTCCGCCAGGATTATCGTCACCCTGGACCACCAGACCCTCCTCGACCAGCTCACCGCCGTCAGACGACTAGGCAGTGGCCACCAGGGTGGCCCACCCGGCCACCTACCCGGCGTGGGCCGCACGATCAACGGCGATCTGCTCGACGCGGGCACCCTGCGACGGCTCGCCTGCGACGCCGACCTGATCCCCGCAGTGCTCGGTGGTGAGTCCGAACCGTTGGACGTCGGGCGCACCAAACGCCTCTTCACCGGAGGGTTGCGTACCGCGATCGTCCATCGCGATGAAGGGTGCACGTTCCCCGGCTGTGATCGACCACCGGACTGGTGCGACGCGCACCATGTCCTGCCCTGGTGGGCCGGCGGCGAAACCAAACTCACCAACGCCGCACTGCTCTGCGCCAGGCACCACACGATCGTGCACCGCGACCTGCTGACCGCCACGGTCACCACGACCGGCGTCACCTGGGACCTCACCCCCGGACTGATGCCCCAGCGGCCCGCCCACGAGGGACGAGGCGCGGCATGAGGCTGACGGCGTTCACCACCATCGACGGCGTTCGAACACCGTCAACCGACGCCAACACCGTCAGGGTGGGAGCGGACAGCAGCCAGAGGGTGCAGTGCCGATCAGTCCGTCGCCACCCCGAGCCCCGGCACGATGTCGGTGAGGCGGAAGTTGACCGGCTCCTCGAGCTGCCCGTAGGTGCAGGACTCCGGCGTGCGGTCATCGCGCCATCGGATGAAGTGCGCGAGATGGCGGAAACGGGTGCCCTCCATGTGCTCGTACTTCACCTCGAGCACCCGCTCGGGACGCAGCGGGACGAACGACAGGTCCTTCGTCGCATTCCACCGGCTCACGTTGCCCGGCAGCCGCTGGCCCTCGTGCGCCGCGGGGCTGGACCACTCCTGCCAGGGGTGGTCATCCCCCTCGCCGAGCAGCAGGGGTTCCAACTCCTCGACCAACTCCGCGCGCCGTTTCGCCGTGAACGCGCCCACGACACCGACGTTCTGCAACCGGCCGTCTTCGTACAACCCGAGCAGCAGCGAACCGATGAGCGGCTTCTCCTGCGTCGAGGTCTTGTGCCAGCGATATCCGGCGAGCACGCAGTCGGCGGTCCGCGTGTGCTTGATCTTGAACATCACGCGCTTGTCCTGCTGATACGTGCCGTCCAGCGGCTTCGCGACGACCCCGTCCAGCCCGGCGCCCTCGAACTCGGTGAACCAGCGCTGCGCGACCTCGGATCGGTCGTCGCCGGTGTGACGTGCACCGACGGCCCGGCACCGGACAGCGCCTCGACGAGGATCGCCCGGCGATCCTCGAAGGGGCGGCCGCTCAGGTCCTCGTCACCCAGCGCCAGCAGGTCGAACGCGACGAACGACGCCGGCGTCTTCTCGCTCAACATCGTCACTCGCGACACCGCCGGATGGATGCGCTGCTGCAGCGCCTCGAAGTCCAGGCCGTGGTCGGTCGCGATCACGATCTCGCCGTCGACCACGCAGCGCTCCGGCAACTCCTTCAGCACCGCTGCCACCAGCTCCGGGAAGTACCTCGTCATCGGCCGCTCGTTGCGGCTGCCGAGCTCGACCTCGTCGCCGTCCCGGAAGACCAGCGAACGGAACCCGTCCCACTTCGGTTCGTACGACGCTCCGTCCGGGATGCCGGGCACCGACTTGGCCAGCATCGGCTTGACGGGTGGGTTCACGGGAAGTCGCATGACTCAGCCCTCCATCTTCTTGCGCGACGGCTGCACGCGCGGTGGCTCGCCCGGCATCTTCGGATAGTCCGGCGGGAAGGGCATCTCCCCCAGGCCTCGTTCGTCGACGTCCTTGTCCCACAACGCGATCGCGCCGCGTACGTCGCCCACGGCACCTCGCTGCGCCCACGCGTCACCACGGTCATCCAGCAGCTTCGGCACCGTCGCGATGGTGAAATCCTTCGTGGCGATGTCGCCCAACTCCTCCCAGCGCACCGGCATCGACACGGGCGCCCCGGGCAACGGCCGCGGGCTGTACGCGCCCGCGATGGTGCGGTCCCGGCATGCCTGGTTGAAGTCGACGAAGATCTTCTCCCCGCGCTCCTCCTTCCACCAGGCGGTGGTGACCAGCTCCGGCATCCGGCGCTCCAGCTCGCGGGCGACGCCGATGACGCCGTGACGGACGTCGAGGAACTCGTGTGTCGGCTCGATGCTCGCGTAGACGTGCAGGCCCCGGTTGCCGGACGTCTTCACCCGCGGATCGAAACCCGCCTCCCGCAGCACGTCCCGCAGCTCGGTGGCCGCCTCGACGACGTCGGCGAACGACCGCTCGGGCTGCGGGTCCAGGTCGATGCGCAATTCGTCCGGGTGGTCGTTGTCAGCGGCACGGACCGGCCACGGGTGGAAGGTGACGGTGTTCATCTGGATCGCCCACACGGCCGTGGCGACCTCGTCGAGCACCAACTGCGGGTGCGAGCGACCCGAGGGATAGGTGCAGGTGACCGATCGCGCGTACTCGGGGACCCCGCGCGGCGGGTTCTTGGAGAAGAACCGCTCCCCGTCGACCCCGTCGGGAAAACGTTCGAGGGCGACCGGCCGGTCGCCGTTCGCGCGCAGGAACGACTCCCCCACGGCGATCAGATACTGCGCCAGATCCAATTTCGTGTAGCCGTCGTCCGGCCACATCACCCGGTCCGGGCTGGAGAGCCGGACGGTACGCGGCTCGCCGCCCGGCGACTCGATCTCGAGCATGACCGGCTTGCTGGCGCTCATGCTGCCCGACCCTAGCCGCGTGCACCCCCAGCACTGCGGGATCCGCCGGGCGAGCGGCCGTCCGACGCCGAAGAGGGCAGCTCCGCGTTCACCGAATGGCCATCCGCGCCCCTCCCGCGGGCCCTCTCAGGATGCATACAGTCGAGCGACCGACTCCACCCGCGATCCACCGTCGCGCCGCGGAGAACCGCACCGTCACAGATAGGAAAGCTCACCATGCCCCGCATCTCGACCAGCAGACGCACCCTCAGCGCCTTCGGCACCGTCACCCTCTGCGCCACGGCAGGCCTCGCCCTGTGGCAGCCGGCCGCCCACGCCGCATCCGGCACGACCATCGACCAGATCCAGGGCGCGGCGCATGTCTCGCCGCTGAAGGGCCAGACCGTGCAGGGCGTCGCCGGCCGCGTCACGGCCACCAGCCGCACAGGCTTCTGGATGCAATCGATGACGCCCGACTCCGACCCCGCGACCAGCGAGGGGATCTTCGTCTACACCAAATCCGTGCCCACGGTCAGCGCCGGCGACGACGTCACCGTCGCGGGCACCGTCGTGGAGTTCCGCCCCGGCGGCAGCGGCGGCGTCGGCAACCTCAGCACCACCGAGCTGAGCGGGGTCACCGTCACCGTCGTCAGCACGGGCAACCCGCTGCCCGCCCCCGTGGTCATCGGCCGCGACCGGATCGCGCCGCAGCAGACCGTCGAGCAGGGCAACCCCGGCAACGTCGAGACGGCCGAGACCCCGTTCGACCCGTCCCGCAACGCCCTCGACTTCGATGAGTCCCTGGAGGGCATGCGCGTCGCCGAGCTGAACGCGAAGGCCGTCGGCCCGACCGCCGTGTCGTACGGCGAGACGCCCATCGTCCCCGGGCAGAACGTCCGCGCGATCTCCACTCCGCGTGGCGGGGTCCTCTACTCCGGATACGACCACCCCAACTCGATGCGGCTGATCCTCGACACCGCGCTGCTGCCGACGGCGAGTGTGCCCAGCGCCGCGAACGTCGGCGACCGCTACGCCGGCCTCACCACCGGCGTCATGGACTACACCTTCGGCAACTTCCACCTGATGGCGACCTCGGTGGGCCAGCGGCGCTCCGACGGCCTCACCCGTGAGGTGACGGCACGCGCCTCCCGCTCCCAGCTCGCGGTCGCGACGTTCAACGTGGAGAACCTCGCGCCGCAGGACCCGGCGACCAAGTTCAGCCGGCTCGCCGGCCAGATCGTCACCAACCTGCGCGCCCCCGATCTGGTCGCGCTGGAGGAGATCCAGGACAACAGCGGCGCCACCGACGACGGGACCACCGATTCCTCCGCGACCGTCGCGAAGCTCGTCGCCGCCATCAGCGCCGCGGGCGGCCCGTCGTACCAGGCGCGGTGGATCAACCCGCAGGACAAGACCGACGGCGGCCAGCCGGGCGGCAACATCCGGCAGGTCTTCCTCTTCCGCACGGACCGCGGCCTGTCGTTCGTGGACAAGAGCGGCGGCACAGCGATCTCGTCGACGACCGTGATCGGGAAGGGCGCTCGCACCTCGATCAGCGCCTCCCCCGGGCGCATCGACCCGACGAATGCCGCGTGGGACGACTCCCGCAAGCCGCTGGTCGCAGAGTTCCGCTGGCAGGGCGCGCCGGTCTTCGTCATCGCCAACCACTTCGATTCCAAGGGTGGTGACGACCCCCTGATGGGCCGCTGGCAGCAGCCGGTCCGCAGCTCGGAGAACCAGCGGCACCAGCAGGCCACCCTCGTCCGCGGTTTCGTCGACAGCCTGTTGTCGGCGAACAAGAAGGCGAACGTCGTCGTGCTGGGCGACCTCAACGACTTCGAGTTCAGCGCGACCGCCGACATCCTGGCCGGTCACAGTGGCACCCGCCTCACGGACCTGCCGCGCACGCTTCCGAAGAACCAGCGCTACACCTACGACTTCGAGGGCAACAGCCAGGTGCTCGACCACATCCTGCTGAGCCCGGCGCTGTCCAAGGGCTCGGCGTACAGCTACGACATCGTGCACACGAACGCGGAGTTCAGCGACCAGGACTCCGACCACGACCCGCAGATCGTCCGGCTGCACATCGGCGGCTGAGCACCAGCTGACGCGCCGCGACCCGTACGCCGCCGCCCTGCCGGAAACAACCGGCCGGTCGGCGGCGTTGGTCTAGGTAGTCCACCCGAGAGGAATCCGCCATGTTCGGTCGCACCACCGACAAGTCCGAAGACACCAACGAGAAGACCTACCCCGTCACCAAGTCCGACGCGGAATGGCGCGAGCAGCTGTCGCCGGAGGAGTACCAGGTGCTGCGCAAGTCGGGCACCGAGCGCGCGTTCACCGGCGAGTACACCGACACGGAGACGACCGGCATCTACAACTGTCGGGCGTGCGGCATCGAGCTCTTCCGCAGCACGGGCAAGTTCCACAGTCACTGCGGGTGGCCGTCCTTCTACGAGCCGTCCGAGGGCGACAACGTCGAGCTCATCACCGACCGCTCGATGGGCATGAAGCGCACCGAGGTGCGCTGCGCCAACTGCGGTTCGCACCTGGGCCACGTCTTCGAGGGCGAGGGGTACGACACCCCGACCGACCAGCGCTACTGCATCAACTCGGTCAGCATCACCCTGCAGCCGACGTCCTGACGTCTTCCGCACGACGACGAGGGTCGCGGCGCGCTCCATGGAGCGCGCTGCGACCCTCTCGCCGTGTTGGAGGCTCAGCTCAGCTCAGCGCAGGGCGGTCGCGAAGTCGGCGACGCTCGTCTGCGGGCCGGTGAAGAACGGCAACTCCTCGCGCACGTGCCGGCGCGCCTCTGTCTCCCGCAACGCGCGCATCAGGTCCACGATCCGGTGCAGCTCGTCCGCCTCGAACGCCAGCAACCACTCGTAGTCGCCGAGCGCGAACGACGCGACGGTGTTCGCGCGCACGTCGGCGAAGTCGCGTGCCGCCAGACCGTGATCGCGCAGCATCGTGCGGCGTTCGTCCTCCGGCAGCAGGTACCAGTCGTAGGAACGCACGAACGGGTAGACGCAGAGATAGCGCTTAGCGGGTTCACCGGCCAGGAACGCCGGCACGTGACCCCGGTTGAACTCTGCGGGCCGGTGCAGCCCGACATTGGACCAGAACCCGTCCAGGTGCCGCCCGAGCGGCGTCGCGAGGAAGCCCTTGTACGCCGCCTGCAGCGCCTCGATGGTCTCGGCGTGCCACCACACCAGCAGGTCGGCGTCGGCGCGCAGCCCGGACACGTCGTACATGCCGCGGACGACCACTCCCTCGGCGTCCAGCCCCTTGACGAACTGCTCGGTCTCCCCGACCAGCTCGTCCCGGTCCGCGGGGAGCTCGCGGGCGACCGTGAAGACCGAGTACATCGTGTAGCGGATCGAGGCGTTGATCTGCTCGGCGTGCTCGGTCGTCGGCTGCGGGTTGTCGTGGTGCGTCATGGCCCCATCGTCCCAACGTCGCCTGACCGCCTCACAGCCGGGTGACCAGCTCCTCGGCCGCCCTGCGCCCGGACGCGATGCAGGCCGGGATCCCGACCCCGTCGTACGCCGCACCGGCCAGTGCGAGCGTCGGGTGCGCCGCCGCGGCCGCGCGGACCGAGGCGACCGTGTCGAGGTGACCGACCGCGTACTGCGGCAGGCCGCCGCCCCAGCGGCGCACCTGCGCATCGACGGGCTCCGGCATCGCGCCGACCGCCTTCTGGAGGTCCGCCAGGCCGATCCGGATCAGGTCGGCGTCGTCCTTCTGCAGCACGCGTTCCTCGCCGTGCCGCCCCAGGGACACCCGCACGAACCGCAGATCCGGCACCGCGTCCGTGAGCCACGGCCACTTGCTGCTGCTGAAGGTGGACGCCTTGATCTGCGCTCCGTCGACCGGGGGCACCAGGAAGCCCGTCGTCCCCTCGAACGCCGCGCCGTCCGACGCGCGGAAGGCGAACGTCACCAGCGCCATCGATGCGTACTCGATGGTCCGCAGCGCCGCCGCCGCGTCGGGTGCCGGGTCGCTCAGCAGGCGCGCGGTCGGCGCCGCCGGGGTGGCGAGCAGCACCGCGTCGGCATGCACCGTGGTGGCGGGCGCGGCGTCCCCGGTGCCGGCGCCGGACTCCGAGCCGGTCAACCGCAGCCGCCATGCCGGACCTTCCGCCGTCAGGCCGCAGACGACCGCACCGGTGCGGATCGTGACCCCCGCACCGCGCGCCGCCTCGACCAGACGGGCCGGCAGGGTGCCCAGACCCCCGTCGACGGCGGCGAACACCGGCTCGTCCCGGCGGGCGGCGCCGACCTCGGCCGCGCGCGCCGCGGTCTGCAGCAGGGAGCGACCGGTGGCAGCTGCCTCCCACAGGGCCGGCATGCAGGCACGCGCGGACAGCGCGCGGGCGTGCCCGGCGTACACCCCGCCGAGCAACGGTTCGACCAGGCGGTCGACGACCGCACTGCCGCAGGCGCGTTCGACCAGGTCACCGATGCCGATGTCGGCACCGTCGAGGTCCACGGAACGCTCGTCGCGCACCCGGGCCACCTCGTCATCGGTCAGCAGGCCGCGCAGCTACGACGGGTCGGAGGGCACACCCATCAACGTGCCCGCGGGCATCGGAGTCATGGCGCCCCGGCTCCACAGGCTCGCGGGGAATCGCTCCGGATGCACCAGTGGAGCGTCGATCTCGGCCATCAGCTCCAAGGCCTCGGGTCGTCGTGCCAGCACCGACTCGGCACCTCCGTCGACCACGTGGCCTGCCACCCGGATGGAGTCGAGCTTGCCGCCGAGCCGCGACGTGCTCTCGAGCAGCACGACGTCGTGGCCCGGATGCCGGGTCGCCAGGTGCCAGGCGGCGGCAAGCCCGGTGATGCCCCCGCCGACGATCGCGATCGTGCTCATGGGCACAAGCCTCGCAGCCCGTCGCCGGCGTCCGAGCGGCAGCCGCCGAAGGCAGCGCGTCCGCGGCTGCCAGTGAGGGTCAGTACACGTCGACGGCGTCGAGCTCCGCGTAGAACGTCGACTTCGTGAGCGTGATGGTGTTACTGCCGCGGTGCAGTCGCACCGGGTAGTAGACGGTCGACCAGTTGTCCCACGTGGTGTTGGGGAAGATCACGTCCGGCGCGCGGCGCCCGTCGACGGTGATCAGGTCACTGGAGGACACCGGGTATCCGCTGCGGTCCAGCGACCCGTTGCCGAACCGGATGCCCAGGATGGCGCGGCCTGCACGGGCTCGCTGGACGGTGAGGGTCACCGAGCTGTCGGCGTTGTCCAGGCCGCCGACCTTCTCCCCGCCGGATGCACTGGGATCAGCGATGACTCGTGCATCGACGATCACCCCGCCCTCGGCCTCGTACCGCGTCGGCATGCGACCCGGCGGCGGTGCGGTGGGCGTACGGTCCGGCGCGACGGGGCTGCGGTAGAGGTCGATCGCGTCGAGCTCGGCGTAGTACGTCGCCTTGGTCAGGGTCACGGTGTTCCAACCCCGATGGAGGCGCACGTCGTACGCGGTCGTCGACCAGTTGCCCCACGCCGTGTTGCGCAGTGTGACCGTGCCGGCCGCGCGCCCGTTGACCGCGACCTTGTCCGTGGCTGCGACACCGTTGCCCGACGCATCACGCGAGCCGTTGTCGTAGCGGATGCCGAGCGTCGCCGGACCGCTGTGGTCCGCGGCGATCCGCACGGTGACAGAGCTGTCCGGGTTGTCCAGGTAGCCCACCTTGGCCTCTCCGGAGGCGGTCACGTCCTGCACGACGCGAGCGTCCGTGACGGCCCCGTCCTCTGCCTGGTACCGGACGTCGGCGCTGTCGACGCTCGGCACCCCGCTGCGCGACCAACTGAGCCCGCTGACGTACATCGCGCGGTAGCTGTACGTCGGGTCCCATCCGTGGAAGACGATCTTCGTGCTGCCGTCGGCCGCGGTGATCACGTCCTGTCCACCCGGCCCGATCACGGTGCCGTGGAAGAGGTCGGTGGTCATCAACTCGGTGTGCGACTGCGTGAACGGTCCGGTGAGCGACGTCGCGGTCGCGTACCCGGTGCGGTAGTTGCCGCCGCCGAAGTCGTTGGCGGAGAAGAAGAGGTAGTAGGTGCCGGCGTGCTTGACCAGGGTCGGCGCCTCCACGACGTGCCCCTCGAACGGCAGGTCGTTCGAGATGAGTTTCGTCGGCGGCCCGGTGAGGGTGCGGCCGTCCGCGGACAACGGCTGCAGATAGATGGTCGCCGGCAGCGCGCAGCAGTTGCCGTCCGCCTTCCAGAGCAGGTAGCGGTGGCCGTTCTCCACATACGTCGACGGGTCGATGGCGCCGCCGAGATCGGTGGTGCCGCGCTGTCCGTCGGGACAGACCAGTGGCTCGGTGCCGACGGGGGTGAACGGGCCGTCCGGCGAGGTGGAGAACGCCATACCGATGCACTGACGGGGCACCAGTGCGTCACGGGCCGTGTAGTACATCGCGTACCCGCCGGGCACGGCCGATACGTCGGGCGCCCAGACGCAGTCGTCGGTGGCGCCGCCAGGGGTGAAGCTGCACGGTCCGGTCCAGGCGCCCAGGGTCGGGAGCGCATCCGGGCGAGCGGTCCAGTGGACGAGATCGGTCGAGGTCTCGTGCTGGATGTTCTTGCCACCGGAATTGGTCGCGTAGGCGTGGTAGACGCGCCCGACCCGCAGGATGTCCGGGTCGGCGAAGTTGGCGTCGATCACCGGCCTGGGTGCGGACCGCGCATGACCGGAGCCGGACGGACCGTGCTGCGGACTCGGCGGCGACGCGGTCGCCGGGCTCGCCGCGACCACGGGCGTCCCGAGGGCCAGGGCGACCACGGCCATGATCGCGGCCGGGATCCATCCGAGGTGATGACGCTGACTCGATGACCTCATGCTGTGCCTCTTCACGGTGACGACGCTGTCCCGTGGATCGCCGACGTGGGCGATCCAGCTGGTGTTGCCGAGCTGCACCCAAGCTACTCACGGTGTCGGGCTGATGCGCGGATCAGCGCGACCTTCCTCCTCCGCGTGACCCCGCGTCGTCCTGGGCGATCTGCTCCCACGACCGCACCAGCGCCGGGACGGCCGCGCGTGCGGCGTCCGCGAGCGCGAACGGCGTACGCACGTAATGCTCCAGCCCGCTTCCCTGCACCGCCTGCGCCGATCCCGGATCGAGGAGTACGCCGTGCTGCCGTGCGATCGCCGCCAGACGGGTCGCTCGCGGCTTCGGCATCCGCCACCACAAGGACAAGCCGCCGGACGGCACACGTACCTCCCACTGCGGCAACGCATTTCCCAGTTGAAGCAGTGCGGCTCGGCTCTCGATGAACCCGGCACGAGCGTCCGGGTGCAACGTCGCGCTCGTGCGCATCAATTCGGCGGTGATGAGCTGCTCGAGCACCGGCGCCCCCAGGTCGAGGGTCGCGCGTGCGGCGGCGATCGCGCCCACGAGCTCGCGAGGCGCGCGGATCCAGCCGATCCGCAGACCGCCCCAGAACGTCTTGCTCGCGCTCCCGACACTCACACAGCCGCGACTGTGCGCCGCCATCGGCAGGACGTCGGGCGCCTCGTCGAGCCACACCTCGGTCAGCGTCTCGTCGACGATCCCCACCACGCCGTGGCGCTGCCAGACGCGCGCCAGCCGGGCGCGGTCGTCGTCGTCCAGCGACAGCCCGGTCGGGTTGTGGAAGTCCGGGAGGGCGAGCATGGCGCCGGCTCCTGCGGCGAGGGCCTGGTCGCGCGCCTCGCGATCGACCTCCACGGGACCGATCGGCACCGGCACCAGACGCGCACCCGTGTGGCGCAGGGCATCGACGGAGTGCGCGTAGGTCGGCGACTCGATCACCACCCGGTCGCCACGACCGATCACGGCACGGAAGACCGTGACCAGCGCGGACAGGGCCCCCGAGGTCACGAAGATCTGCGAGGGATCGGTGGGCACGCCCCGTTCGGCGTACCTGGCGGCGATCAACTCCCGCAGCTCCGGCACCCCGAGCGGAAAGTAGCCGGCGCCACCGACGTACGCCGGCAAACGCGCCGTCGCGGACTCCAGCGCCTCCCGCAGTCCCGGGGGCGCCGCCTGCGCGGCGCGCCGCAGATCGATCACGTCGCCCACGCCGTCGTCCGCCACCCACCCGGGCAACGGTTCGCCGCCGCCGACGACCGGCCCGCCCGGCAACTGCACGACGGTGCCGGACCCGCGCCGCGCGACCGCGTACCCCCGCTCCCCCAGCACGGCGTACGCGCGGGTCACCGTCGTGCGGCTGGCGCCGACCGCGTCGACCAGTTCACGCTCACTCGGCAGCCTGGTGCCGTGCAGCAGACGACCGTCGGCCACCAGCCCGTGGATCCCGTCCGCCAGCCAGAGGTAGGCCGGCCGGCCCGGATCGGGCGCGCCCAGCAGCGTCGTGAGCCGTCGGCCGGTGATGTGCTGCATAGGAATCCACCTCGTGCAGATTGGCCCTTCTTCCCAAGGCCACTTGCTGCGAAACTAGCACCATGACCGCACCACCACGATCCCCACGAGCAGCCCTCGCCGCCCTGACCCCGATGGGCCAGCTGCGCGCCGGACGACTGCCGCGCCGCGTGGTGCAGCTCTTCGTTGGCCTCACGATGTACGGCGTCGCCATGGCCATGTTCGTGCGCGCGGGGCTCGGCCTGGACCCGTGGGACGTCTTCCACTACGGCGTCGCGCGGCTGACCGGGATGGACCTCGGCACCGCGGTCATCGTGGTCAGCATCCCGGTGCTCCTGCTGTGGATCCCGCTGCGTCAGTGGCCCGGTCTCGGCACCATCGCGAACGCGATCTGGATCGGCGTCGCCACCAACATCGCGCTCGCTGTGATCCCCACGATGCACGGACTGCCCACTCAGATCTCGGTGTTCGCGCTCGGCCTCGTGATCAACGGCGCGGGCGGCGCGCTCTACATCGGCGCCCAGCTCGGGCCGGGTCCACGCGACGGACTCATGACGGGGCTGCACCGGCGTACCTGCCTCAGTCTGCGGCTGGTGCGCACCGCGCTCGAGCTGACCGTCCTCGGCACCGGGTGGCTGATGGGCGGCGTGGTCGGTTTCGGGACGTTGGCCTACGCCGTCGCGATCGGTCCTCTGGTGCAGGCGTTCCTGCCGTGGTGCATCGTGCGGCTGGACGTCCCGCTCAACGCGCCGAGCGAGAGTGCACCCGCTGCACAACCCGTGTGATCACGTCGGGGTCGGTGTCGGGGAGCACGCCGTGCCCCAGGTTGAAGATGTGCCCGGGCGCGGCCCGGCCGGCGTCCAAGATCGCGTCGATGGACCGTTCGAGCGGCTCCCACGGAGCGAAGAGCAGCGCCGGATCGAGATTGCCCTGCAGCGGATAGCGGCCACCCAGGCGGGCGTTCGCCTCGTCCAACGGAACCCGGAAGTCCACACCGACCACGTCGGCCCCCGCCTCTCCCATCACCGTCAGCAGCTCCCCCGTGCCGACGCCGAAGTGGATGCGGGGCACGCCGAGGTCCGCGACTCCGGCGAGCACGGCCGCGGAGTGGGGCTGCACGTAGCGCACGTAGTCCTCGCGCGACAGTGCGCCGACCCAGGAGTCGAAGAGCTGCACAGCACGTGCGCCCGCCTCGATCTGCACCCGCAGGTAGGTCGTGGCGATGGCGGCGAGCTTGCTGCACAACAGATCCCACGTCTGCGGGTCGCCGTGCATCAGCGCCTTGGTGTGCTCGTGGTTGCGCGACGGGCCGCCCTCGACCAGGTAGCTGGCCAGCGTGAACGGCGCTCCGGCGAAACCGATCAGCGGCACACCGTCCAGCTCCACGACCGTCTGCCGCACCGCCTGCGCGATGTCGGGCACCTGGTCGGCGGTCAGTGAGGGCAGCGCTTCCACCGCCGCGCGGTCGCGGATCGGCGACGCGATGACCGGCCCGACGCCGGGCACGATGTCGAGATCGACCCCGGCCGCGGCGAGCGGCACCACGATGTCGCTGAAGAAGATCGCGGCGTCCACACCGTGGCGGCGTACCGGCTGCACGGTGATCTCGGTGACCAGGTCAGGGGTGCGGCAGGCCTGCAACATCGGGATGCCCTCGCGCAGCGCGCGGTACTCCGGCAGGGACCGCCCGGCCTGGCGCATGAACCAGACGGGGGTGCGCTCGACCTCCAGCCCGCGCGCGGCGCGAATGAGGAGTGGCAGCTCGGTGTCGGGGCCCTGGGAGGTCACGACGCGATCCTTCCACGCGTGGCGACCTGCCCAGAACCACCGGTCCGCGTCCGCCATCCGCGGGTCGGGTGGGTTGTGGGCGCAGCGGTCACTTTCCTACGTCGGCGTACGGCGGTCGCGTGGGGTTGTCGGCAGCGCGGTCACTTCCCTGCGTCGGCGTACGGCGGTTGGGTGGGTTGTCGGCAGCGCGGTCGCTTCCCTGCGTCGGCGTTACGGCGGTCGGGTGGAATGTCGGCGCGGTGGTCACTTCCCTGCGTCGGCGTACGGCGGCGCGGTGGGTTGTCGGCGCCGCGGTCGCTTTCGATGTCGGCTGCCGGTCTTCAGACGGCCTGGACCAGGCACGCTGCCGTCGCCTTGCGCTGCCCCGTGGTTTGTCAGCGCCGCAACGTCGTTTCAGCCCGCTCGGTCCCGAACGCACCCGCGCCGGCCGTCCGCGTCCTCGTCTCGGCCCGCTCGACCCGAAACGTGCGCGCGTCGTTCAGGACACGGTGAGTGCCACCCCGACGACGGCGCACATCACGCCCACGAGCTGCACCCGGCGCAGCCGTTCATGCAGGAACCCCCGCGCGAGCAGCAAGGTCATCACCGGATAGAGCGATCCCAACACGCTCACCACGCCGACCGCTCCACTGGTCGAGGCGATCCCGAAGAGCGCGTTGGCGCTCAGATCCGCGCTGCCGGACAGCATCGTCAGGGGGATCAGGCGTCTGCTCAGGTGCGGGCCGGGGATGCCGCCCGGGCGGGTGCGCCACACCGTGAGCAGCAGCCCGAGCGCCACGATGCTCGTCACCCGCATCGCCCACAGACCACCGAGCACGCTGGTGGCGCTCGCCTGGTGCAGCAGGTAGAGCGCCAGTCCGAATCCAACGGCCGCGACCACGGCGAGTCCCAGCGGTCGACGGGAGACCTCGCCCGACAGCTCGGGCCCCGAGGCCAGGGCCGCGCCGGCGAGCGCCAGCGCCATCCCGGCACCGGTCAGCAGACCGATGTGCTCGCCGCCGAGGACACCCAGGACCACCGGCACGATCGCGCCGAGCGCTGCGATCGGCGAGACGACTCCCATCGTCCCGGAGGACAGCGCGGCGTAGAACGCGCAGAGCCCGACGCATCCGCACAGCCCGGCGAAGGCGCCGTACACCGGCCAGAGGCCGCTCTGCGGAGCGTGGCCCGAGCTCACCGCGACCGCCATCGCGACGCACGTGATGATCAGCCCGCCCACCTGCGACGCGAAGACCACCTGCACCGCGTGCGCACGGCGGGTGAACAGACCGCCGGCGAAGTCGGAGCTGCCCCACACCAGGCTGGACAGCAGAGCCAGCAGGTAGGTCACCGGCGACCGAACGCGTCCCGGTGTTCGCGCGAGACGGCGCGGTCGGCGTACGACATCGTCCCCTGCTCTGCGAATTCTCCTGCGGCCCGGACCATCTCGCCGTACGCCGCCCACGCGAGGGCGCCGCCCAGCGACACCCGGCGCACGCCCCACCCCCGCAACGACGACACGTGCGGTCCACCAGGCAGCTGCAGGACGTTGACCGGTGCCCCGATGCCGACCACGGCGCGCACCTGCTCCTCCGAGGTGATGCCGGGCGCGTAGAGGACGTCGCCACCGGCATCCCGGTACGCCGTCAGCCGGGTGACGGTGTCGTGCAGATCGCCCGCGTCGTAGAGGAAGTTCTCGCACCTGACCGTCAGCAGCATCCCGTGCTCGTGCGCGACGGTCGCCGCAGCGCGCACCCTGGTCGTCGCGTCGTCCAGGGGCAGCACGCGGCCGGCGGACTGGTCGTAGTCCTCGAGGGACACACCGGCGGCACCCGCCTGCGCGAGCAGCTCGACGCTGCGCTCCACTCCGCCCGGATCCCGCGGGAAGAGATCCTCGGCATCGACCTGCACCGGCACGTCGACGGCAGCACAGACCGCGGTGACGTGCTCGACGAGCACCTCACGCGTCACCTGCTGGTCGTCCAGACCGAGGGTTGCCGCGAGCCCGGAGCTGGTGGTGGCCAGCGCCGGGAAGCCGAGCGGGCCGGCGAGCAGCACGGCCGACCCGACGTCGTACGGATTGGGGATGAGGAACGTCCCGCCCCGGTGCAGATCGGCGTAGCGACGGCGCAGGTCCTCGGTGGTGACGGTGCTCATCGCAGCATCGTGCCAGCCCACGGCCGCGCGGTGCCTGCAGGTTTGCGTCGGCGCTGACGGTTTGCGTTGGCGGCCAGCGCTGCAGTCCTGGCCGCGGACGCAAACCGTGCACATCCCCGATGCCGACCCAGACCCACCTGGCCGACTGCCACCGTGCGGCATGACGCGGCGGAACGGCGCGTCGAACGGGATTCGAGCGAATGTACGACCTACGCTGCACGAGTGGGTACCCGAAACCTTGGCGGTGACGCCGCGGCGGATTTCCAGCGCGCGACACGCGAGGTGGAGGCCGTCGGCCTGCGCCCCGAGGTGCGTCTGACCGAGGTCCCCGCGCCGACCCGCATCGCGCCGTACGCCGTGGCGCTGACGGCAGAGGTCGTGTCCAGCACCGAGGACGACGACGAACTGGCCAGTGGCCGGTTCGTGCTGCTGCACGACCCGTCCGAACCCGAGGCGTGGGGCGGCGCGTGGCGCGTGGTGAGCTTCGCGCGCGCCGAGCTGGAACCGGAGATGGCGACCGACCCGATGCTCGGGGACGTCGGGTGGAGCTGGCTGACCGACAGCCTGCAGTCCTGTGACGCGCACGCCGTGGCCGAGGCCGGGACGGTGACCCGTGTGGTGTCGCAGGGCTACGGCGGGCTGGTCGACAACGGCACGAGCGTGGAGATGGAGGTCCGCGCATCGTGGACCCCGGTCGCGCCCGGCGGTGTCGGCCTGGGCGCGCACTTCGAGGCCTGGGGCACACTGCTGTGCACGATCGCCGGTCTGCCGCCGCTGCCGGAGGGCGTGGTCGCGCTGCCGGGCCAGCGTCGATGACACCCACCGGAGACGAGGCGCCCGTCGAGACCGAGAGCGCGGCGGAGCAGGACGCTCCGTCGTACCCGATGCTGGACAGTCCTGCCGACGGCGTTCCCGACGTCATCGTCGACGAGCGGGCCCTGACCGCCGCGGCGGACGCCATCGCAGCAGGTCACGGACCCGTCGCCCTGGACGCCGAGCGCGCCTCGGGATTCCGCTACGGCAACCGTGCCTACCTGGTGCAGCTGCGCCGCGAAGGCGCCGGGCTCTTCCTCATCGACCCGATCGCGTGCCCCGACCTGTCGCCCGTCAACGACGCCATCGGGGACGCCGAGTGGGTGCTGCACGCGGCCACCCAGGACCTGGCCTGCCTGGCCGAAGTCGGCCTGCGCCCCCGGGCCCTCTTCGACACCGAGCTGGGCGGTCGCATCGCCGGGCTCAAACGCGTCGGGCTCGCAGCCGTCATCGAGCACTACCTGGGAGTGACTCTCGCCAAGGAGCATTCGGCGGCCGACTGGTCCACCCGCCCGCTGCCCGAGCCCTGGCTGCGCTACGCCGCGCTCGACGTCGAGGTGCTGACCCAGGTGCGTGACCTGATGTACGCCGACCTAGAAGCCAGCGGCAAGCTCGACTGGGCCCTGCAGGATTTCGAGGCGCTGCTGTCGTTCACCGGGCCGCCGGTGCGCACCGACCCGTGGCGCCGCACCTCCGGTATGCACAAGATCCGCGAACGCCGCGCCCTCGCTCGCGTGCGCGAGCTGTGGCAGACGCGCGATGCCCTCGCTCGCGACAAGGACATCGCACCGGGCCGGTTGCTGCCGGATGCCCTCATCGTCGCGATGGCCACGACCCCGCCGACCTCGGCCGAGGAGCTGAGCGCCCTGGGCGCCGCGCCGCCCGCCCCCGGCGCTCCCCCACGCAGGTCCCGCAAGCCGCATCACGGATTGCTGCGCTACCAGCGCGACTGGCTGGCGGCACTGCAGCGCGTGCGCGTCATGTCCGAGCGCGCGCTGCCTCCCGCCTCGGTGCGCGGCGACGGTCCGCCGCCCGTGCGGGCGTGGGCCGACCGCAACCCCGTGGCCGCCGCCCGCCTGTCCCAGGTGCGCGACCGACTCGGCACCTTCGGTGAGGAGCACAGCGTCCCTCTGGAGAACCTCGTCACACCCGAGAGCCTGCGCCGCCTGATCTGGAACGCCTCGAAAGTGTGGGACGAGAGCATGATTCGCGAGCAGCTGGCGTCGTACGGCGCCCGCCCCTGGCAGGTCGACGCCGTGACGCCGCTGGTCGTGCAGGCCGTCGAGGATCACCCGGCTACTGACGAGTAACCATCCGGTCTAGAGTGGCGGAGTTCGACCAACCCACCACTGCAATCCTCTGGAGGCGCCGTGCCCCGCACGCTGTCAGAGGTCGTTTTCGTCGACGGCGTGCGTACGCCGTTCGGCAAGGCCGGCGAGAAGGGCATCTACGCCCAGACCCGCGCCGACGACCTGGTCATCAAATGCATCCGTGAGCTGCTGCGCCGTCAGCCGCAGCTGCCGCCGGAGAAGGTCGAGGAGGTCGCCATCGCGGCGACCACCCAGATCGGCGACCAGGGTCTGACCCTGGGCCGCATCGCCTCGCTGCTCGCCGGTCTGCCGAAGACCACGCCCGGCTACTCCGTGGACCGGATGTGCGCCGGCGCGATGACCGCCGTCACCAATGTCGCCTCGAGTATCGCGTTCGGTGCATACGACATCGCCGTCGCCGGCGGTGTGGAGCACATGGGACGCCACCCGATGGGTGAGGGCGTCGACCCCAACCCCCGCATCGTCGCCGAGAAGCTCGTCGACCCGAGCGCGCTGGTGATGGGCTCGACCGCGGAGAACCTGCACGACCGCTACCCCGAGGTCACCAAGGAGCGCTGCGACGCGTTCGCCGTCGGAAGCCAGACCAAGCTCGCCGCGGCGTACGACGACGGCAAGATCCAGCCCGACCTGGTCGACGTCGCCACCCGGCACGCAGAGCTCGGCTGGGGTCTCGCGACCGCCGACGAGCCGCCGCGCCCCGGCACCACGTTGGAGAGCCTCGCGAGCCTGAAGACTCCGTTCCGCCCGCACGGTCACGTCACCGCCGGCAACGCCGCGGGCCTGAACGACGGCGCCACCGCGTGTCTGCTCGCCTCCGAGCAGGCGGCTGCGGACCTCGGTCTGCCGGCCGCGATGCGGATGGTCAACTACTCCTTCGTCGGCGTGGAGCCGGAGGTGATGGGCATCGGTCCCGTCCCGGCCACCGAGAAGGCCCTGAAGAACGCCGGTCTCTCGATCGAGGACATCGGCCTCTTCGAGCTGAACGAGGCTTTCGCCGTGCAGGTGCTGACCTTCCTGGACCACTTCGGCATCGCGGACGACGACCCGCGGGTCAACCCGTGGGGCGGCGCCATCGCCGTCGGCCACCCGCTGGCCTCCTCCGGCGTGCGCCTGATGACCCAGCTCGCGCGCCAGTTCGCCGAGCACCCCGAGGTGCGCTACGGCCTCACCGCCATGTGCATCGGCATCGGCATGGGTGGCGCGGTGATCTGGGAGAACCCGCACCACGCCGACTACGTCCCGAGCATCCAGACCACCACGGACGGAGCCGCCTGATGACGACGACCACTCAGGACCAGACGCAGCAGCTCACCCAGCCCGACGAGGTCGTCACCCACGCGCACGTGCGTGACCTCCAACTGCCCGGCGGTGCAGGCACATTCGCGCTGATCACCCTCGACAACGGCTTCGACCACACCAAGCCCAGCAGCTTCGGCGCGCAGGGCCTGCGCGAACTGAGCGAGGCCCTCGACACGCTGCACGCGCGCGCCGAGGCCGGCGAGATCGTCGGCGCCGGCGTCACCGGCAAGCCGTTCATCTTCGCCGTCGGTGCCGACCTGACCGGGGTCCCGTCGATCACCACCCGGGAGCAGGCGTACGAGATCGCCCGCCTCGGGCATGCGACGTTCCAGAAGCTGTCGGACCTGCCCGTGCCGACCTTCGGCTTCATCAACGGCGCCTCGATGGGTGGCGGTGTCGAGTTGCCGCTCTACGCCGACTACCGCACGATCTCCGCGGACGTTCCGGCGTACGCCACGCCGGAGTGCTTCCTCGGGCTCGTGCCCGGTTGGGGCGGCACGTACCTGCTGCCGCGGCTCATCGGGGTCCAGGACGCGCTCATGCTGATCGTGGCCAACCCCCTGGCCAACAACAAGATGATCGGCGGCAAGCAGGCGTTCGAGCTCGGTGTGGCCGACAGGCTGCTCGAGCCGGTGACCTTCCTGGAGGACTCGCTGGCCTTCGCCGCCGGTGTCATCGCCGGCACAGAACAGGTCGAACGCCGCGAGGTCGACCTGGACCAGACCGCGTGGGACGCCGCGATCGAGGCCGCCCGCGGCCAGGTCGAGGGTCGCACCGGTGGCGCCGCCCCGGCCCCGCTGCGGGCGCTGGAGCTCATCAGGGCCGCGCGTACGGCGGATCGCGCCACGGCGTTCGAGGCCGAGAACGACGCCCTGGCCGACCTGATCATGAGTGACGAACTGCGCGCCGGGCTCTACGCCTTCGATCTGGTGCAGAAGCGCGCCAAGCGCCCGGCGGGCGCCCCGGACAAGTCGCTGGCCCGCAAGATCACCAAGGTCGGCGTCGTCGGCGCCGGTCTGATGGCCAGCCAGATGGCGCTGCTCTTCGCCCGTCGCCTGCAGGTGCCGGTCGTCCTGACCGACCTGGACCAGGCGCGCGTGGACAAGGGCGTCTCCTACTGCACCGATGAGATCGACAAGCTGCTCGCCAAGAGCCGGGTCTCCCCCGACAAGGCCAACCACCTGAAGTCGCTGATCTCCGGGTCGGTCACCAAGGAGGCCTTCGCCGACGCCGACTTCGTCATCGAGGCCGTCTTCGAGGAGATGTCGGTCAAGAAGCAGGTCTTCGCCGAGGTCGAGGCCGTGGTCGGCGAGGAGTGCGTGCTCGCCACGAACACCTCGTCGCTGTCGATCACCGAGATGGCCGCGGAGTTGAAACACCCCGAGCGCGTCGTGGGCTTCCACTTCTTCAACCCCGTCGCGATCATGCCGCTGCTGGAGATCATCCGTGGCGACGCGACCGACGACGCCACTCTCGCAACGGCGTTCGCCACGAGCAAGGGCCTGAAGAAGACCTCGATCCTGGTCAAGAACTCACCGTCGTTCGTGGTCAACCGGCTGCTCGGCCGCTTCATGGGCGAGTCGGGCGCGATCGTCGACGAGGGCACCCCGATCGAGGTGGTCGAGCGCGCGTTCGGCGGCCTCACGCCGATGCCGCCGTTCATGCTCATCAGCCTGGTCGGACCGGCCATCGCCCTGCACAACAGCGAGACCCTGGCCGGCGCGTTCCCCGACCGGTTCAAGGCATCGCCCAACCTGGCCAGGGTCGTCGAGGCGAGGATCACCAGCTTCTACGGCGCGGACGGCACGATCGACCCGGCGGTGCTCGACCTGTTCGAGGCCCCCGCCGATCCGACCGTCCTGACCGAGCAGGAGGTTCGCGACCGCGCGCTGTCAGCGCTGGGCGACGAGGTGCGCCGGATGCTCGACGAGGGCGTCGTGGCAGCAGCGCAGGACATCGACCTCGCGATGATCACCGGCGCCGGCTTCCCGTTCTGGAACGGCGGGGTCACGCCCCTGCTCGACCGGACCGGGATCTCGCAGAAGGTCACCGGCGAGCGGTTCCTCGCCCCCGGCGTGGCCAGCGTCCCGGCGTAGCCCGCTGCCGTTACCGTCGGGAGTACGGGTGTGCGCTTCACGTGGCGCACCCGTACTCTCGATGAGGCACTTGCTCCACCCCCGATCCTGCTGAACGCCGCCGACCCGCGACACGCCGGTCGGCGGCGTTCGTCGTTATCTCATATATGAGATACGCTCGCCGCATGACGGATGACTACCTGGACCGCGTCGGCACCCTCATTCGCGACGCCCGCCGCCAGCGCAAGCTGACCCAGTCCGAGCTCGCCGAATCCCTGCAGACCTCCCAGAGCGCGGTCGCCCGCATCGAACAGGGCAAGCAGAACCTCAGCCTGGAGATGGTCGCCCGGATCGGCGAGGCCCTCGACACCGAGGTCGTGCAGGTCGCCACCAACACCCCCCTCAACCTGCGCATCAAGGGCGGTCACAAGCTCTCCGGTGAGATCGACGTGCGCACCAGCAAGAACGCCGCCGTCGCCTGCCTGTGCGCCTCGCTGCTGAACAAGGGCAAGACCACGCTGCGCAACCTCGCGCGCATCGAGGAGGTCAACCGGATCACCGAGGTGCTGAACTCCATCGGGGTCAAGACCCGGTGGCTGCCCGACTCCAGCGACCTGGAGATCACCCCGCCGGCCCGCCTCGACCTGGATGCGATGGACGAGGCCGCGGCGCAGCGCACCCGCACGATCCTGATGTTCCTCGGCCCGCTGCTGCACGAGTTCGACGACTTCAAGCTGCCGAACGCCGGTGGCTGCGACCTCGGCGCCCGCACCGTGGAGCCGCACATGCACGCGCTGTCGGCGTTCGGTCTGCAGGTGGAGGCCAGCCACGGCTACTACGTCGCGACCGTCAACCGCGAGGTCGCCGCTGGAGCGACGATCATCCTCACCGAACGCGGCGACACCGTCACCGAGAATGCGCTCTTCGCCGCGGCGCGCTTCGACGGCACCACCACCATCCGCAACGCCAGCCCCAACTACATGGTGCAGGACCTGTGCTTCTTCCTGGAGAAGCTCGGGGTGCGCATCGACGGCATCGGCACCACGACGTTGATCGTGCACGGCCGCCCGCACATCGACCAGGACGTGGAGTACCACCCGTCCGAGGACCCGATCGAGGCCATGTCGCTGCTCGCGGCCGCCGTCGTCACCACCTCGGAGATCACCATCAAGCGGGTGCCGATCGAGTTCATGGAGATCGAGCTGACCCTGCTGGCCAGCATGGGGATGAAGTACGACCTGTCGCCGGAGTACACCTCCGCCAACGGCCGCACCCGCCTCGCCGACCTGCGCACCATTCCCGGCCCGCTGGTCGCGCCGAAGGACAAGATCCACCCGATGCCCTTCCCGGGCCTCAACATCGACAATCTGCCGTTCTTCGCTGCGATCGCCGCGGTCGCTGAGGGACAGACGATGATCCACGACTGGGTCTACGAGAACCGCGCCATCTACCTCACCGAGCTCACGCCGCTCGGCGCGAAGGTGCACCTGATGGACCCGCACCGGGTGCTCATCGAGGGCCCGACCCGCTGGCGCGCCGCCGAGGTCATGTGCCCGCCCGCGCTGCGGCCGAGCATGGTCGTGCTGCTGGCGATGCTGGCCGCGCCGGGTGAGTCGGTGCTGCGCAACGTCTACGTCATCAACCGTGGCTACGAGGACATCTACACCCGGCTGAACGCGCTCGGCGCTGACATCCAGTCCTTCCGCGACATCTGATCCGTGCCGCGCGGTTGTCAGCGGATTCACGGCGCCGATGCCACGAATCCGCTGACAACCGAGTGCATCACCGGGCGGATGAGACCAACGTGAGGGGACGCGCCGACGTGACGCCGCGTACGCCGTACCTGGACTGGCCGGGCCCCATCGCCATGGCCCACCGGGGGTTCTCCCGCGACGGCTTGGAGAACTCGATGGCGGCGTTCCGCGCCGCCGTCGACCTGGGGTACGCGTACGTCGAGACCGACGTGCACGCGACCGCCGACGGGGTGCTCGTGGCCTTCCACGACAGCTCGCTCGACCGGGTCGCCGGGCGTAGCGGCGCGATCGTGAACCTGCCGTGGCGCGAGGTCGAGACGGCTCGGATCGGCGGGGTGGAGCCGATCCCCCGGTTCGACGAGCTGCTCGAGACGTGGCCGCAGCTACGTCTGAACATCGACTGCAAGTCCGACGCTGCTGTCGCACCGCTCGCGGACGCGATCGAGCGGCACCGCGCGTGGGACCGGGTGTGCGTCGCGTCGTTCTCCGACCGACGACGGCGATCGGTCCTCGCGCGGCTGACCCGTCCGGTGGCCACCACTGCCAGCCCCGTGCTCGTCGGGGTTGCCCTGGCATTCGGACGGACACCCCTGGCGCGTACGCCGATCGGAGCCGTCGACTGCCTGCAGATCCCCGAGCACACCCGCAAGCTGCCGGTGCTGACCCGCACGCTCATCCGCCAGGCACACAGGGCCGGCGCCCAGGTGCACGTGTGGACCGTCGACGAGCCGGCGGCGATGCACCGCCTGCTCGACCTCGGCGTCGACGGGCTGATGACCGACCGCGCCGACCTGCTGCGCGAGGTGCTCATCACACGCGGTCAGTGGCACGAGGTCTGAGCGCCGTCCCTCGAGTGTCCGCGGTTCCGTGCGGACGTATGCGCGATGGTGCGGACACTCGCCTACGCCGGTAGCGGATCTGCTGTCAGCAGCGTGACCTGACAGCGAATGCGCAGCGGTGGCAACGTCGTTCGCATGAGTGACGACGAGACACCCACGGTCAATCCTCTGGACGCCGACTTGGAACGACGGCTGCTGCAACGGCGCACGCTGCTGCTCGGCGCCGCGCTGGAGGAGGCGAACGGCAATCGGCTCTGCAACGCGCTGCTGCTGCTGGCCGCCGAGGACGCGCACGCCGACATCCGGCTGCTCATCAACTCCCCCGGCGGCTCCGTCTCGGCCATGCTCGCCATCCGCGACTGCATGCGGGTCATCCCGAACGACGTGAGCACGGTGGCGCTCGGCGCCGCGTACAGCGCAGGACAGTTCCTGCTGAGCTCGGGCACCAAGGGCAAGCGGTACGCGCTGCCTCACGCCCAGGTGCTGCTGCACCAGGGCTCGGCCGGCTTCGGCGGCACGGCGATGGACATCGCGATCCAGGCCGGACAGCTGCGGCACACCCGCGACACGGTCCTGGCGCTGGTCGCGCAGGACACCGGCCAGGACGTCGAGACCGTCGAGCGCGACTCGCAGCGCGACCGCTTCTTCACGGCGCAGGAAGCCCTCGACTACGGCTTCATCGACGCGATCGTGGAGTCGATGGACCAGGTCGGGCCCATCGCCTCCCGCACCGCCGGACTGGGGGCGACGCGATGAGCTCCTACACGGTGCCCTACGTCACGACCCGCAGCGAACGCGGCGGTGACCGCACGGTCGACGTGTTCAGCCGGCTGCTCGCCGACCGGGTGGTCTATCTGGGCACGGCGATCGACGACGGCGTCTCCAACGTGCTGATCGCGCAGTTGCTGCACCTGGAATCGGACAACCCGGACCAGCCGATCAACTTCTACATCAACTCCCCCGGCGGATCGATCTCGGCGATGCTCGCGATCTACGACGCCATGCAGTACGTCCGCGCGCGGGTCGAGACGACCTGCGTGGGTCAGGCCGTCTCCACGGCGGCCGTGCTGCTCGCCGGTGGCGCACCCGGATACCGGCAGATGCTGCCGCACGGTCGGGTGGTGCTGCATGCGCCGGCAGCCGAGGGACGTGGGGCGATCCCGGACCTGATCCTGGAGGCCGAGGAGGTCGACCGCGTGCGGACGCTCCTGGAGGAGCTGCTGGCGCAGCACACCGAGCACACGCCCGAGCAGGTCCGGCGCGACACCGAGCGGGATCTAGTGCTGACCGCCGACGCGGCCCGCGCGTACGGCGTGGTCGACACCGTCATCGCCTCACGGAAGGCGTGAGTGGCGGGGCATGCTCAGGCGGCCAGACGAAGCTCCGCCTGCCGGGACGTCGAGCTCGGTGCGCCCGAGCCAGCGGCCAGCTGGTCGCGCACGCGCGAGGTCAGGTCGAGCAGCGTCAGGTCGAGTGCTCCGCCGATGGCCGCCAACATCTCCGACGACGGCTCCTTGCGACCCCGCTCGACCTCCGAGAGGTACTGCGGGGAGACCCCTGCGCGGCGGGCCACGTCCGCCAGCCGCTCGGCGCGGGCGGTCCGCTCCCGTCGCAGCTGCTGTCCCAGCAGCTGGCGCCACAGCGGCTCACCCCGGCGCGCCGCACGTCGTACGCGCGCGTCGTCCGGTGACGGGAAGGGCACCACACCTCGCATACGGCGAGACTAGGCCGCGGCGCCGGTGCGGTGGACGGATTCTGCTGCGAGCAGACAGCCCGTCTCGGTTCCAGGCCGACCTCGCAGCCTCGGTAGGCTCGCAACCATGGTGTCCGCACTGACGATTCGAGAGTCCGGTCCGAACGACTGGCGTGCGGCGGGCGAGCTGCGATGGGCGTGGGACATCGAGGACGGCGACGCCCCGGCGTACGAGCACGACGAGTTCGTCCGCACCTTCGCCGACTGGATCGGCGCGCAGCAGGCGACCCACACGTGCTGGGTGGCGCAGGAGGGTGAAGCCATCGTCGGCATGGCGTTCCTGGTGCGCACACCCCGGCCGCCGCGACCATCGACCGGTGACCGCTGGGTGGCCGAGATCCAGTCGGTGTACGTACCGGCGAGCCACCGGGGGCGCGGGATCGGCTCACAGCTGGTCGACACCCTGATCGAGCGGGCGCGCACCGCCGGCTCGGACCGCGTCATCGTGCACTCCCGGCCGAAGTCGGTGCAGGTCTACCACCGCGCCGGTTTCGCGACCACCCCCTGCTCATGGAGCGCACGCCGTGAGGAAGCGGCCGCACCCTGACGGCGTTCGCGTCGGTTGACGGCGTTCGAACGCCGTCAACCGTGCGAAACACCGTCAGAGTGGCCGTGTGCCGGTCGGTCAGGCAACCATCCCGTGCGGGTCGATCACGTACTTCTTCGCCGCGCCCTTGTCGAAATCGGCGTAGCCCGTGGGTGCCTCGTCCAGGCTGATCTTCGTCGCGTTGACCGCCTTGGCGATCTGCGCCTTGTCGCGCAGGATCAGGTTCATCAGCTGGCGGTTGTACTGCTTGACCGGGCACTGACCGGTCATGAACGAGTGCGACTTGGCCCAACCGAGACCGAGCCGGACGCCGAGGGTGCCTTCCTTGGCGTTGTCGTCGGCCGCGCCCGGGTCGCCCGTGACGTAGAGCCCAGGGATGCCGATACCGGCGCCCGCACGCGCGATGGTCATGCAGTCGTTCAACACCGTCGCGGGAGCCTCGTCGGCGTCCGCCCCGTGCCCGCGTGCCTCGAAGCCGACAGCGTCGACCGCGGCGTCGACCTCGCGCTCGCCCACCACCTGTTCGATGAGGTCCACCAACTCGTCGCCGCCGGAGAGGTCGACCGTCTCGCATCCGAAACTCCTGGCCTGAGCGAGGCGTTCGGCGTTCATGTCTCCGACCACGACGACAGCCGCTCCGAGCAGCTGCGCGGCGTGCGCGGCGGCCAGACCGACCGGGCCTGCGCCCGCGACGTACACCGTCGACCCGGTCGTGACGCCCGCGGTATACGCGCCGTGGTAGCCCGTCGGGAAGATGTCCGACAGCATCGTCAGGTCCAGGATCTTCTCCATCGCCTCCTCGCGATTGGGGAACGGGAGCAGGTTGAAGTCGGCGTACGGCACCATCACGTACTCCGCCTGGCCGCCGATCCATCCGCCCATGTCGACGTATCCGTACGCTGCACCTGCACGTGCGGGGTTGACGTTGAGACAGATACCCGTCTTGCCCTCGTTGCACATCCGACACCGGCCGCACGCGATGTTGAACGGCACCGAGCAGATGTCGCCCTTCTTGACGAAGAGCACGTCGTCACCGACGTCGACCACCTCGCCGGTGATCTCGTGGCCCAGGGTCTGCCCCACGGGCGCGGTCGTCCGGCCGCGCACCATGTGCTGGTCGCTCCCGCAGATGTTGGTGGTCACGAGCCGCAGGATGGCGGCGTGCGGCGCGTCCTTCTTCAGCTTCAACCCCGACACCACGTCGTCCGGCAGCGTGAGCGAGGGATAGTCGATCTCCTCGACGGCGACTTCGCCCGGACCCTTGTAGACGACGACTCTGTTGCTTGCCATGATCGCGACCTTCCTGCTCGGACGTCACACACATGTGACCTCGGTCATACCAACGTAGCGATCCGGCCTGTGCGGCGTATATGGACCGAGCAGCATCGAGGGGCCGCCGTGGGCGATCGCCGGCTCCGAGGGAACGCGCGGGCAGGCGCCTAGGGGTCAGTGCGCGATGCGCCCGATCAGGTCCGTCGCGATGACGTCGGAGGTCAGGCCGATCTGCTCCAACACCTGCCCGCGCGAAGCATGGTCGAGGAACCGCTTGGGGATGCCGAACGGGTGCACTGGTGCCTCACAGCCCGCCGCGCGCAGCCGCGCGGTCACCGCCATACCGACGCCGTTCGTCGCCAGATTATCCTCGATGACGACCACATGGCGGGCCGACCTCGCCAGCTCGACCAACTCGTCGGCCACCGGAAGCACCCAGCGCGGATCGACGACCAATGTCGAGATCCCTTGTGCCGCAAGCTTCTCGGCCACGCCCAGTGCCGTGGCGCACATGGCGCCGACGCCGACGAGCAGGACATCAGGTGCCGCAGGTCCGTCGTGCAGGACGTCGAGCGGACCGACCGAGCGCACCGCCGTCAGCGGTTCTGCGACATCCCCCTTGGGGAAGCGGATGACGGTCGGCGCATCGGACACGTCGAGGGCCTCGCGCAGCTGCAGCTTCACCTGCTCGCCGTCGCGCGGCGCGGCGAGCCGCAGCCCGGGCACGATCGAGGAGATCGCCATGTCCCACATGCCGTTGTGCGACGGTCCGTCCGAGCCGGTGACGCCCGCCCGGTCGAGCACGAAGGTGACGCCCTGGCGGTGCAGCGCGCAGTCCATCAGCAACTGGTCGAAGGCCCGGTTGAGGAAGGTGGCGTAGACCGCGACGACCGGGTGCAGACCGGCGTACGCGAGACCGGAGGCCATCGTGACGGCGTGCTGCTCGGCGATGCCCACGTCGAAGACGCGGTCGGGGTACGCCGCGGCGAACTTGTCCAGACCGACGGGGATGAGCATGGCCGCGGTGATCGCGACGACGTCGGCGCGTTCGGCACCGACGCGCACCATCTCGTCGCTGAACTCATCGGTCCAGATCCGGCCGGACACCTCGAAGGGCAGCCCGGTCTCGGGGTTGAACTTGCCGATGCCGTGCCACTGGTCGGCCTCGTCGTCCATCGCCGGCTGGTAGCCGCGGCCCTTCTGGGTGATCACGTGCACGATGCACGGTCCGCCGAAGTCCTTGGCGCGACGCAGGGCCATCTCCACGGCCTGCTCGTCATGGCCGTCGATCGGACCGACGTACTTGATGCCGAGGTCCTCGAACATCCCCTGCTGCGGGGCGACGATGTCCTTGATGCCCTTCTTGACGCCGTGCAGCGTCTCGTACATGGCCTGCCCGACGACCGGGGTCTGCTGCAGGGTCGACTTGCCCCAGTCCAGCACCCGCTCGTAGCCACGCGTGGTCCGCAGAGTCGCCAGGTGGGCGGCCAGCCCGCCGATGGTGGGCGCGTAGGACCGCTCGTTGTCGTTGACGACGATGACCAGCGGCAGGTCCTTGCTGACGGCGATGTTGTTGAGCGCCTCCCAGGCCATCCCGCCGGTGAGGGCGCCGTCGCCGATGACCGCCACGGTGTGGCGGTCGCCCTGGCCCTGCAGCACCCGGGCGTGGGCGATGCCCTCGGCCCAGGACAACGACGTCGACGCGTGTGAGTTCTCGACCACGTCGTGCTCGGACTCGGCGCGGCTCGGGTAACCCGACAGACCGCCCTGCTTCTTCAGCGCGGAGAAGTCGTGCCGGCCGGTGAGCAGCTTGTGGACGTAGGACTGGTGCCCGGTGTCGAAGACCAGCGTGTCCCGCGGTGAGTCGAAGACCCGGTGCAGCGCGATCGTCAGCTCGACGACGCCCAGGTTGGGGCCGAGGTGTCCGCCGGTCTTGGACACCGACTCCACCAGGAAGGTGCGGATCTCGGCAGCCAATGCGTCGAGCTGCTCAGCAGGGATCGCGCGCACGTCACCCGGCTCGTTGATGCCATCGAGCAAACCCACGTAGAAAAATCCCTTCCGGCCACGGTCCAACGCCCGAGTCTATGCGCTGGGGTACGACGCCACGGACCCCGAGTCGCTGGGCGCGTTAGGGGCCCGGCCGGCTGAGACGGATCGCTCAGTGCAGAACGGTGATCAGCGGCGCGTAGAGCTCCATGGCCGCCAGCGCGTTCTCGTGCGCTTCCTGGGTCGACCCGGCGCACGCGTCCGCTCGGATCGTCACCTCGAGGCCGGCATCGGCCATCGGCAGGGCCGTCGACAGCACACAGCAGTCCGTGGACACGCCGCACAGCTGCACCGACCGCGCGTCGCCGAGCTCGACACGCAGCGGATCGCCCCACTTGCCGAATGTCGTGGCGTCGACGGTCGGCCGGCCGGCGAACTGCGGGATCAGCTGGTACTGCGGGTGATCCGGCCCGGTGAGCGCGAACGGCCACTGCTCGAAGTACGCCGCCCACGCGCCGGCCGGCTCGCGCGGAGCGACGTAGCGGGTGAAGACGACGCGGTCGGCATACTCCTGCACAGCCGCCTCGATGGTGGGCAGTGCCTGAGCGAACATGGGCGACGCCCATGGGCCGCCCGGGTCGGCGAAGACGTGTTGGGCGTCGATCACGACCAGCACGTCAGAGGGCACTCGCGGCCTTCGCGGTGGAGGTCGGGTCGACGCGCTCCTGGCGCCGGACCGTGCTCGAAGTCAGGGCGACGGCACCCACGAAACCGACGACGATGGCGACGAGCACGCCCAATCCGGCGTACGCCCAGGTGCCCTCCTTGCCGCCGAGGTGCAGCGGGTCCAGCAGATAGCCCTGCCACGTCAGCCACGACACCTTGGCCGAGGTGACGACCAGCCCCCACCCCAGCACCGACCCGATCACCATCAGCACCAACGGGATCGGGGCGAACGAACCGTAGCGGCCACGGGCGTCGTAGAGCTCGGCATCGGCGTACGCGCGCCTCCGCAGCACCAGGTCGCCGAGGAAGACACCGCACCACGCGGCGATCGGCACGCCCACCGTGACCAGGAAGCCCTGGAAGTTGGCCACGAAGCTGCTGGAGGTGAAGAAGACGACGTAGATCCCGCCGAGCGTCATGATCGTGCCGTCGATCAGCGCGGCGACGAAGCGCGGCGCGCGCAGCCCGAGACTGAGCAGTGACAGTCCCGAGGAGTAGATGTCGAGCACGGCACCGGACATCAGGCCCAGGATCGCCACGATCGCGAACGGCACCAGGTACCACGTGGGCAGTGCGGACGTGAGCGCGCCGATCGGGTCGCTACCGATGGCGGTGGAGAGCTTGGGATCGGACGCGGCCAGCAGGATGCCGAAGACCACGAGCACCACCGGGCCGAGCGCGCCGCCGAACGTGGTCCAGAAGATGACGCCGCGGCTGGGGGTCGAACGCGGCAGGTAGCGGCTGTAGTCGGCCGCGCAGTTGACCCACCCCAAGCCGAGCGCGGTCAGCACCAGGATCGTCGCGCCGAGCACCTGTGGCACTCCCCCGGCTTTCATGGTGCTCACCGTGTGCCAGTGCACGCGGTGCACGGTCAGGGCGATGTAACCGATGGTGAGGACGGCGGTCGCCATGGTGATGACGGTCTGCAGCCGCATGATGAGCGCGAAGCCGAAGACCCCCGCGACGACCGTGATCGCCGCCACCACCAGCAGGACGATCAGCTTGGTGGCGGTGCCGTGGGCCCACCCGAGTCGCGCGAAGACCGTCGAGATGCCGAGGGTGGCGAGCACCACCAGCACCGTCTCCCACCCGACGGTGAGGATCCAGGAGATCGCCGACGGCACGCGATTCCCGTTGAGCCCGAACGCCGCTCGCGACAGCACCAGGGTCGGCGCCGACCCGCGCTTGCCCGCGACGGAGACGAACCCGCACAGCAGGAAGGAGCCGATGGTGCCGACCACCGCGGCGCCGAGCGCCTGCCAGATGTTGAGTCCGAAGCCGATCACGAACGCGCCGTACGCGATCGCGAGCACCGAGATGTTGGAGGCGAACCAGGGCCAGAAGAGCGACGCCGGCCGCCCGTGCCGCTCGGACTCCTCGATCACGTTGAGGCCGTTGGCCTCCACCCCGCCCGGGGCGCGCACCTCTGGTGCCTGCGTCGTCGCCATGGCGATCACGCTAGGCCAGCCGCCGCCGCGCGGCGGGACATCCGGCATTCGATCTTGGATCCACTCTTGACAACGTACAACCATTTGGTTGTACGTTGTGCTCATGACCGATCCCGAGGACGCCGCGGACGCGATGTTCCGCGCACTCGCCGACCGGACGCGTCGCGACATCCTGCGCCGCATCCTCGCCGGCGAGCACTCGGTGTCGACGCTGGCGGAGCACTACCCGATGAGTTTCGCGGCCGTGCAGAAGCACGTCGCCGTCCTCGAACGGGCAGGGCTGCTCGTCAAGCGCCGCCACGGACGCGAACAGCTCGCGAGCGGAGACGTCGAAGCGATCCGTTCGGTCGCGTCGATGCTCGGTCAGCTCGAGCAGATCTGGCGCGGCCGGATCTCCCGGATCGACGAACTGCTCAGCACCGACAAGACCGGAACGACCGACATCACGAACAACCCGACACCAGAGGAGAAGTGACATGCCCGTCACCGATGTCAACACCCAGGCCGAGGCCCGCACGCTGACCATCACCGCCGAGTTCGCGGCGCCCGTCGGGCGTGTCTGGGAGGTGTACGCCGACCCACGCCAGCTCGAGCGCGTGTGGGGGCCGCCGACCTACCCGGCCACCGTCGTGGACCACTCGCTCATCAAGGGCGGCCGGGTGCACTACTACATGACCAGCCCCGAGGGCGAGAAGTACCCCGGATGGTGGCACGTGACCTCTGTGGACGCCCCGCACGGCTTCAAGTTCGAGGACGGTTTCGCCAGGAACGCCGACGACTTCGCCCCCGACGAGGCGATGCCGGTGTCGCAGAACGTCTACCGGTTCGAGGACATCGGCGGCAAGACGCGGGCGACCTACGTCAGCACGTACACGACCGCCGAGGGTCTGCAGAAGGTGCTCGACATGGGAGTGATCGAGGGCTCCTCCCAGGCGATCAACCAGATCGACGACCTGATCGCCTCCTGACCCGGACGCCGAACGACCCCTGCCGCGTGACGGCAGGGGTCGTTCGGTGTAAGCCGGTGTCTACGTCAGGCGCCGGCCTTCACCAGCGAGCGCAGCACGTACTGCAGGATGCCGTCGTTGCGGAAGTACTCCGCCTCCCCGGGGGTGTCGATGCGCACGACCGCGTCGAACTCCACGACCGCCCCGTCGCCCTTGGTCGCGGTCACGTGCACCGTCTTGGGCGTACGGCCCTCGTTCAGCGCCTCGACGCCGCTGATGTCGAAGGTCTCGGTGCCGTCCAGGCCGAGCGACTCGATGTCCTGCCCCTGCGGGAACTGCAGCGGGAGCACGCCCATCCCGATCAGGTTGGAGCGGTGGATGCGCTCGAACGACTCGGTGATGACGGCCTTGACGCCGAGCAGCCGGGTGCCCTTGGCCGCCCAGTCACGCGACGAGCCGGAGCCGTACTCCTTGCCGCCGAGCACGACCAGCGGCACGCCGGCCTCCTGGTAGGCCGCCGACGCGTCGAAGATCGTGGTCTGCTCGCCGCCGGCGAGGAAGTTGCGGGTGAAGCCGCCCTCCACGCCGTCCAGCAGCTGGTTGCGCAGCCGGATGTTGGCGAATGTGCCGCGCACCATGACCTCGTGGTTGCCGCGGCGCGAGCCGTAGGAGTTGAAGTCCTTGCGCTCGATGCCGTGCTCGGACAGGTACTTGCCCGCGGGGCTGTCGGCCTTGATCGAGCCGGCCGGGCTGATGTGGTCGGTGGTCACCGAGTCGCCCAGCTTCGCCAGGACGCGTGCGCCCTTGATGTCCGAGACGGGCTCGGGCTCGGCCGGCATGCCGTCGAAGTACGGCGGTTTGCGCACGTACGTCGAGTCGGCGTCCCAGGCGAACGTGTCGCCCTCGGGGGTCTGCAGGCTCTGCCAGCGCTCATCGCCGGCGAAGACGTCGGCGTAGTCCTTGACGAACAGCGCCCGGTCCATGGACGACGCGATGGTCTTCTCCACGTCGTCGGGGGCCGGCCAGATGTCCTTGAGGAAGACGTCGTTGCCGGCGGTGTCCTGCCCCAGAGGGTCGACCTCGAAGTCGAAGTTCATCGTGCCGGCGAGCGCGTAGGCGATGACCAGCGGCGGCGAGGCCAGGTAGTTCATCTTGACGTCCGGGTTGATCCGCCCCTCGAAGTTGCGGTTGCCGGACAGAACCGAGACCACGGTCAGGTCGTGCTCCTGCACGGCCTGGGAGATCTCCTCGTTGAGCGGGCCGGAGTTGCCGATGCACGTGGTGCACCCGTATCCGACGAGGTAGAAGCCGAGCTTCTCCAGGTAGGGCCACAGGCCGGCGTTCTCGTAGTACCCCGTGACGACCTGCGAACCGGGCGCCATCGAGGTCTTCACCCACGGCGGCACCGTGAGGCCCTTGTCGACGGCGTTCTTGGCGAGCAGCGCCGCGGCCATCATCACCGACGGGTTGGAGGTGTTGGTGCAGCTGGTGATCGAGGCGATGACGACCGAGCCGTCCTTCAACCCGTACGCCGGCCCCTCGGCCGGGGTGACCTGCTCCTCGCGCAGACCGCCCTCGACGCCGTAGTTCTTGACGTCGAGCGCGAACTGGGTCTTGGCGTCGGACACGACGATGCGGTCCTGCGGACGCTTCGGACCGGCGATGGAGGGGACGACCGTCGACAGGTCGAGCTGGAGGTATTCCGAGAAGCGCGGCTCGTTGGACGGGTCGTGCCACAGGCCCTGGGTCTTGGCGTATGACTCCACCAGCGCGATGTGCTCCTCGCTGCGGCCGGTGAGGTGCAGGTAGTCCAGCGTCACGTCGTCGATCGGGAAGATCGCGCAGGTGGAACCGAACTCCGGGCTCATGTTGCCGATGGTGGCGCGGTTGGCGAGGGGCACCTCGGCGACGCCGTCGCCGTAGAACTCCACGAACTTGCCGACCACTCCGTGCTCGCGCAGCATCTGGGTGATGGTGAGGACGACGTCGGTGGCGGTCGCGCCGGCCGGGATGGCACCGGTGAGGCGGAAGCCGACGACGCGCGGGATGAGCATCGAGACGGGCTGGCCGAGCATCGCGGCCTCGGCCTCGATGCCGCCGACACCCCAGCCGAGCACGCCCAGGCCGTTGACCATCGTGGTGTGGCTGTCGGTCCCGACGCAGCTGTCCGGGTAGGCGACGCCGTCGCGGGTCATGATGGATCGGGCCAGGTGCTCGATGTTGACCTGGTGCACGATGCCGGTGCCCGGGGGCACCACCTTGAAGTCGTCGAACGCGGTCTGGCCCCAGCGCAGGAACTGGTAGCGCTCCTTGTTGCGGCCGTACTCGATCTCCACGTTCCGCTCGAACGCGTCGGCGCGGCCGAAGACGTCGATGATGACCGAGTGGTCGATGACCATCTCGGCGGGTGCGAGCGGGTTGATCTTCTTGGCGTCGCCGCCGAGGTCGGCCACGGCCTCGCGCATGGTCGCCAGGTCGACCACGCAGGGCACGCCGGTGAAGTCCTGCATGATCACGCGGGCGGGGGTGAACTGGATCTCGGTGTCCGGATCCGCGTCGGCCTTCCAGCCGCCGAGCGCGCGGACGTGGTCGGCAGTGATGTTCGCGCCGTCCTCCGTGCGCAGCAGGCACTCCAGCAGCACCTTGAGGCTGAAGGGCAGGTCCGAGGATCCCTCGACCTTGTCCAGGCGATAGAACTCGTAGGAGTTCTCCCCCACCTTCAGGGTGTCCTTCGCATCGAAGCTGTTGCTGCTCACGCCGACTCCTTCGTCCTGTCCGTCGCGCCGTTCCGGCGGCATCGTATTTATCTTGACGTCAAGATAAGTCAAGCATATCCGCTGCGCCCCCGGCAGCAAAGGTCGACCTAACGCGCACCCCGCCTCCGTTGTCAGCGGATCAGGGGCGGCGGCGTCACAGAAACGCTGACAACCGGCGTCGTGCCGGTCAGCCCCGCTCAGCTGGAACGAGGATCGCGATGCACTCGACGTGGTGGGTCATCGGGAAGGCGTCGAACGCGCGCAGCGACGTCGGCGCGTAGCCCTCGTCCGCCGCGTACGCCAGGTCGCGGGCCAGCGCCGAGGGGTCACATGCCACGTAGGCGACGGTCCGCGGGCGCAGTCGGGTGATCTGCTGCACGACCTCGCGACCGGCGCCGGTGCGCGGCGGGTCCAGCACCACCAGATCGGCGGCGCCGCCCAGGTGCCGCTCGACGAGCGGCTCGGCACGACGTACGTCGGAGCGCTCGATCCGCGCCTGCGGCACCTCGCGCAGGGCGGCCTGCGCGTCGGACACAGCACGCTCGTCACCCTCGATGCCGAGGACAGCACCGCTCTGCCCCACCCGCTCGGCGAGGAACCTGGTGAAGAGCCCGACGCCGCAGTAGAGGTCGAGCACCCGCTCGCCCGGTCGCGGCGCGAGCTGCCGCAGCACCTCGTCCACGAAGGTCGGCGCCGCCCCGGGGTGCACCTGCCAGAAACCGCGCGCGGACACCTCGAAGTCCAGTGACGTCCCACCCGCGGTCACGCTCTCGAGCACACCCGGCACCTCGCCGCGGTGCGGCAGCAGCACTGCGGTCGCCGAGCCGTCGGACGACACGGCGACGTCCACGCCGGTGACCCCGGCCTCGAAGCGCTCGGTGAAGATCCCGGTCGCCCGCACCTGCGGCACGCTGATGACGCAGTCCTCGACGGGTACGACGTCGTGCGAGCGGTGCGCGCGGAATCCCGCCCGTCCGTCCGGCCCGCTCGCGAGCTCCACCCGGGTGCGCCAGCGCAGCCCGTCCTGGTCGCCGGCCACGGCCTCGACGTCGCCCGTCCAGTCGATGCCCGCCAACCGGCGCAGCTGCTCGGCGACCACCGCGGTCTTCAACTCTCGTCCGTACGCCACGCTCGTGTGCTGCCAGTCGCACCCTCCGCAGCGGCCCGGGCCGGACCAGGGACACGCCGGCGTGCGCCGTTCGGGTGAGGCATCGAGCACCTCGACCGCGTCGGCCCGCAGGAAGCGGGAGGTGCGGGTGCCGTCGGTGACGCGCGCGCGCACGCGCTCCCCCGGCAGCGTGTGCCGCACGAAGACGACGCGGCCCTCCGTACGCGCGACGCACGATCCGCCGTGCGCGACCGCCCCGATGTCCAGGACCAGCTCGGTGCCCACCATCGAGCCGGGCGCGGCGGGATCGCTGCCGGTCCGGCGTGCGGGGCGACGCGACCCGCCGCGCCGTTCGGGTCGTCCGCGGCGGGGTTCGCCGGAACGGGGGCGCTGGGGCACCGCGGGTCAGCGACCGAGCCGGACGGACCCCGGAGCAGACCCGTCGAAGCGGTCCTCGGACCCCTCGGAGGAGTGCAGCTGCCACGGCACGCTGGTGACCATCACACCGGGCGTGAAGAGCAGCCGGGCCTTCAGGCGCAGCGCGGACTGGTTGTGCAGCAGCTGTTCCCACCACTTCCCGAGCACGTACTCGGGGATGTAGACCATCACCACGTCGCGCGGGCTGTCGCGCCGGATGGCGCGCACGTAGTTGATGACCGGCCGGGTGATCTCGCGGTAGGGCGAAGCCACCGTACTGAGCGTGACGGGGATGTCGCGCCGCTTCCACTCGTCCTTGAGCGCCTGCGTCTCCTCGTGGTTCACGTCCACGGTCAGCGCCTCGAGCACCGCGGGACGGGTCGCCCGCGCGTACGCCAGCGCCCGCATCGTCGGCTTGTGGATCTTGGAGACCAGCACGATGACGTGCAGTCGTGCGGGCAGCACCTGCTCGTCGCCGTCGATGTCGGACAGGGCCAGCTCGTCACGCACGTGCGCGTAATGGCGGCGGATGCCGAGCATGAGGACGTAGAGCACGATCATCGCGCCGACGGCGTACCCGGCGCCGTGGGTGAACTTCGTCAGCAGGACGACGACCAGCACCAGCCCTGCCATCACGGCGCCGACGGCGTTGATGACGCGCGAGCGCCGCATCCGGTATTTGACCTTGGGGTCCTGCTCCTCCTTCAGGTGCCTGTTCCAGTGCCGGATCATGCCGGTCTGGCTGGTGGTGAAGGAGACGAAGACGCCGACGATGTAGAGCTGGATCAGTCGGGTGGTCTCGGCGTGGTAGATCACGATGAGGGCGACCGCCGCGCCCGCCAGGATCAGGATGCCGTTGGAGTAGGCCAGCCGGTCGCCGCGGGTGTGCAGCTGCCGGGGCAGGAAGCCGTCCTTCGCGAGGATCGACGCCAGCACCGGGAACCCGTTGAACGCGGTGTTCGCGGCCAGCACGAGGATGATGCCGGTCACGATCGAGACGAAGATGATGCCCGGCGCGAAGCCGTGGAAGACCGCATGGGACAGCTGCCCGAGGACGGTGTTCTCGTTGTAGTTCTCGACCGGCTTGCCGTGCAGCAGGAGCCTTCCCGGGTGGTCGGGGTCCTGCATGTGGATACCGGTCCAGCGCGACAGGGCGATGATCGAGACGAGCATGATGACCGCGATGGAGCCCATCATCAGCAGCGTCGTGGCGGCGTTCTTGCTCTTGGGCTTCTTGAACGCCGGCACACCGTTGGAGATCGCCTCGACACCGGTGAGCGCCGCACATCCGCTGGAGAAGGCGCGCAACAGCAGGAAGAGCATCGCGAACTGCGACAACGACGACATGCCCGCCTGCGGGGCGAGGGAGAACTTCGCGCTCTCGGCGAGCGGAAGGTCGCCCATCAGCTTGCGGAACACCCCGACGATCGCCAGCCCGACGATGCCGAGGATGAACAGATAGACGGGGATGGCGAAATACGAGCCGGACTCGCGCACGCCGCGCAGATTGAGCGCCGTCAACGCGACCACGAGCAGCACGGCCACGATGACCTCGCGGCCCTGCACGAACGGCAGCGCCGCGGACGCGTTCTGGACGCCGGAGGACACCGACACCGCCACCGTGAGCGTGTAGTCCACGAGCAGGGCCGAGGCCACGGTCAGGCCCGCCTTGGGGCCCAGGTTGGTGGTCGCGACCTCGTAATCGCCACCGCCGGAGGGGTAGGCGTGCACATTCTGCCGGTAGGACGCCACGACGATCGCCATCACGAAGACGACGGCGCCGGTGATGTACCAGGAGTTGGTGGTCACGAACGCGCCACCGGCCGCGCCGAGGGTGATCAGGATCTCGTCGGGCGCGTACGCCACCGAGGAGAGCGCGTCACTCGCGAAGATCGGCAGGGCCAACCGCTTGGGCAGCAGGGTGTCGCCCAGCTTGTCGCTGCGCATCGCGCGACCGACGAGCACACGCTTGATGGTTCGTCCAGTCACTGACACAACCGCAGAGTCTAGGGCCGAGATGCCGGAGCTTCGCGCACACTCCGGTAGCGTCCTCGGCGTGCACTTCGTGATCATGGGATGCGGCCGGGTCGGCTCCACGCTGGCCATCGGCCTACAGGAGCACGGGCATGAGGTCGCGATCATCGACCAGGACGAGGGAGCCTTCCGCCGTCTCGGGTCCAATTTCGCCGGATCGCGCATCACCGGAGTCGGTTTCGACCGCGAGACGCTCGAGCGGGCGGACATCCGCAATGCGTACGCGTTCGCCGCGGTCAGCAGCGGCGACAACTCCAACATCCTGGCCGCGCGTGTCGCTCGCGAGACCTTCGACGTGGAGCACGTCGTCGCGCGCATCTACGACCCGGGCCGCGCGGAGATCTACCAGCGCCTCGGCATCCCGACCGTCGCCACCGTCCGCTGGACGGCCGACCAGGTGCTGCGCCGGCTCGTGCCGCAGGGCGCCATCCCGCTGCACACCGACCCGAGCGGCCGCATCAGCCTGCTCGATCTGAGCCCGCACATCAGCTGGGTCGGCACACCGCTGCGGGTCATCGAGCGCGAGACCGGCGCCCGCGTCGGGTACTTCACCCGCCTCGGCGAGGGCCGCCTGCCCGACCCGGACACGGTGCTGCAGGAAGGCGACCTCTTGCAGGTCCTCGCCGAGCGCGACCGTCGTCCGGAGATCGAGGAAACCCTCACCTCACCCCGACCCGCAGATCTGTAGGAGTTCCCCACCATGCGCGTCGTCGTCGTCGGAGCGGGCAGTGTCGGCCGCTCGATCGCCCGCGAACTCATCCACAACGGGCACGCGGTGCTGCTCATCGACAAGTACGCGGAGGACGACCGCACCGCGTCGGTGCCGGACGCGTCCTGGCTGCTCGCCGACGCGTGCGAGATGAGCACCCTGCAGGAGGCGCAGGTGCAGGACTGCGACGTCGTGGTCTGCGCGACCGGTGACGACAAGGTCAACCTCGTCGTCTCGCTGCTCGCGAAGACCGAGTTCGGCATCGCGCGCACGGTCGGACGCGTCAACAACCCCAAGAACGAGTGGATGTTCGACGAGGCGTGGGGTGTGGACGTCGCGGTGTCGACCCCGCGCATCATGACCGCACTCGTCGAGGAAGCCGTCAGCGTGGGCGACCTCGTGCGCCTCTTCCAGTTCCAGCAGGGCAAGGCGACGATGGTCGAGATCACCATCCCGTCCGACAGCCCGGCCGTCGGTCAGACCGTGGGCGGGCTGGACCTGCCGCCGGACTGCGTGCTGGTCGGCATCATCCGGGACGAGCGGCCGATCGTGCCCACCCGGACCGAGCCCATCGAGGGTCTCGACGAGCTGCTCTTCCTCGCCACCGCCGACGCCGAGGCGGCGCTCGGTGCCGCGATGACCGGACGCGACATCGCCGACGTGCGCACCGTCTCCCACGAGAGCACCTGAGCCTGCGGCGATTCGGCCACACAGCGAAGGGCGCGCTCCGCGGAGCGCGCCCTTCGCTGTGTCGCCCGGCCGGATGCCCGGTGCGTCGGATCAGCCGGGGTCAGTCCACCTCTACGGCGGGCTTGATCTCGTACTCGGGGTTGAAGATCGTGGGCATGCCGCGACGGTGCAGCACCCGACCCTTGACGGTCAGGTAGACGCCCGGCTCGATGCCGGCGATGCTCCGGCGGCCCAGCCAGACCAGCTGCATCATCCGGGTGCCGTCGTCCAGACCGACGACGAACGCCGGCACGGAATCGGTGCGCGGACGCAGGCTGGTGTAGCGAACGGTGCCGCAACAGCCCGCGATCTGACGGTCGCAGCACGCCTCGATCGGGGTGCCGCCCCGCTTGGTGGCGGCCTCACGCAGCTCATCGCGCTCGATGGCGGCCGACGACCTGCTGAATCGGCGCGCCGCCTCGCGAATCGTCGCCGTTGCGCCCATCAGCGCACCTCCGTGATCTCAGGCCCTCGCTCGAACGGATCGAGCGTACGAGGAGCATTCTCCTCCTCGGCGGCCTCGGCCACCGCATCGGGCACCTTCAGTTCCAGCAGCTCCCGCGGCGCCCGCGCTTCGCTGCCGCGCAGCACCACGGTGTCGCGCACGAAGTCCACCAACGTGGCGGCTGCCGCCCCGTCGGTCGCTGCGGCACCGGAGAAGACCGCGCGCAGGAACCAGCGCGGCCCGTCGACGCCGGCGAAGCGCGCGGCGGAGTACGTCGTACGGCCGTCGTTGCCGCGCGCCGGGATGCGCACGGCCAGCTCGATGCCGAGCGGACCGAGCTCTTCGGTGGCCGACCCACCGCCCGTGATCAGCCCGTCGGCGATCTCGTCGCGAATGTCATCCCAGATGCCCCGGCTCTTGGGTGCTGCGAACACCTGCACCTGGCAGGCCGATTCGCCCAACACGGCAGTGATGCCGGTGATGTTTCCGGCCTCCTGGTCCACGTCGAGGCGCAACTCCATGCCGGCCAGGGGCCGCAGCGCGAGTGCGCCGAAGTCGAGCCGGTCGTCGAGGTTCTTGACCTCCGAGCGGTCGAACGGGCCCTTGCTGCGATCCAGGTCGTGCGGCCGCGGCAGGCGACCGGGAAGCTCGTGGTGCGAATCGTCGGCCTCGTCGTCGCCGGCGTCACTCAGGTCCGCGTCGGCGGCGTCGCCGACATCGGAGCCGACGGAGTCGGTCTCGGACGCGAGATCCGTCGCCTCGATGTCCTCTGCTCCGGTGTCGTCCGACTCGACCTCGGCCGACGCCGCGTCGTCGTCGTGCCCGGACGCGGTCGGCCCGTCCTCACGCGCCTTGCGGCGGAAGATCCCCACGGGTCCAACTTCCCTTCCTCGAACTGATGTCAGCGCACCGTATCCCGCGTCGGCGGACTGGTGAAACCGCCGGACGCACCGTGACCGCCCTGGCCGCGCTCACTGGGGCCCAGGACGTCCACCTCGCTCCACTGCACCTCTTCGACGCGCTGGACGATCAGCTGCGCGATGCGGTCGCCCCGGTCGAACGAGAACGACTCGCGGGGATCGAGGTTGATCAGGTTGACCTGGATCTCGCCGCGGAAGCCGGCGTCGATGGTGCCCGGGGCGTTGACCATCGTGATGCCGTGCCGGGCCGCGAGGCCGGAGCGCGGGTGCACGAATCCGGCGTACCCGTCGGGCAGCTCGATGGCGATCCCCGTCGGGATCAGTGCCCGGTGCCCCGGCGGGATGGTCAGGCCGATCCGCGCGTGCAGATCCACCCCCGCGTCGCCCGGGCGGGCGTACGACGGGAGTGGGAGTCCCGGATCCAGCCTGCGGATCGGGACCGGGACGGCGCTCACGAAGCGCTCAGGCCGCGCACTCGCTGCAGACGAGGACTCCGTCGGCGTCGCTGGCGAGTTGGCTGCGGTGGTGCACGAGGAAGCAGCGCGAGCAGGTGAACTCATCCGCCTGGCGCGGGATCACCTGGACGGACAGCTCCTCGCCGGACAGGTCCGCGCCGGGCAGCTCGAAGCCCTCGGCCTGCTCGGTCTCATCGACATCGACGCTCGCGGCGTTCTTGTCGACGCGGCGCGACTTCAGCTCTTCGATCGAGTCTTCGCTCAGGTCGTCGTCGGTCTTACGTGGGGCGTCGTAGTCAGTCGCCATGCCATGCCCTCTCTGATGCTCATGCGCTCGCCCGTGAACTTCGCCGACGGGCGGAGGAATTGTTACCTACCCGCTGAACGCATGGCCAACCGGGGTCATTCCCGGTGGCGACTACACCTTCAGGACGCTCTTCAGGGCGGCCACCAGAGGGGCTGGACCAGCGACGACGAGGTCCTTGTCCGGGGGTCCGTCACCCCTGCCGACGACCACTCCTCCGGCCTCGGTGACGACGAGCTGGCCGGCGGCCTGGTCCCAAGGATTCAGGCCCGACTCGTAATAGACGTCGAGACGGCCCGCCCCCACCGAGCACAAGTCGAGGGCGGCGCTGCCGATCCGGCGGATGTCGCGCACCTGCCCGATCAGGCTCGCGACGACCGCGCCCTGCCGCTCGCGTTTGGCGATCTCGTACCCGAAGCCGGTGCCCACCAGCGACTTCGCGAGATGCTTCTCCCCGCTCACCGAGAGCGACTGCACGTCGCCGCGTCGCCGAAGGAACGCGCCACCGCCGGCGTGGGCGTGGAAGAGCTCGTCGGTGACCGGGTTGTAGACCGCGCCGGCCACCGTGCTCCACTCCCCGCCCTGCCGTACGTCGCCGACACACGCCGCGACGGACACGGCGTACGCCGGGATCTCGTAGAGGTAGTTGACGGTACCGTCGATGGGGTCGACCACCCAGGTGATGCCCGAGCTGCCCTCGTGCTGGGCGCCCTCCTCGCCCAGCAGGCCGTCGTCGGGACGCAACTGGTCAAGGCGTTCGCGCAGAAACGCCTCGCTGCGCTGGTCCATCACCGTGACCACGTCGGTGTCGCTGGACTTGGTGGCCGCCACGCCAAGCCCGCGGGGCCGCTCGTCGACGATCAGGCGCCCCGCGGACATCGCGAGGTCGCACGCCATCTGCTCCAGGGTGGCGAGCTCGGGGTGGCCGAGCTGCGGACGGTCGGTCGCCATCAGTCGCTCCCGCACGCGGCCGGCTTGGGCGTGCGCAGGTTGGGACAGCAGCCCGCGGCGCACACCGACGGCATCGCGGCACCCGGCCACGCGGGCAGCAGCACCTGTTCGCCGCGTGCCTGGGCGGCCCGCTCCTCGGCGAGATCGACCAGCCCGCTCACGAACTCCGGGTCCACCCCGACGGTCGGCACCCGGGTCATCCGCAGGCCGAGCTCGTCGGCGGTCGCGCGCGCCTCGGTGTCGAGGTCGTACTTGACCTCCATGTGGTCGGAGACGAAGCCGATCGGCGCGACGACGACGTCCGTGACACCCTTGGCGGCCAGTTCACGCAGGTGGTCGTTGACGTCCGGCTCGAGCCACGGCTGCCCGGGGGCACCTGAGCGGGAGCAGTAGACGAGCGCCCCGTGCAGGTCGCGGTCCAGGGTGATCCCCGCCTCGTCGAGGATGACGTGCGCGATCTCGTCGTGCTGGTGCTCGTAGAGGCTGCCCTCACCGTCGCCGGGACCGGAGGTGTCGTCCATCGCCTCCGGGATCGAGTGGGTCACGAAGACGACCCGCAGCTTCTCGTCGTCCGGCTGACCGCATGCGCGGACGGCGTCGGTCACGAGGCGGGTGTTGACCCGGGAGAAGCTCGGGTGGGTCGCGTAGGGGCGGATCTTGTCGACGGCCAGCTCGAGGCCCTCGTCCTGCAGTTCGATCTGGGCGGCGGCGATGTCCTCTCGGTACTGCCGGCAGGAGCTGTAGGAGGAGTACGCGCTCGTGGTGACCACCAGCACCCGGCGGGCTCCACCGTCGTACGCCTCGCGCAGGGTGTCGACCAGGAACGGCTCGCCGTTGCGGTTGCCCCACAGCACCGGCGTCGCGATGCCGCGGCGGCGCAGCTCGCCGTGCAGGGCGTCGCGCAACGCGCGGCACTGGTCGTTGATCGGACTGACTCCGCCGAAGTCGTAGTAGTGCTTCGCCACCGACTCCAGCCGCTCGTCGGGGATGCCGCGACCTGCGGTCACGCGGCGCAGGAACGGCATGACCTCCTCCGGTGCCTCCGGGCCGCCGAACGACAGCAGCACGACCGCGTCGTACGGCACCATCGCGGCGAGTTCCTCCTGCGGCCCCGGGTCGGGCACCGGCTCGGTCGCGGCGGCGAGGACCTCCTCGCTCACGCCGCCCGGCTCGGGCTGCTGGACCGGTGCGGGGACCGCTTCCGGAACGGGCCGCGCCGCAGGAGCGACCGGTTCCTCCGGGTGGGACGACTCGGGGCCGTCGCTGGGAACGTTCATCGGGCCAGTCTGCCGCGCACGTCGCGCGCGCGGCCCGGGAGGTCGGCGTGGCCTTGCCAACAGCTGTCGCCGATCGTGACATCCTGCGGACCAGAAGACATCGAGAGGCGGGACGAAGCGATGCGGGACCTGAAGGTGACCGGGGTCGACGGCGCCGACCTGCAGCTGGTCGACGACGAGGGCGGACGCTACCGGCTGTCGGTCGACGACCGGGTGCGTGAGTCGGTCACGGCGGCAGCGGTGGCTGCACCGACGACAGAGGCAGAGTCGTCTCGCGGCAGTGCGCCTCGCGCCGAGGGCACGCAGCCGGGCACGGGCGGAAAAGCGGACCCGGCCCCAGCCACGGCGGCCCGTGCGGTGAGCCTCGTGCCGGAGCAACCCACTGCGCCGATCGGCGACCTGCCCCACCTGCCTCCTGGTGAACTGGTCACCCCGCGCGCCGTGCAGGAGCTGCTGCGCGCGGGCCACTCGGTGGGACATGTCGCCGCGGCCGCCGGGTGGGACCAGGCCAAGGTGGAGCGCTACGCGGCGCCCATCGAGGCCGAGCGCTCCTACATCGCCGGTCTCGCGCAGGATCTCCCCGTCGGCGCCAGCACGACCGACACGGCAGCGACCGTGGGACAGCGCGTGGCCGCACGGCTGCACGATCGCGGCGTCGCCGGCGACACCGTCGCCTGGGACGCACACCGCACGGCGGGTCGCGGCTGGGTCGTGGTGTGCCGGTTCAGCGCCGGCGGCCGTACCCGCGAGGCGACCTGGTTGTTCCGTGCCGCCACCCGCTCGCTCAACGCCGTCGACGACGAGGCCCGCTGGCTCGGGGAGGACGAGCGAGCCGCAGGTGGCCCGATCCCCGCACCCGTCGCACCGGTGAAGGTGTTCGACGTCGAGGCCGAGGGTGGGGTGTCCGAGCCCGGGGCTCCCTCCGGGTCACCCGCGTCCGCGAGCGCGTCCACATCCGCCGGATCACCCGGATCCGCGGCCTCCGCGACCTCGGCGGGAGCAGTCGATCTGGTGTCCGCCATGCAGGCCCGCTCGCGCGGCCGACGTACGAGAGGCTCGCGCAACCGCTCCGGTCGCACGCCGGTCGACGTGCCACCGATCAAGTCCCTCTCCGACGGATCGCAGGCCACCCGGTCGACGCACCCGGAGCCCCAGTCGGTGCCCGTGCAGCAGCCCGGGCAGACCGGTCATGAGGCCGCCCGAGCGGACCGAGCCGCGCCGGACGAGACGCCCGCGGCACCGACGGTCGACGACCTGGGCCACGACCCGGTCACCGGCACGGTGGACCTCTTCGGGGCGGTCGCTCTGCACCCGGACGAGTCCGGGTCCGCCTCGGGCCACGATGACGAGGACTCTGCCGTCGGGGACGCCGAGCGCCCGCAGACCGCCGCCCCGGTGCCCGGCCCCGATCACCCCGAGGCGACCGCGTCGACCACCGATCCTGAGCACTATCGACACTCCGAGCACACCCACAACACCGCCGAGTCCGAGCGCGGCGAGGATGCCGGGGCGCTTGAGGACTCCGAGGATGTCCGGCACCTGCCCGACGCGAGCGTCGGGCACGGGGCCACGGCGGTCGGCGCGTTGCATGACGGCGACGGCGCTGCACTGGGTGCCCCCGACCCGGCGTCAGAAACGCCGGGGGCGACTCCCGACCGCGACGACCAGGAGCCGGGCGATCAGGCCGAGGAGCCGACGGTCGACGTGCCGTCGGACGAGACGCCCTCAGCCGCCCCGCCCCGTCGTCCGAGCAGCGCACGGTCCGGACGGCCCAGCGTGCCGAGCTGGGACGACATCATGTTCGGCGGCCGGCGCGGCCGAGACTGACCCGCGGCAGGTCGCGACCGCTGCGCCAGATCAGCACCGCGGTCACCCACAGCAACAGCACCGTCGCGGCGAGCACCATGCCCACCGTGGCGTTGTTCGGGATGACCACCGCGACGATGCCGCCGACGACCCACGACAGCTGCAACAGCGTTTCGGAGCGGCCGAAGACGCTAGTGCGCATGTGTTCCGGCACGGTGTCCTGGATCAGTGAGTCCAGAGCCAGCTTGCCGAGCTGCTGACCGATGCCCGCGATCAGCCCGACCAGGACGGCGGCCCGCAGCCCGAAGAACACGGCCGCGGCGACGATCGCCACGGCATCCGCGAGCAGCGTCACGAGCACGATGACCCGCGGCGCGGCGAACTTCAGCAGCGAGCCCATCACCGTGCCCAGTGCGTTGCCGACGCCCGCGGCGCCGACGACGAGGGCGAGCAGCAGGTTGGTGCGGTGCTCCCACCCGGGGAACGGGTGCGAGCGCATGAGGAACGCCAGGAAGATCGTCAGGAATCCGGACAACCAGCGCAGGCCGACGTTCGCGCGCAGCGCGAGCACCACGTCGTGGGACACGCCCCGTCGTACGACGTTCTCTCCCGTCGCGAGGTCGACCATCGACGCCGGCTTCTCGCCCTCGCTGGAGTCGACCCGCGGCGAGAGCAGGACAGCCAGCACCGTGCCGACGATGAAGAGCACGAAAGCGACCCGCAGCGACCAGGCAGGGCCGCCGAGCTTGGTGGCGAGGCCGGCGATGCCACCACCGATCGCCGCGCCGACGACACCGGCCAGCGACAGACGCCCGTTGGCCTTGACCAGGGTGAGCTGCGAGGGCAGGAGCCTGGGCGCGGCCGCGGAGCGGGTCACCAGATAGGCCTTCGAGGCCACCAGCACGCTCATCGCCACCGGGAAGAGCAAGAGTGAATCGGCGTCGACCGCCTGCGCGAGCACCCAGCAGAGGAAGGCGCGCCCGGCCAGGGTCGCCCCGATCGCCCACCGTCGACCGTGCCGGAAACGGTCGAGCAGCGGTCCCATGAGGGGCGCGACGACGGCGAACGGCAGCATCGTCAGCAGCAGGAAGAGCAGGGTGTGACCGCGCGCCTGGCTGCTGCTGCCGGCGAAGAAGACCGTGCCCGCGAGGCCGACCGTCACGGCGGCGTCGCCGGCCGAACTGAAGGCGTGCACCTCGATCAGCCGTGACAGGCCCGTCTCGCCCGCGCCCTGCGCCTGGCTGGCCCGGCGCGCCAGCCGATAGGACCCGCGGCCGAATCCGGCACTGCCGCGGCCGAGCAGTGCCGCCCCTCGTACGGCGCCCCGGCCGACCGCCTTGGCCGCCCGCCCGCGCGGCGGGTGTCCGTGTTCCGTATCAGCACCATCGGCGTACGTCTTGTCTGCGTGGGCGTCCTCTACGCGCCCGTGCGCGCCCTGACGGTGCGGCGACCCGTCGCGCAGGGGGCCGGACCTCGACGTCGCCCGCCCGTCCGAGCGGTCGACGGGCCGGGTCCGGTCAGGTCGAGGGGCCCGGGGCAGCGGCAGGGTCCGCGCGTCGTCGGGTCCCGGCTCGTTCATGCCCACATCATCCCCCGCACCGGTGTCACTCCCCGGCGGCTCGCGGCGTCGATTCTGTGGCGCCGTGTGCGGCGAGGGTGGGCAACGGACAGAGGGCGGAGACCTCCGCCTCGAACGGCAGCGGGTGCTGGGAGGTGACGCGCGCGGCGTACGACGTCATCCGTCGCATGTAGTGCCGCCGGCAGAGCACCTCGTACTCGACGAGGCTCTCCGGTGCGCCCGGTGTCACCTCACCGACGTCGCCGACGACGACCTGGTCGCCCTCGACCACCATCTGACCGTTGACGACGCGCGCGTTGTGGGTGGCTGTGCGCCCGCACCAGCACAGCGCCTCGACCTGCAGGGTCGACACCCGGTCGGCGAGCTCGATCAGCCGCCTCGACCCGGGGAAAAGTTGTGCGCGGAAGTCGGCGGTGATTCCGAACGCGTAGACGTCGATGTCCATCTCGTCGACCACCCGGGCGAGCTGCTCGACCTGCTCGGAGGTGTAGAACTGCGCCTCGTCGCAGATGAGGAAGCGCAGGTCGCGACCGTGCGTGGCGTGCTCGACGACGACATCCCAGAAGTCGAGTCCGTCGCTCACCTCCAGCGCCTCACGGGCCAGCCCGAGTCGACTGGAGAGCACCGCCTCGCCTGCCCGGTCGTGCCGCGTGAAGACCAGCCCGTCGTGACCGCGGGCGCGATGGTTGTGTTCCATCTGCAGCGCCAGGGTCGACTTGCCGCAGTCCATCGTCCCGGAGAAGAAGACCAGCTCAGCCACGGTCCACCACCCTAAACGGCGACAGCCCTCCGACCCACCAGCTGACCGCCTCCCCCGCGTTTCGGCCCGCTCGGCCCCAGACGACCGCCAGAGACCCGTACTACGTCGCACAAGGGACCGCGCGGTGCCCTCCCATCCGGCACGCACGCATCCCGGCTCCCACAAGGGACCGCGCGGCACCCTCCCAGCCAGCAGGCCCCTGGTCCAGGCCGCCCGAAATCCGGCGCCGTCCACCACAAGGGACCACGCGGTGCCCGCGTGCCACAGGCGCGGACGTCCCGACGTTCACAAGGGACCCCGCGGCACCCTCCCAGCCAGCACGTCCCCGTGCGAGAGACCCTCAGGCGGTCAGGTGCACGAACGGCACCAGCTGCTCGGCCGCGGTGAGCGACCCGTGCTGTCCGACGAGACCCGACACCCGAGGCGTCATCACCCGGCTGTCGAACACCCCGGCCGGCGCGTGCATCGCCACGATGACCTCGCCGAAGCGCGGCAGCACCCGGTCCAGCACCGACCCGAAGAGCCCTGCGGCCACGGCCTCCTCACGGCTGAGCACCCACGCGGACGACGCGAGCCGTTCACGCCACGCGGCCAGCACGGTGTCGGCGGCACGGGGCAGGCAGTAGACCTGAGGTGCGCGCAACTCGCCGCCGACCAGGTGTACGCCGTCGCGCAGATCGGGATCGTGGACGACGTCGATGCGGGCGTCGGCGGGGATGTCCACCATCCCGTGGTCGGCGGTGATGGTCAGCGAGGTCCCGGACGGCAGCGCGGCGTGCAGCCTCGCGAGCTCCCGGTCGAGCAGCTCCAGCTCGTCACCCCACTGCCAGGAGTCGCACCCGTGCACGTGACCGGCCTTGTCCACCTCGCCCCAGTAGAGATAGAGCAGCGCCGGATCGTCCGCGGGTGCGGCGCGCAGTGCGGCGAGCGCGGCGTCCACCCGCCCGGACAACTCCTCCTTCCCCACGAACCGGGCACCGCGCAGCGCCGCGGTCGTCAGGCCGGAGCCGTCGAAGTGGTCCGGCCCCACCATCGTGACGTGCACCCCCGCTGCCGTCGCCTGCTCGAAAACCGTCGGGCGTGGCTGCCATTCGAGGGGATCGGGACCGCCCTGCCAGGTCAGTTCGTTGAAGACGTAGCGGGCTCCCGGCGCCCGCACCTGGTAGGCCACCAGCCCGTGCACCCCCGGTCCGCATCCGGTCCCGAAGCCGCCCATGCTCGTCGCCGTGGTCGAGGGGAAACCGGCCGTCAGCGGTTCGGCGATCTCCGCTGCCCCGGCCAGGGCACGACGCAGGAACGGCGCGTGCCCACCCCGGGCACGCAACTGCTCCCAACCCAGCCCGTCGACGAGCACCACGACGGCGCGGCGTGCCGGCGGAAGCGGCGCTACGGGTGGCTCGCCCGGCAGCCGCACGCCCAGCGACGCCACGAGCCGGGGCAGCACTCCGACCAGGCCGCGCTCGTCGTACGACGGGAGCACGGCTCCGGGGAAGGTCACCTGGTGGGCTGTCCGAGCGCGCGGGACAGGACGGCGGCGAACTGCTTGGCCTGCTCCAGGGTGTCGTCGCCGTCGACCTCTCCGGTGATGCGCAAGGTGATGTCGTCGTCGCCGATGGTGCCCTCGTACCCGTGGTCGGCCTCGCACTGCGGGTCGGCGCACTGCGCGGGCATGATGTCGATCGCCGCGACGGTGCCCCACCCCAGCTTGAGGGTGATCTCGCGGCCGAGGCTGCCGGGCCGGTAGTCCTCGGGCGCGGAGACCACGTGCGCGAGCATCACCCCGCGGACCCTCCCGAGCGGGATGGTCTCGGAGGTGGCCGTCGCGACCGCGCCGAGGTGCTCGGCGGGCGTGTCGGCGGAGGGCGCGTGGTCGTCGGCGTGCACCACCACGAGGCGGTGCGGCGCGAGGACGAGCACGGTGACGTGACGGCGTACGGTCTCGCTGTCGAAGGTGGTCTCCGCGTGCACCAGGTGGGACACCACGGTGTCGTCGCCGAGCGCGGTGGCGACCACATCGCTCACCAGCGCCGGGTAGTAGCCCGAGGTGTCGATGTCGGAGAGCAGGGATTCGGGCAGCGCGTCACTGCGGGGACCGGCATAGGACATTGGGGCATCCTCTCACCCCTGCGGGCCTGCCTCCCAAGCATCGGTACTGCACCCCGGCCGCGGGGACGCGTGCCGTAGGACGACCGGTCAGGCCAGTGCGCGACGTCCGCGATCGGTCCGTGCCGCGCCCGGCGCGACCGTGATGCTCGCGCCCAGGACCTCGATCCCGTCTTCGTGGGTGTTGACCGGGTTGAGCTCCAGGGAGACGACCTCGGGCATCTGCTCCGCGATCATCGAGACCCGCGCGATCACATCCTCCAGCGCGACCCGGTCGACCGGCGGGCGACCTCCGTGTCCGCGCAACAGGGGCGCGGCGCGCACCGATCCGATCAGGTCTCGCACGTCCCCGGTGCGCAGGGGCGGGATGCGGTAGCCGATGTCGCCCATCACCTCCCGCGGCGGGCCAGCCAGCGCGAAACTCACCACCGGGCCGAAGAGCGGGTCCTCCACCGAGGAGATCACGCACGGGATCCCCGGCGTCGCCATCCGCTGCACCACGAGCCGGTTGGCGTGCAGGGGGCGCAGTCGGTCGTCGAGGGTCGTGTAGGCCGCGCGGACCGCGGAGCGGTTGTGCAGGTCCAGCCGCACGCTCGCGATGGGCTGGCTGCTCGCGATGGGCGACGTCGACTTGACCACGACCGGGAAGCCCAGTCGCGCGCCCGCCGCGGCGGCACGGGCCGGCGAGTCGACGGGCACGGTCTCCCACACCTCGATCCCGTACGCCGCCAGCAGCTCGCGCACCTCGCCGGGCTGCAACGCGCGGCCCTGCGGTGACCCGGCCAGCACGGCGTCGACGACCGCATCGGCGCGGGTGCGGTGGATGCCCTCGGGGGTGACCAGCTCACCGTGGTCGGCCGCCCGCCACTCGGCGTACCGGGTGGCGGCGGCCAGCGCGCGCACCCCGTCCTCGGGGGTGCTGTACGCCGGCACGATCACCGGGGTGACCTCGCCGTCGGGCGTCGTACGCCGGCCGGACGCCAGGGCCGCGCGGACCTCGTTGATCCCCACGAAGGTGGCGACGCAGGGTTTGCGGTGCCGAGCCGCGACCTGTGCGAGCGCGGTCGCCGAGGCGATGCTCGGCTCGGTCTTCGCGTGCAGGAAGCACGCGACCACGCTGTGCACGTCCGGGTCGGCGAAGACCTCCTCCAGGGCCTGCTCGACCTGTGCGCCCGACGCGTCCGGCGGCACACTGCGCGGACCGTGCACCACGTCCAAGCCCCAGCTGACGACCGCGTCCGCGGCGAGCGCGCCCAGCGACACGGTGTTTCCGACGACCGCGACGCCGGTGCCGCCCGGGAGCGGCTGATCGACGACCAGCTGGGCAACGTCGAGCAACTGGTGCAGGTTCTCGACCCGGATCACGCCGGCCTGCCGTAGCATCTGGGCGAACGCCTCCGGACCGACGGTCGTGTCACGCACCCGGTGACCGGGCGGAACGCCGTAGACCGAGGTGCCGGACTTGATCACGATGACCGGCTTCTCCTGCGCCAGCCGTCGGGCGATGCGGGAGAACTTGCGGGGATTGCCCATCGACTCCAGGTAGAGACCGGCGACGCGCGTGGTCGGATCATCGATCCAGAACTGCATGATGTCGTTGCCGGAGACGTCGATCCGGTTGCCTGCGGACACGAAGTCGCTGAGGCCCAGGCCGCGACGCCCGGCCGAGGCGAGCACCGAGATGGCGAGGACGCCGCTCTGCGCGAAGAGGCCGAACCCGCCGGCCTCCGGCATGTCCGGCGCCACCGAGGCGTTCATCCGCACGGATTCGCGCGTGTCGATGATCCCGAAGGAGTTCGGGCCGACCACCCGCATACCGCCCCGCCGCGCCACCTGGAGCAGTTCGCGCTGCAGCGCGGCGCCTTCCTCGCCGACCTCGGCGAAACCCGCCGACACCACGATGAGCGCCTTCACCCGGTGCGCGGCGCAGTCCCGCGCCACCTCGAGCACCCCGCCGACCGGCACCGCGATCACCGCGACGTCGACCGGTCCGGGCAGGTCGCTCACCCGTGCGTAGACCTCACCCTCGACCTCACGGTGCGGGTTGCTGTTGACCGCGTACGCCGTGCCGGTGAACCCCTGCCCGACCAGCCGCTCGTAGATCTCCCGGCCCACCGAGGTCGGGCGAGAGCCGACACCGACCACCGCCACGCTGGTGGGGTGCAGCAGCGCGGCCACACTGAGGGCCTCCGCCCGGTGCTCGCGGGCCTCCAGCACCTCCCGGCTGCGGCTGGTGGTCTCGATGCGGAAGGACAGCGCCACGACCCCGTCGTCGAAGTGACGACGCACCTCGAAGCCCGCCTCGGAGAAGACGCCGAGCATCTTGCGGTTCTGCGGGAGTACGTCGGCGGTGAACTCCTCGATGTCGCCCTCCTGGCCGATGGCCACCAGGTGCTCGAGCAGCACCGATCCCACGCCGCGGCCCTGGAAGTCGTCGGCCACGTTGAAGGCGACCTCGGCACGCGGCGGTGCGTCACCCACGCGGTCGTAGCGGGCGATGCCCACCAGCTGCTCGCCCGCCTCCATCACCAGGGCGACCCGGGCGTGGTGGTCCACGTTCGCGAAACGGTGCGCGTCGCGGTCGGACAGGTGCGGCAGCGGTGCGAAGAAGCGCAGGTAGATCGATTCCTTGGACTGCCGCTCGTGGAACTCCTGGATCAGGGCGGCATCGGTCGGTCGGATGGGGCGCACGTGCCCGATCGAGCCGTCGCGCAGGACGACATCGGCCTCCCAGTGGGAGGGATAGCCCGGCGGCCGCGGGTCCCCGTCGCTCACTCGGTCAGCTTCCCACGTCAGCCGACCGGATCGACGAGCCTCCAGGTGGCCCCCGCGTCGTTGGACCACCAGTACCCCGCGCCGTTCAGGGTGATCGCGTAGTACTGGCTCCCGCCGGGGCTGGCGATCCAGTCGATCCCGCTCGTGCCCAGGTTGAGCGGCCCGTCCTTGGCCGTGAACGTGGCGCCGCCGTCGGTGGACACGACCAGGGACCCCGCTCCTACGGTCGCGGCCCCACCCGATGTATCGGTCGGACCGGCCGAGGCAGCCACGTGATCGGCGTCGATGGATGCCAGGTCCGGCCGAGCGCCGGTGGGCAGCTGCAACGCCCCGGTCGACACCTTCGTCCAGGTCGACCCGTCGTCGTTGCTGTGCACGAGCGTGTACGCCGTCAGCGATCCGTTGGGCGTCGGGGCGCACAGTGCGAAGAGCTGGTGGTCGAGGGTGGAGGACGGGGTGATGGCCTGCAGCGGCGTACCGGCGCACGCGTCCGTCGCGGACATCGGCTCCAGCGTGTCGCCGGTCAGCCGTAGCGGGGGCAGCGGCGACCCGGAGGCGCTGGTGAGCGAGAGGTAGGCCATGCCGTTGCGGACCACGATCTGGCCGGACACGATCGGCGCCGTGAGGTCGGCAGTGGAGGACGCGGCCTGCGGCACGGTGTCGGCGGAGGTGTCCATCCGCGTCACGCTCACCGACCCGTCGCACGTCGAGGAGGCGCAGTTGTCGGCGGTGAGGACCAGCAGGTCGCCGTGCCACGCCTCGACGTCGAGGACGGTACGGCCCGGGTGGGCCACCCGGGAGAAGGTCGCTCCCGAGTCGTGGGTCACCCACAGGTCGCCGCCGAAGACGTATCCCGTGGTCGGCGTCACGAAGCGGACGTCGCGCAACTGGTCATCGGCCTGGATGCGACTGGCTCCGGGCCCGACCGGGGTGGAGTAGCGGGATGCGTCGAAGGTGTGCACGGAGGACCAGTGCGTGCCGTTGTCGTCGGAGCGCAGCAGCACCGGACAGGTGAAGCCCCCGCAGGTGCTGGACCCGAGGTCGTAGACCACGTTGTCGCCGGCGTTGCTGAGCGACCAGGTGACGAAGCTGTCCGGCGGCGCCAGACGTGGCTGTGCCTGCGCCTGTGACTGCGACTGGCCACCGGGCGACGTCGGCGTCCCGCTCTGTTGCTGCTGCGGCTGCAGGGTGCCGGACCGCCCTCCCGATGAGCCGGACGAACCAGGTGAATCGGATGCGCCGGCAGGGCCGCTCGCCTGGGGGGCGCCCGACGAGCTCGTCGCCGATTGACCGGCCACGGCCGGGGCGTTCGACTGCGGAGTCTGCGCGGTCCAGACCCCGAACGCGGCGATGGCCGCCACCGCGGCGGCTGCGACGCCACCGGCCAGGAGACGGTGCGGGCGGCGGCGCCGGGCGGCCCGGGTGATCCGGGCCCAGTCCAGGTCACCGGCGGCCTCGGGTCGCACCGACGAGCGGTGCGCGCCGAAGAAGCGCGCGACCGGGTCGTCGTCGTACGCCGGTTCGCGGTGGTCGTCGCCGGTGTCGTACCGGTCGTGGTTGCTCATCGCACCTGCTTCAAATGCTCGGCCAGCAGTTTGCGGCCGTCGTAGAGGTCTCGTTTGACTGCGCCCTCGGACTTGCCCAGCTCACGGGCGACCTGGGCCACCGACAGATCGGCGTAGTAGTGCAGCAGCACCGTCATCCGCAGTCGCCCGGGCAGGGATTCCACGGCGTCGCGCACGGTCAACCGCGTCGCGACATCGGGTTCGGGCGCCGCCACGTCGATGTCGACGGGTCGCCCGGCAGTGAACTTGTCGTACGCCGCCGCCTCACGGCCCCGCTTGCGCCAGTGGTCGCGGACCTGGTTGGCGACCGTCGTGTAGAGCCACGGCCGCGGCTCGGCGACCTGGCCCCAGTGGTTGATCAACCGGATGAACGCCTCTGTGACGAAGTCGTGCGCCAGGTCGCGGTCCCCCACCAACGACGTCGCCCATCCGACGAGTCGACCGAAGTGCGCGTCGTACACCTCGCGCACCGCCGCGTCGGTCGCTGATGCCCCCCGAACCACCGTCGCCCTCCCCTCTTCACGCGTGTGTCGCCGCGACCGGACGCCGGCGGGCGCCAGGAGGGAGATGGTGGTCATATCCCTTGAGACGCCGAAGGCACCCGATCGGTTGGTGCACCTTCGCTGCGCCCGGCGCGTGACGTTGGTTACATTCACATATGCCGTCGACGAGCCAGCACCCTATCGCTACGCCGGCAGACGATTTCCGCGCTGCGCGGGATCACCTGCTGTCCCACCGCACCGACTACGACGCCGCGATCGCAGGCTACTCGCCGCCCCGCCTCGAACGCTTCAACTGGGCCACCGACTGGTTCGACGTGTTGGCCACGGAGGCGGACTCGCGCGATCGGGCGGCGCTGACCATCGTCGATCAGGGCAACGGTGAGGACCGCCGTACGAGCCACACCTACGCGCAGCTGGCCCGACGCTCTCAGCAGGTGGCCGGCTGGCTGGCGTCGCTCGGCGTCGGCCCCGGTGACCGGGTGCTGCTGATGCTGGGCAACCAGGTCGAGCTGTGGGAGAGCCTGCTGGCGTGCATCCGGCTGGGCGCGGTCACCATCCCCGCAGCGACGCTGCTCACCCCGGCGGATCTCCGGGACCGGATCGACCGCGGCGTCGTCGCCCACGCCATCGTGAGGGTCGACGCGGCGGACGCGTTCGAGACGGTGCCCGGCGACTTCACCCGTATCGCGGTCGGCGACGGCCACCCGGAGGGCTGGCGCTCCTACTCCGAGAGCGAGTCGTACGCAGGGTCCGCGCCCGCGGCCGTCACCGGCGCGCACGATCCGATGCTCGTCTATTTCACCTCGGGCACGACGGCGGCTCCCAAGCTCGTCACCCACACGCACGCGTCGTACCCGGTCGGGCACCTGTCGACGATGTACTGGATCGGTCTGCAGCCCGGCGACGTGCACCTCAACGTCAGCTCGCCCGGCTGGGCCAAGCACGCGTGGAGCTGCGTCTTCGCACCCTGGAACGCCGGCGCCACGGTGCTGATGGTCAACCAGGCGCGGTTCGACGCGCAGGGCCTGCTGCGGGCCCTCGCGCAGGAGCGCGCCACGACCTTCTGCGCGCCGCCCACCGTCTACCGGATGCTCGTGCAGAGCGACCTCGCGCCCTGGCGCGAGCGATTGTCGCTGCGCGAGATGGTGGGCGCGGGCGAGCCGCTCAATCCCGAGGTGATCGAGCAGGTGCGCGCCGCGCTCGGGATCACCGTGCGCGACGGGTTCGGGCAGACCGAGACGACCGCGCAGATCGGCAACACCCCCGGCCAGCGGGTCGTGCCCGGGTCGATGGGTCGGGCGCTGCCGGGTTACGACGTGGTCCTGGTCGACCCGGCCTCCGGCGCCGACACCGGCGATGAGGAGGGCGAGATCTGCCTGCGTCTGGACGGACCGCTCGGCCGGCCTGTCGGACTGATGGTCGGCTACGACGCGGACCGCGAGCGCACTGCCGAGGCGATGCGCGGCGGTGTCTACCACACCGGCGACGTCGCCGTGAGGGACGCGCAGGGCTACGTGACGTACGTCGGCCGCTCCGACGACGTGTTCAAGGCGTCGGACTACCGCATCTCCCCCTTCGAGCTGGAGTCGGTGCTCATCGAGCACCCGGCGGTGGCCGAGGCGGCCGTGGTGCCGTCGCCCGATCCGACCCGTCTGGCCGTGCCCAAGGCGTACGTCGTCCTCGCCGCGGGCCACGCACCGGACGAGCGCACCGCGCTCGACATCCTCACGTACGCGCGCGAGCACCTCGCGGCGTACAAACGGATCCGGCGGATCGAGTTCGCCGAGCTGCCCAAGACGATCTCCGGCAAGATCCGCCGGGTCGAGTTGCGCGCCCGGGAGCAGGATCAGCACGGCACCGGCACGCCCGATGCGCGGCGGTCGGGACCGACGGAGTTCTGGGAGTCCGACTTCCCCGACCTGAAGTCGGCGGCCGACTCATCGTCCTCGTCGACGTCGTCGTCCACCTCGCCCGGCCGCGCGGACTGACGGCGGTGCAACTGCGCGAAGCCATCCTGCGACGCCGGATGGTGCGGCGATTCGATGCCACCCGACCGGTCCCGCCCGAGGTGCTGCGACGAGTGGCGCAGCTCGCGCTGCGCGCTCCGAGTGCCGGGTTCAGCCAGGGGTTCGACTTCGTGGTGCTGCGTGACGACGCCGACCGGGCGGCGTACTGGGCGGCCACATCCGACCCTGACGCGCCCACCGACGGCTGGCTGCACGGAGTGTCCGACGCGCCCGTGCTGATCCTGTGCTGCTCGGACAGGTCGCGCTACCTGCGCCGCTACGCCGAGCCGGACAAGGCGCGCTCGGGCGTGGCAGGTTCGCCCTGGCCGGTTCCCTACTGGGACGTCGACACCGGCATGGCCGCGTTGCTGATGTTGCTCGGCGCGGTCGACGAGGGGCTGGGCGCGCTCTTCTTCGGGGTGCCGGCCGACCGGACCGACACCGTCCTGGCACGTTTCGGCATTCCCGAGGGCCACCACCTGGTCGGCGTCGTCGCACTCGGCTACGCCGCCGAGGACCGGCCGAGCGGCAGCACCCGCACCCGTGCCCGCCGGCCGCTGGACGAGGTCTTCCACGACGGCACCTTCGGCGCCCCGCTGCACTGAACCTGGGTGCGCCGGGCACCGACCGTAGAGCCGGGCCGACCGCTTCTCCGCCCAGGTGAACGGTTCGCGTTCGTGGCCAGTGCTGCAGCACTGGCCACCAACGCAAACCGACCACCTCGCCGCTAGCGCAGGTCGCCTACCGAGGATCGGATCTCAGCGGCACTCGGGTGACCAGCGACGGGTCGAGCTGCTCCAGCCCCGTCGCACCGGCCAGGCCCATCAGATGGCCGAGTTCCTCGCGCAGCCCGGTCAGTAACTGGGCCACACCCTCCGCGCCCCCGGCGGCCAGGGCCCAGACGGCGGGGCGGCCGACGAACACCGCCGACGCTCCGAGCGCCAGCGCGACCAAGGCGTCACGACCACACCGCACGCCACCGTCGGCCAGCACGGTGGTGCGGTCGCCGACGGCGTCGACGACCTCCGCGAGCGCGTAAGCCGTCGGGACGGCGCCGTCCAACTGCCGGCCACCGTGGCTGCTGACCCACACGCCCGCGGCGCCGGCCTGCACGCAGGCCAGCGCGTCGTCTCCGCGCAGCACTCCCTTGACGATCACCGGCAACCCGGTCAGATCGGCCAGCCGCTCGATGTCGGCGAGCGTCTGACGCGGGGTCTGATCGATCAGCGACCAGGGATCCTGCACGTCGGTCGGCAGATGCTGACGGACCCCGATCAGGGCCAATTCGTCGTCCAACGGCACCGGTCGCGCCCGGCCCGCGATCGGCCGGTAGCCGAGATACGGCGTGTCACCCGTGAGCACCAATGCGGTGGCGCCGGCCGCGGCAGCCCGCAGCGCGAGCGCATCGCTGACGCCGCGCTCGCGCATCAGGTAGACCTGGAACCACCACGGCCTGGCGCCCAGTTGCTCCGCCACCTGCTCGAGCGGCACGGTCGAGCGACTGGACAGCACGAAGGGTGCGCCGCTGGCGGCGGCACCGCGCGCGGTGGCCGCCTCACCCTCGGGATGCACCAACCGGTGGTACGCCGTGGGCGCGACACCGATCGGGCTCTCCCAGTCGCCGAAGACCGCGCACGACGTGTGCACCGATGACACGTCCCGCAGCACACGCGGGCGCAATCGCCATAGATTCCAGGCCGGTTCGGCCTCTCGGGCGCTCTGGTCATCGCCCGCACCGCGGGCGATGTAGTGCCAGACGTCCGGATCGAGCCGTTCCCGCGCAGTGCCCTCCAACTCATGGAGCGTCTCGCGCATCGACATCCGGTGTTACGGCAGGTAGTACGTCGGGTTCGGCAGCTTGATCGGCACCAGCGCGGAGCCTCCGATCAGGTCACTGAACTGGTCGCCGAAGTTGGCCAGGATCGTGTATCCGCCGCCGGCCGTCGTCTGCTTGTACGCGCGGGTCTGGCTCTTGTACTCGATCGTCGTGCACTTCGCCGTGGCGCAGTGGATGTAAGACGGCTGCTGGCTGGAGCCGACGCCCGTCCACTTGGTGTAGAGGTTGGCCGAGGTGAAGCCGGTGTAGCCGACCTTGCGCAGGTTGGCGAGCGTCGCGGCCTTCTGGTCGTCGTTGCGGCCGGTCAGGCCGATGATCGTGCAGCCCGCATCGCTCGCGGCATTGGCCAGCGCGACCATGCCGGGAGTGGCCGGGAACCGCTCCTGCTGCACGTAGACGTCCTGCAGCGCCGGGTCGAAGTTGAAGTGCATCGCGGCGTCCTCCATGTCGTACGTCGACAAGGTGGTGTCGTCCACGTCCAGCACGACGGCGGGCCGGATCCCGAAGTACCGGGTGACCCCGCACGCGGCATCCAGCAGGGGCGAGATCCGCCGGGTCAGACCGGTGATCTCGGTGATGTACGGCGAGCTGGTCTTGTTGGCGATGCCGGTGGAGTCCGCGTTGTAGTAGGTGCGGATCGTCGCCTTGGTCGAATCGATGTTGGGGATCCCCTCACCCCCGGCGGTCTTGCCGCTGCTGCCGTCCGGCTTCATCGTGAAGTGGGTGCGCGGGGCGAGCCTGGGCTCGGACAGCCCGGGCAGGTCCGGCGACGGCAGGTAGTAGGTGGGGTTGGGCAGCTTCAGGTAGTGCTGCGCGTGCCGACCCTGCAGGTCCGACCACTGGTCGCCCAGGTTGAGCGCGATGTCGTAGCCCTGGGACTCGATGTGGGCGCGGGTGCCCGCCTTGTACTCCACGGTGGTGCACTTCGCGGTGGCGCAGGTGATGTACGACGGCTGCTGGCTCGTGCCCTTGCCGGTCCACTTCGTGTAGAAGCGGTCCGCGGTGAAGCCGGTGAAGCCGACCTTCGCGAGGTTCTTGAGGGTCGCCGTCCTCTGGTCGTCGTTGCGTCCGGTGAGACCGAAGATCGTGAAGCCCATGGCCGCGGCCTCCTTCTCGAACGCCACCGTCGCCGGGACGGCCGGGAACCTCTCGCCCTGCACGTAGACGTCCTGCAGCGCGGGGTCGAAGTTGAAGTGCATCCCCGCGTCCTCCATGTCGTAGGTCCACAGGGTCGTGTCGTCGACGTCGAAGACCAGGGCGGGCTTCTTGCCCGTCTTCTTCGCGCTCGCGAGCAACGCGGGCAGCTTCTTCGTCTCGCGGGTCATCAGCGCGTTCATCTGGTCGATGTACGGCGAGCTGGTCTTGCTGGCGATGCCGTTGGTGGCGTTGTAGTAGGTGCGCACCGTCGACTTCACCGAGTCGATGTTGGGGATGCCGGCGCCGCCCTGCGTAGCCCCGCTGGAGCCGTCGGGAGCCATCGTGAAGTGGGTGCGCGGCGCGAGACGCTCGCCGACGCCGAGCGGAGAGCGCTGCAGCTCGCGCACAGCGGCGGAGTGGCCGGGTCCGCGCGGTGTGGCGGCCGTGGCCGTGGTCGCAGTGGCCAGGGCGAGGGCGGGCACGGCGGACGTGGTGACGACGGCGGCGGTGATCCGGCGCGCGGTCAGCGAACGGTAGGACATGAAACCTCCGGTGGCGGTGACGGTCGTGACGAACCTACCTGCGGGCCCGGACAACGGGAAGGTGTGAGCTCGCCCCCGCCTCGCCTCGGCCCGGCCGTGGATGCCGACGGATACATTCGGGCGCGTGGCCACCGGGGGATGCAGCAGAGGTCGCCGCGCCGTCGCGCTGATGGGTGCCGGCGCGGTGCTCGTCGCGCTCCTCGGCGCATGCGGACCAACGGGAAACGCGAAGACGGCTGTCACCGGGCCCGGATTGGCCTCCGCCTCGTCGACGACGCCCGGCAGCCGTGCGACCGGGGCGGGACGGGGCTCCGGCGCGACTCCGACGTCGCCCTCGTCCGCAGCGACGTCGCCGTCCTCTCTCGGAGCGCTCGTTCCGGTGCTGAGCGTGATCGACGGCGACACCATCGCTGTGCGCGAGGGTGGCGTACGCCGCAAGATCCGACTGATCGGCGTCGACACCCCCGAGACCCGCAAACCGAACACGCCGGTGCAGTGCTTCGGCAAGGAGGCGAGCAGCAAGATGCAGAGCCTCGTGCAGAGCCGCAGCGTGCGGCTGCGGGCCGACCCGTCGCAGGGCGACACCGACAAGTACGGCCGGTCGCTGCGCTACGTCTTCACCGCGGACGGCCGCAACGTCGCTCAGCTGCTCATCGCGGGCGGCTTCGGCCGTGAGTACACCTACGACACGGCGTACCGGTTCCAGTCTCAGTTCCGGGCCGCGGAGAGCGCCGCGCGCGGCGCCCGCGCCGGGCTGTGGGGCGCCTGCCCGTCGTTCGGTTCGGCCGTCGCCGGCTCACAGCCGAGCACCGCCCCTGCTCCGGCGGCCCCGAGCGACCCCGCCGCGGCACCGGCCGGCTGCCGGATCAAGGGCAACATCAACTCCCGGGGCGAGAAGATCTACCACCTGCCCGGTAGCGCGACGTACGACAAGACCGTCATCACGCCGAGCACGGGCGAGCGCTACTTCTGCTCGGAGGCGGCTGCCGTCGCCGCCGGGTGGCGCGCCGCCCGGGACTGATCACCGCCGGTGGCGCCCGCCGCTCCCCGGCGTGCGGGGATGCCGGCACGCATGGCAGGGCGCCGGCTCAGGTCTCGATGCGCTCTCCGGACGCCCGGTCGAACAGGTGAATGCGTTCGGCCTTGATGGTGAAGTGCAGTTTCGTGCCCTTGTCGGGTACGTCGCGTCCTCCCAACCTAGCCACCATCTGCCCCTCCTGAGCGCCCGTCGTGCGTCCGTAGATATAGGCGTCGGCGCCCAGTTCCTCGACGACCTCGACCTGCACCTCCAACCCTTCCCGCTGGGTGTTGAGGACGAGGTCCTCGGGTCGCACCCCGACCGTGACCGATCCGCCGGCCCGTGCCAGGGCCTCACGTGGGACAGGCACGACCGCGTTGCCGAGCTTGACCCCGCCGTCGGTGACGGGCAGGTCCAGCAGGTTCATGGCGGGCGAGCCGATGAAGCCGGCGACGAAGACGTTGTCGGGGTGGTCGTAGAGCGTGCGGGGTGTGTCGCACTGCTGCAGGACACCGTCCTTGAGGACCGCGACCCGGTCCCCCATCGTCATCGCCTCCACCTGGTCATGCGTGACGTAAACCGTCGTGACCCCCAGCCGCCGCTGCAGGAACGCGATCTGGGTCCTGGTCTGGACGCGCAGCTTCGCATCGAGGTTGGACAACGGCTCGTCCATGAGGAAGACCTGCGGCTGACGCACGATGGCCCGGCCCATCGCCACCCGCTGACGCTGACCGCCGGACAACGACTTGGGCTTGCGGTCCAGATAGGGCATCAGATCCAGCAGCCCGGCCGCTTCCTGGACGCGGGAGCGGATGTCCGGCTTCGAGACTCCGGACATCTTGAGCGAGAAGCCCATGTTCTCCGCCACGGTCATGTGCGGATACAGCGCGTAGTTCTGGAAGACCATCGCGATGTCCCGCTCCTTCGGCGTCAGATCGGTGACGTCCCGGTCCCCGATCAGGATGCGCCCGTCGTCGACGTCCTCCAGACCGGCCAGCATGCGCAGCGAGGTGGACTTCCCGCACCCCGACGGCCCCACCAGCACCAGGAACTCACCGTCCTCGATCGCGATGTCGAGGGCGTCCACGGCCGGGGCGTCGGCACCCGGGAAGAGCCGCACGGCCCGGTCGAACGTGACTGTCGCCATGGCGAGTCCTTTCCTTCACCGGCAGTGACCTGCCGGGCGATCGATGGTGGATGGAAGACGGGAGGAGTTGCGCCGCGTACGAGACCGGATCAGCGCCCGGCCAGCGAACCGCCGATGCCCCCGACGCTGAAGTACTTGTTGAGCACGGAGAAGAGCAGGACGGGCGGCACCATCATGATGACCGCGACGGCCATCACCAGGCCCCAGTTGGTGGCGTTCTGCTGGAAGAAGGTCTGCAGGCCGATCTGCAGCGTGTAGTTCTGGTCCGACCGCAGGAAGACGACCGCGATGAGGTAGTCGTTCCAGGCCAGCAGGAAGGAGAAGATCGCCGTCGACAGGAGGCCGGGCAGGGAGTTGCGCAGCACGATGCGGAAGAAGCTGCCGAAGACCGAGCACCCGTCGATCCAGGCGGCCTCCTCCAGTGAGATGGGGATCGAGTCGAAGTACGCGGCCATCATCCAGACGGCGACCGACATGGTCGAGCCGACGTAGATGATCGTGATGCCCGTCAGGCTGTCGACGAGCCCGACCTTGGCGAAGAGGATGAACAGCGGGATCACCGACGTCACCACGGGGAGCGACTGCGCGACGAACAGGATCAGCGCGTACCCGGACACGAGCCGGTTGCGTCCTCTGGACAGGACGTACCCCGCGGGAGCGGCGACGCTCACGGCGACCACCACCGTGACCAGGGTGACGAGAAGGCTGTTCTTGAGCCAGGTCCCGACCGAGGTCTGTTGGAAGACCTTGCTGAAGTTCTCCAGCGTGAGGCCGGTGGCGGTGCTTCCGAGCGATGGCTGGACCGACAGGTAGAGCACGGCCACGATCGGTACGAGCACCACGGCGGTGATGACCAGGATGACCGCGAACCGCCACCATTGGCCACGTTTCTCGGACGAGCTGATGGCGCCGTGCTTGCGCGGCCTGCGCGCGGTGTCGGTGTCGGTGCGCACCGCGGCCGCCTTGCCGAGTCGGATCGGCGAGCTCTCGGCACTCACTCGATGTCCACCTTTCGAATCTGGCGGTAGAGCAGGGTGGCGATGACGACCAGCACGATCGTCATCAGGAAGGCGATGGCCACGCCGGGACCGGTCTGGAAGTTGGCGAAGACGGTCAGATACGCCATCACCACCAACGACTGGGTCGCTCTCACCGGGCCTCCCCGGTGAGCAGGAAGATCGTCGGGAAGTCGTTGACGCAGAAGATGGTCATCAGCACCCAGCTGATGTAGGTCGACCGGGAGATCATCGGGAGCGTGATCTCCCGGAACGTCTGCCACTTGCCGGCACCGTCGATCTTGGCGGCCTCGTACACGTTGACGTCCACCGACGCCAGGGCGGAGGACATCATCATCATCATGAACGGGAAGCTGATCCACACCTTGAACACGCACACGAGGATCTGGGCGAGGAGCGGATCGGCGAGGAAGAGCACGTTGCCGAAGCCGAGCGCTGCGAAGAGCTTCGACATCGGGGACTGCGGCGTCGCGACCAGCCAGTTCCACGACGTGGCCGAGACCACCACGGGGACCACCCACGGCAGCAGCAGCAGCACCTTGAAGATGCTCCTGCCAGGGATCCGCGTCCGCAGCAGCAGCGCGAGTGCGAGCCCGATCGCCCAGCTGCCGAAGACCCCGACGAGGGTGAACACCACGGTGAACCGCGCCGCGTGCCAGAAGTTCGGGTCATGAAGGACGCCCGTGTAGTTGCGTAACCCGATGAACGTGCCGGAGTCGATGAGACTGCCGTTGCGCAACGACTGCAGTGCGGCGTAGATGACGGGGTAGAGGTTCAGCAGGAGGAGCAACGCGACCGAGGGCAGCGCGAAGATCGCGAAGACCCGTGCGAACCGGTTGCGCCGCCTGTGGTGCACCGATCGAGGCGGGCGCCCACGCCCACCGACGCCCACGCCCTTGCGCGCCCGCACCAGAGCTCCGGTCGACGACGATGCCATGCACTTCTCCTGTGAGCCGGGGGTGTGATGGTGGCGCGAACGGCGGGTGGCGCCTGCTGCTGGCCGTGCCACCCGCCGCGCGGCCTCTAGGTCATCAGCGGTTCGATGGCGTTCTGCAGGGTGGTGAGTGCCGCCTTCGCGGAGACCTTGCCGCCGAGGATGCTCTGCGCGAAGTTGTTCATGGGCGCTGTTCCGTCGACGGTGTTGGCGACGTTGTAGAACAGGGCCGTCCCGCCGGGAGCGGCCCACGTCTTGAAGATGGGCTGCCAGTCGTCGACGATCTTGACGTTGTTGGGGTCGGCCTTGAACTGCTCGGTGGCGGTGATGGACTTCAGGGGCGGGAGACCGATACCGGTGTTCTGCGTCCACAGCGACTTCATGCTCTGGTAGTAGTACGTCAGGAACGCCTCCGAGCCCTTCTGACTCGGCGTGTTCGTGTACATCATGATGTTGTTCGGGAAGTACAGGCCGCCCTTCTTGCCGCTCGTACTCGCGAGGGGCACACCGACGACCATGTCCTTGGCGACCGAGCCGCCGACCGAGACCGCGGCACCGGCCGTGTCCCAGCCCATCCCGAACTTCTTGGCCGTCCACTGCGAGTAGACGTTCGCCGTGCTGTAGGTGGCAGCGGCGGGGTCGGAGTATCCCTTCTTCACCAGTCCGAGGATGAACTCCACCGCCTCGACGTTCGCGTCACTGGCGCAGTCGGGCTCCTGCTTGGCGTTGAACAGGCCACCGCCGTTGTTGATCATGAACGCCGTCAGGATGTGCGCCATGATGTTGTTGCCGGTGCCGGCTCCGAGGCCGAACCCGTAGACGCCGATGCTCTTCAGCTTCGCGCAGACGTTCTCGTACTCCGCCCAGGTCGTGGGCGGTTCGACACCGGCCTTGGCGAGCAGCGACTTGTTGTACCAGGACACGCGCACGTCGAGGTTGTAGGGCACACCGGCGTAGCCCTTGTCGGTCTTCATGGTGTCGACCAGACCGGGGAAGAAGTCGTCGTAGATCCCGTTCTTCTTCCAGGAGTCCAGGAGGTTGTCGGCGTACGCGATCTGCCCCTGGTGCGCGAACTGGAACGCCTGGGTGCCGCCGCCCGAGCTGACGGCCGGGCCTGTCCTGGAGGCGATGGCGGAGGCGAACGTCTGGGTGAAGTTCGCCCACTGGATCTCCTGGTAGGTCGCCGCCGGCAACCCACCGGTCGGCTTGTAGGCCGTGGTGATCTTCTTGTCCAACGGGTTGAAGGCCGTACCGCCCCACGGCATGTTCCAGAACTTCAGGGCCTTGCCATTGCCGCCGCCCCCACCACTCTTCGTGCCTCCGCTGGAGGAGCACGCAGCGAGCGCAGCAGCGACGGCCGCGCCGCCGGTCATGCCGAGGACGCCGCGACGACTGAACGACGCCCCCGCAAGGTGAGAATCCATCTCGATCTCCTGTTCTCTTCGCAGTGCCCCGGTCAGCGACAATATGCGACTTCGCGGGCACGAGTACCCGCCGATCGGAGAAACATTTCGCTCTGGGGTGCGAAGAGTATCCAAGCCCTGCCGTGCGGCTGTCAACAGTTTCTGTGAGGCAGATCACGCAAAACGCCTTCGCGGATGCCGAGATGAGGGTCCAAGCGACGACGGCGACCCTTGATCTCGCGAAAAGCATCGGATGTCAGTACCATTCCCGCCATGACCACGCGAAACGTTTCGCCTCGACGGGCGACACTTGCAGAGATCGCCATGGACGCATCGGTCTCCATGTCGACGGTCTCGAAGGTGCTCAACGGTCGTCCGGGTGTCTCGGAGCCGGTGCGCATCCGTGTCGAGAACCTCCTCGCGGCGGCCAGCTATCAGCGGCGCACCGACGAGAAGTCCCACTCCGGCTTCATCGAGCTGGTCTTCGCAGGCCCGTTCAACATCCAGGCCGGATGGACCACGGCATTGCTGGCAGGGGTCGACCGTGTCGCTCGGGAGAACGGGATCAGCGTCCTGCTCACCGTCAGCGGCGAGCACCACGGACCAGCGCCGGAGTGGATCGTCGGCGCGACCACACGGAATCCTGCGGGGGTCATCCTGGTCTCCTCCGAGCTGTCGGACGACTCCAAACGACGGCTGCGCACCCGGAACATCCCGTTCGTCATCATCGACCCGGCCGGAGATCCGGCCCTCGACGTCGCGTCCGTCGGCTCGGCCAACTGGTCCGGCGCGCTGATGGCCACCCAGCACCTGATCGAGCTCGGACACCGCAGGATCGGTCTGATCACCGGGTCGGACGACATCATGAGCTCGCACGCGCGCACCTCCGGCTACCGCACCGCACTGGCGAGGGCCGGGATCGAGATCGACCCGGGGCTGATCATCGCCGGTCGGTACGAGTACGAGGACGGAGTCCACGGCGGCGCCCGGCTGCTGGCCGCCGCCGACCGCCCCAGCGCGATCTTCACCGCGAACGACCAGCAGGCGTTCGGTGTCTACGAAGCCGCCCGGTCCCTCGGGATCAGCGTTCCGAACGACCTGTCCATCGTGGGGTTCGACGACATCGAAGCCGCCCGGTGGATGACGCCGCAACTGACGACGGTGCGCCAACCACTGACCGAGATGGCCGAGCAGGCGACCCGATTCCTTCTGCAGCTGCGCAATGACGGCGATCCGTCGACGATGCGCCTGGAGATGGCGACCAGCCTGGTCGTCCGAGGAAGTACCGCCCCTCCGAGCAGGCAGCTGACGGCGACATGACCGCCGCGACGGATCCGACCCGCAGCGCGCTGATCGTCCGCGGCGGATGGGACGGCCACCAGCCGGTGCAGACGACCGACTCGATGATCCCGTTCCTGCAGGACAACGGTTTCAGCGTCCGGGTCGAGGAGTCGCCGGCCGTCTACACCGACGCCGACTACATGGGCACGGTGGATCTGATCCTGCAGACCAACACGATGAACTCCATCGCCGACGACGAATTGGCGGGCCTGCAGGCCGCGGTCCTGGGCGGCGCGGGACTGGGCGGTTGGCACGGCGGCATCGTCGACTCCTACCGCGACAGCGCCGACTACCTGCACATGATGGGCGGCCAGTTCGCCCACCATGCCGCCAAGCACCCCGCGCTGCGCACCGGCGAGCAGTCCGACAACTACCTCCCGTTCACCGTGCAGATCACACCGGCGGGTCGGGCCCACCCCATCACCCGGGGCGTCGCGGACTTCGATCTGGAGACGGAGCTGTACTGGGTGCTCACGGACGAGCACAACGAGGTGCTCGCCACCGTCACCCAGCCGGCCCGTCCGTGGGACGCGTGGCACCGGCCGGTCACGTTCCCTGCCATCTGGACGAGGCAGTGGGGCAAGGGCAGGGTGTTCGTCTCGACCCCCGGCCACACCCTGTCGATCCTGGATCACCCCGACGTACGCGCCATCGTGCAGCGCGGTCTGCTGTGGGCCGCGCGATGAACGTGGGTGTGATCGGCGTCGGCGTCATCAGTGCGCAGTACTTCGCCCAGTTCCCCTCACTGCCGGGTCTGACCCTGGTCGCCGTCGCCGACATCGACGAGGCTCGCGCGGCCGAGGTGGCCGCTGCGCAGGGTGTGCGGGCGCTCGGTGTGGACGCGTTGCTCGCCGCCCCGGACATCGATGTCGTCCTGAATCTCACGATTCCCGCCGTGCACGTCGACGTGAGCATGCGGGCGCTGCGGGCCGGCAAGCACGTCTTCACGGAGAAGCCCCTCGGCCTGACCCCGCAGGAAGCGGCTCCGATGCTGCAGCTGGCCCGTTCGTCGGGTCTGCGGGTCGGAAGCGCCCCGGACACCGTCCTCGGCACAGGCGTCCAGACGGCGCGCGCGCTGCTCGACGGCGGCGCGGTCGGCGACCCCGTCGCTGCGTCCGTCCAGTGGGCCTCGCCCGGCCACGAGCTCTGGCACCCGCACCCGCAGTTCTACTACCAGCCCGGCGGCGGCCCGCTCTTCGACATGGCGCCGTACTACCTGAGCACTCTCGTCACCCTCTTCGGCCCGGTCCTGCGGGTCAGCGGTGTCACGCGCAGGTCGAGCCGTGAGCGCACGGTGGCGACCGGCCCCGAGGCGACCGCCGCCGTCCCGGTGCAGGTCGACACCCATGTGAGCGCGATCCTGGAGCACCGCGACGGCGTCACGTCGACCGTCACCGTCAGCTTCGAGGTCTGGGCCTCCCGCACTCCCCTGTTCGAGGTGTACGGCACCAGCGGCACCATCGCCGTCCCGGACCCGAACTGGTTCGCAGAGCCCGTCGAGGTCTGGACGACCGCGACCGGGGACTGGGCTGGGGTCGAGGTGTCGGCGGGCTACCCCGACGCGGGGCGCGGGGTGGGACTCGCGGACATGGCACGTGCCATCGAGACCGACCGCCCGCACCGCGCATCCGGCGACCTGGCGTTCCACGTGCTGGAGATCATGGACGCCGTCCTGCTGTCGGCCGGGCGACATCAGGTCGTGCACCTGGTCAGCACCGTCGAACGACCGGAGCCGGTGCCGAAGGGATCGTCACCGGCCACCTGGTAGACACCGGCCCACCACCTCGTCGCGCCCAGCTTCCACACACGGGCTGGACACGGACACCTCCTACGAATCGTCGAACGAAAGGGTGAATGCAGCGATGAGCACGAGCACAGACAGAGCGGCCGACCGAGGTGACGGGCTGAGGTTCCCGGACGGTTTCGTCATCGGTTCGGCCACGGCGTCGTACCAGATCGAGGGCGCCGTCGAGGCGGACGGACGTGGCACGAGCATCTGGGACACCTTCAGCCACACGCCCGGCAAGACCCTCGACGGCGACACCGGCGACGTGGCCGACGACCACTACCACCGGGTCGAGGCCGACCTGGACCTGATGCAGTCGCTCAACCTGCACGCCTACCGGTTCTCCATCGCCTGGCCGCGCATCCAGCCGACCGGTCGCGGCCCGGCCAACCAGGCGGGCCTCGACTTCTACTCCCGGCTGATCGACGGACTCATCGCGCGCGGCATCACCCCCGTCGCCACGCTCTACCACTGGGATCTGCCCCAGGCGCTGCAGGACGAGGGCGGCTGGACCAACCGCGAGACGGCGCTGGCGTTCGCCGAATACGCCCGCATCGTGGGTCAGGCCCTGGGTGACCGGGTCGCGATCTGGACGACCCTGAACGAGCCGTGGTGCGCGGCGTTCCTCGGGCACGCGTCCGGTGTGCACGCACCCGGCCTCACCGATCCGTCGGCGGCGCTGCAGGCAGCGCACCACCTGAATCTCGCGCACGGGCTGGCCATCGAGCAGTTGCGCGCCGTGGTGACCAACGACCCGCAGTTCTCGGTCACGTTGAACCTGCACATGCTGCGTGGATCGGGGCCGACCGGGGACGAGGCCGTACGACGTCTGGACGCGGTCGGCAACCGCGTCTTCACCGGACCGCTCCTGCACGGCGCGTACCCCGCCGACCTGCTGCGCGACACCGCGTCCATCACCGACTGGTCCTTCGTGCAGGAGGGTGACGCCGAGATCATCCACCAGAAGATCGACGCCCTCGGCGTCAACTACTACTCGACGTCGTTGGTGCGAGTGTGGGACGGGCGCGGCGAGCGCCAGAGGGCGGACGGTCACGTCGCCGGTGACGCGTCACCGTGGCCGGGTGACGACGACATCGAGTTCCTCCCGCAGCCGGGTCCTCACACCTCGATGGGGTGGAACATCGATCCGAGCGGGCTCGAGGACCTGCTGCTCGCCGTGCACGCGGAGTTCCCGGGACTTCCGCTGCTCGTGACCGAGAACGGCGCCGCGTTCGAGGACACGGTGACGACCGAGGAGACCGGTCCGGCCGTGCACGACGCGGACCGGGTGGACTATCTGAGGCGGCACCTCACCGCGGTGCACCGCGCCGTCGAGCGGGGCGCGGATCTGCGCGGGTACTTCGTGTGGTCTCTGCTGGACAACTTCGAGTGGGCACTCGGCTACTCCAAGCGGTTCGGCATCGTTCGCGTCGACTACGACACCCTGGAGCGGCTGCCCAAGGACAGCGCGCACTGGTATGCCGAGCTCGCCGCCACCCGCGCGATTCCCGCCGCCTCGCCGGATGCGGAGCCTTCGCTGTCGGTCGGCGACTGACCCACCCGCCCGGGTGCGCCGCCGCAGTGGTGGCGCACCCGGCGGTCCTCAGCCGGCGCGGCAGTGCCGCCGCACCGAGTCGACGTACCGCCAGCTGGCGGCGCGCTGCACCCCTCGACCAAGCGGCCCGGCCAGCCGGGTGAACCACCGCCCCGGCGCCGACACCGCCGAGACGCTCACCCTCGTCTCACCGGAGGCCAGCCGCTCGACGAGGAAGAGCTCCTCCCCGCGTTCGGGATGGCCCGGCAACGTGCCGTAGGCGAAACCGCGCCGGTCGGTCTCCCGCACCACGTAGACCACCCGGGTCGGGATCCGCAGTCCCCGACCTCGCACACCGAGGGTCATCACGACGGTGTCCCCCACCTCGAGCGGACGGTCGGGCGCCTGCACCCGGGCCCCCACGGCACGTTGCATGCCGAGCCCGAGCACGAAGTCGCACGCCCGCTCGAAGACCTCCGGTCCGCCGACGATCCGGGAGGTGCCGCTCGCGTGCATCCCCTCCGGCACCGGCGTGATCCCGCGGGTCAGGCCCACGGGCGCATACGTCAGGGGCTGCTGGTCCAGGTGTGCGGGCACCCGTCGATCGTCGCACGGCCGGCAGGACGCGCCCGACGGCTCACGGCGTGGGTGCCGAGCCCGGCAGGCGGCGGTGAGAGACACTGACCCGGCAGTCACCGACCCACCCGAGGAGACATCCGACGCATGGCGCGCGGCACCAAGACACCACCTCCCGCGGACGACTTCGTGGAGAACATCACCGACATCGACGTCCAGGACGAGATGCAGACGGCGTACCTGGAGTACGCGTACTCGGTCATCTACTCCCGCGCCATCCCGGACGCGCGCGACGGCCTCAAACCGGTGCAGCGGCGCATCCTCTTCTCGATGGACGAGCTGGGCCTGCGCCCGGACCGCTCGCACGTGAAGTCCTCGCGGGTCATCGGCGAGGTGATGGGCAAGTACCACCCGCACGGTGACCAGCCGATCTACGACAGTCTCGTGCGACTCGCCCAGGACTTCACGATGCGCCTGCCGCTGGTCGACGGGCACGGCAACTTCGGGTCGCTGGACCAGGGCCCGGCGGCCGCGCGGTACACCGAGGCCCGCCTGGCCCCGGCGTCCATGACGATGGTCGCGGCGCTGGATGAGGACACCGTCGACTTCGAGCCCAACTACGACGAGCAGTTCCAGCAGCCGACCGTACTGCCCGCGGCGTTCCCCGCCCTCCTGGTCAACGGCGCGAGCGGCATCGCCGTCGGGATGGCGACCAACATGGCGCCGCACAACCTGGTCGAGGTCGTCGACGCGGCACGCCACCTGATCTCCCACCCGGACTGCTCCCTGGACGACCTGATGAAGTTCGTGCCCGGTCCGGACCTGCCGTGCGGCGGGCAGATCGTCGGCCTGGACGGCATCCGGGACGCCTACCTCTCCGGTCGCGGCAGCTTCCGCACCCGGGCCACTGTGCGCATCGAGAACGTCACTCCCCGCCGCAAGGGGATCGTGGTCACCGAGCTGCCCTACCTCGTCGGGCCCGAGAAGGTCATCGACAAGGTCAAGGACCTGGTGCAGGGCAAGCGGCTGCAGGGCATCGCCGATCTGAAGGACCTCTCGGACCGCACGAAGGGTCTGCAGCTGGTCATCGAGATCAAGAACGGCTTCAACCCCGAGGCGGTGCTCGAACAGCTCTACCGGCTCACCCCGATGGAGGAGTCCTTCGGCATCAACAACGTGGCGCTGGTCGACGGCCAGCCGCGCACGCTGGGCCTGAAGGAGCTGCTGAAGGTCTACGTCGACTTCCGCATCGACGTCGTACGCCGCCGCACCCAGTACCGCCTCGACAAGCGGCTCGACCGGCTGCACCTGGTCGAGGGTCTGCTGATCGCGATCCTGGACATCGACGAGGTCATCCAGGTCATCCGCACCTCGGACGACTCCGGCGCCGCGCGGTCCCGGCTGATCGAGGTCTTCGACCTGTCGGAGGCGCAGGCCAACTACATCCTCGACCTGCAGCTGCGCCGACTGACCAGGTTCTCCCGAATCGAGCTGGAGAAGGAGCAGCAGGAGCTCCTCGAGGCGATCGAGGCGTTGCGGGCGATCCTGGCCGACGAGAAGCTGCTGCACCGCACGGTGTCCAACGAGTTGGCCGAGATCTCCAAAACCCATGGCACGCCACGGCGCACGACGCTGTTGGAGTCCTCCGGCACACCTGCGGCGGCCGCGTCGCTGGAGGTCGCCGACGACCCCTGCCACGTGCTGCTGTCCTCCACCGGGCTGCTCGCGCGCACCACGACCGATGACCCGCTGCCCGAGGGGGGCACCCGGCGCAAGCACGACGTGGTGGTGGCCGGGGTGTCGACGACGGCTCGGGGCGAGTTCGGCATGGTGACCTCCACCGGCCGGTTGGTGCGTGTCTCGGCGATCGACCTGCCGACCATGCCTCCGACCAGCGGTGCGCCGGTCCTGTCCGGCGGCGCACCCGTCGGCGCGTACGTCGACCTGACCCCCGGCGAGCAGGTGCTCACCCTGACGTCGCTGCGCGCGGACTCACCCGGGCTGGCGCTCGGCTCGCGTCAGGGTGTGGTCAAGCGGGTCAACACCGACTACCCGAGCAAGGACACCTTCGAGCTGATCACGCTCAAGGAGGGCGACTCCCTTATCGGCGCGGTGGAGCTGCGCACCGGCACCGAGGAGCTCATCTTCGTCACCACCGAGGCGCAGCTGCTGCACTTCAACGCCGATCTCGTGCGCCCGCAGGGGCGTTCGGGTGGCGGAATGGCCGGCATCAAGCTCGGCAGCGGTGACACCGCCGTGTGGTTCGGCGCAGTGGACCCGCAGCTGCCGAACGCCGTCGTGACCGTCGCCGGCAGTGCGGACGCCCTCCCCGGGATGGACAGCGCGACCCCCGGATCGGTCAAGGTCACCGCCTTCGAGGTGTATCCCGGCAAGGGACGTGCCACCGGCGGCGTCCGGGCGCAGCGTTTCGTACGCGGTGAGAACGCGCTCGTGCTGGCCTGGGTCGGTCCGACTCCCCCGCGTGCCGCCGGACCGACCGGTACGCCGGTGGACCTGCCCGAGCCCGACGACCGTCGCGACGGCAGCGGTGCACCTGCGGGCGGTCCAATCGCGGCCGTCGGAGGCACGCCCCGCTGACCGCTCCGCGAGTGTCCGCACTTTCGTGCACACGTCTGCGCGAAAGTGCGGACACTCACTCGCCGGTGACGCCGTCGACCGACTCGCGGATCAGGTCGGCATGCCCGTTGTGCCGGGCGTACTCCTCGATCAGATGCAGGATGACCCAGCGCAGCGAGAAGAGCTCTCCGGTACGACGGCTCGGTCGTGCGCTCAACGTGTCCAGAGCGGTCGGCGAGGCCGCCAGCTCGCGCAGAACGGCGTCGCTGCGCGACCTGGACTCGGCGTATTGAGCCTGCAGTTGCTGCACGCTCTTGCCTGCCGCGGTCGTCATCTCCCAGTCGCTGTCGCCGTCCCAGTCAGCGGACGCCCAGGGCTCGACCGGGTCGGCGCCGAGCAGCACCTCACCGCTCCAGTTGTCCTCCACGAGCGCCAGGTGTGCCATCAGACCGCCCAGCGTGAGTGTGGAGGGCGGGTGGGTCGCCTGCAGCTGGGCCGGCGACAGGCCGTCGACCTTCAGCATCAGGGTGTCGCGGTGGTAGTCGAGGAAGCCGAGGAGCGTCTCGAACTCGCTCGCGGCGTGCGGCGGATCGACTCGCGCATCGTGCGAGTCCGGCGTGGTGGTCATGGCCGAGACCCTAGGTCCGGGCGCGGACATGTCCCCGGGGCTGCGAGTGTCCGCACTTTCGTGCACCCGTCGGCACGGAACTGCGGACACTCGCCGACCGGTCGCATGCCGACCGGGCTGTCGGCGGCCGGTGCGAGCATGCCCGCGTGCTGCACACCGTCGCCATCTCGGGCTATCGCTCCATCCGCGACCTGGTGCTGCCCCTGACCGGTCTCGACGTGGTCACCGGGCCCAACGGCAGCGGCAAGTCCAACGTCTACCGGGCGCTGCGCCTGATCAGCGGCCTGGCGACCGACAGCGCGATCAACGCCCTGGCACGGGAGGGCGGCCTGGGGGCCGTGCTGTGGGCCGGTCCGGAGTTCGGCTCCGGCGCCGCGCACGCGGCCGGACACCCGGCGCAGGGCACCCGACGCAAGGGGCCCGTCGCGCTGCGGCTGGGCTTCTCCGGCGACGGGGTCGGGTACGCGGCGGACCTCGGGCTGCCCACTCCGATGGACGTCGGCGAGGACTCGATGTTCCGCCAGGATCCGGTGCTCAAACGGGAGTGGGTATTCGCCGGGGCGTTCCCCAAGCCGTCGGGACTCCTGGTAGACCGCAACCGGCAGGTGGTGCGGGTGCGCGACGGCACCTGGCACGACCTGCCGTATCCCGTCCCCGGGCACCGCAGCGTGCTGTCCGAGGTCGCGGACGGGGCGAGTGCTCCGGAGGTGCTGGGTCTACGTGACACGTTGCGGGAGTGGCGTTTCTACGATCATCTGCGCACCGACCCGGGTGCTCCGGCTCGACTGCCGCAGGTCGGCACACGCACCCCGGTCCTGGCGTCGGACGGTGGCGACCTCGCCGCGGCCCTGCGGACCATCGTCGAGTTCGGCCACGGCGATCTGCTGCAGGACGTCGTGCAGGACGCGTTCACCGGTTCCCGGCTCATGATCGAGTCGCGGGACGGCGTCTTCTCCGTGGGGCTGCATCAGCCGGGCATGCTGCGGGTGCTCGGGGCAGCCGAGCTGTCCGACGGCACCCTGCGGTTCCTGATGCTCGCCGCCGCGCTGCTGAGCCTGCGCCCGCCCTCGTTGATGGTGCTCAACGAACCCGAGACCAGTCTGCATCCCGACCTCTACCCGGCGCTCGGCGCGTTGATGGCCGCAGCCGCCGCCCACACCCAGCTCGTCGTGGTGACGCATGCGTCCGACCTCGCCACCTGCATCGAGAACGCCGGCTCCGCCCAGGTCGGGCGGTTGCGGCTGGACAAGACCGACGGGCAGACCCGGCTGCCTGACCTCGGGATGTTGACCACCCCGGCCTGGGAGTGGCCGCGCCGCTGACCCGAACCGACGATGAGTGGCGGGTGTCCGCGGTTACGTCGATCGGTGCACGTGCGACCGCGGACGCTCAGTCGCCGGCTGCCGCGGCCTTCGCCTGCTTCTTCGCCGCCTTCTTGAAGTCGCGCACCTGCTGCAGCGATTCGGGCCCGACGACGTCCGCGACCGAGCGGCGGCTGCCGTCCTCCGCGTACGGGCCGATCGCCTCACGCCATCCCGCCGGCCGGACGTCGAGCTGCTTGCCGAGCAGGGCCGCGAAGATCCGCGCCTTCTGCTGGCCGAACCCGGGCAGCGCCTGCAGGCGGCGCAGCAGCTCGGTCGCATCACCGGCGGTCGTCCACAGCCGGGAGGCGTCGCCGTCGTACTCGTCGCGTACGACGACCGCGAGCGCCTGCACCCGGCCGGCCATCGAACGCCCGTAGCGGTGGATGGCGGGCGGGGTGGAGCACAGGTCGGCCCACGCTTCGGGGTCCTGATTGGCGATGAGCGCTGGGTCCAGCGAGCCGAACCGGTCCACGATCTTGGCCGGGCCGCGGAACGCGTGCTCCATCGGATACTGCTGGTCCAGCAGCATCCCGATGAGCAGCGCGAACGGGTCGGTGCTGAGCAGCTCGTCCGCGCGCTCGTCCTGGGCAATCCGCAGCGTCGTCATATCCGCAGAGGATAGGCGCCCTCAGTCCGGCAGTTGGGGCATCTCCCAGCCGCGCGCCCGCCCCACGTGCACGCCGCGGGTGAACGCCGTGTTGCCGAAGCGTTCCCTGATCTCGTCGAGGGTCTGGTCGACCCGCCCGGACTCCACCGCGTCGAACGGCAGCGGGCAGTCGAGAAACCTTGCTCGCTCCTGAACGCCTGGGTCACCCCAACATAGTGAGCTCGTCCGAACACCTCATCCAAAGCTTGCGCACCATGACCTGCTCTTCCGCGGCCTATCCGAGCGCTTTGATTCGCTTCATTACCTCTTCAAGGTACCCGAGGGTGTCGTTGAGACCCGGTTCGTACTCATCGGGATGGGCACATTCGTTTCGCTTATTAAGTAATCCCTGAAGTGCCTTACATGTGTTACCGCTTACGAGACTGGCAGCTTTTAACGCATCGAATAGTGCATAGTCGGTAAATTCACTAAAATCGCCCGGAAGGCTGATCTTCCACTTGGGGCGGGCTGCCAATAGCGTGTCTACTCGGCTAGGCTCGACCGCCCAGTTTCGACAGTAATCAACCAAAGCGACCCATGCCAGAACGTGTGCGGCGCGATAGTAGCCGCGCCCAGCGCACCCTAGCGCTTCCCTAAGAAGGGAGTCTTGCTTGATCGACAGCGAGGTCAGATTCTTGTGCGAAGCATGCAGGCTGATAACTCGATGTTTAGAAGACTCACTGCTCGCTAGGATTCCTTGGAGCTCCTGGTTTAAATCCGCGGCCCACTCGGCGACGCGACGCGGACTACTCGGAACTTCCACCGAGATCCTTTAAATGGCGAGCCATCGCGCTAAAGAATGCGTCGTAAACCTCTGCATCCTTCGTGGCCTCGACGCTTAGCTCGATGTTTACGTTAATTGTAACGTTCTGGTGAGCAGCCGGGGTAGTCTGCACAGCAGATGGCTGCGCTTGTGGCTTCGACGCTGCGGCTTGCGCCTTATCGGTCTGGGCGTTAGTCGACCCACCGTCTGGATTCGAAGAGACTATGGAGGAAAAATCGCCGAACTGGCACAGAATCTTGAATGTCTTGACGGCCAGAGATACACCCGTCTCATCAAGATCCGAGTGCACACGAATGAAGCTCGCAATGTCGTCATCGGACGCACTATTCGCATCGGGATACACCTCGAACAGTTCTGCGTATCCGTTGCGGATGGCCTCGGCCACGATCGATTTTCCAGCCTCACCGCCGCGCAGACCCTTCTTGTATGCATCCGTCGGCACCCCAGAATTGTCCAAGAGGCCAGCCTTCTTTAAGACGGACGGGAAAGCGCGGTCGTGTGACGACTTAAAGCCCATCGAGGCGACGAACTTGTGGTCCACCTTGCTCGGGGTGCCGACCGAGCAGAGCTTCTCAACGAAGCTTGGGAACTTACCTGTCGAACGGGTGAATGGATAGGTCGTCATAACAAGAGGCTACTATGCGTTCGCGCACAATGTCCGCTGAGAGGTTCATGTCTCTTCCGGGGCCCAAGGGTTGGGAACAGTCGCGTCGTGCTTGGCGATTTGTGGACTAGTAGCATCCCGATGAGCACCGCGAACGGGTCGGGGTGCTGAGCAGTTCGTCCGCGCGCTCGTCCTGGGCAATCCGCAGCGTCGCCATATCCGCAGAGGATAGGCGTCCTCACTCCGGCAGTCTCGGCATCTCCCAGCCGCCCGACCGCCCGACGTGCACGCCGCGGGTGAGCGCCGTGTTGCCGAAACGCTCCCGGATCTCATCCAGCGTCTGATCGACCCGACCGGATTCGACCGCGTCGAACGGCAGCATGGGCTGCAACCGATCAGGAGTCGTCAGACCGGCGATCGTGATGCCCAGCAGCGTGATCCCCCGGTCTGCAATGAGTGGCGACACCTGCTCCAGCAGCTCCCGACCGACCCGCAGGAACGTCTGGGTGGCCGCCGACGGCAGCGGCAGGGTGCGCGAGCGGGTGATCCGGTTGAAGTCGGCGAGGCGCAGCCGCAGGGTGAACGTCGGTCCCCACCGCCCCGAGTCGCGCAGCCGCCCGCACACCTTCTCGGCGAGTCCCATCAGGATCTCGTCGAGCTCGTCGCCGGTGCGCGGCCGTCCGCCGATCGCCCGTTGGGCACCCATCGACCGGCGCCGACGCCCGGGCATCACCGGTCGCGGGTCGCGGACGTTCGCCAGCGCCCACAGGTGGTGACCCGCTGCGGCGCCCAGCTCCCCCACCACGGCGTCCTCCTGCGCGGCCGCGAGCTGGCCGATCGTCGCGATCCCGCGCGCGTGCAACTTGGCGGACGTCACCTTGCCCACGCCCCACAGCCGCTCGATCGGCAGCGGATGCAGGAACGCGGTCTCACCACCTGCCGGTACGACGAGCAGCCCGTCGGGTTTGGACACCGCGCTCGCGATCTTCGCGACGAACTTGGTCTGCGCGACCCCCACCGAGATCGGCAGCCCGACCTCGGAGCGCACCCGCGACCGCACCGTGCGCGCGATCAGCTCCGGTGGTCCCACGAGGCGCCGTAGTCCCCCGACGTCCAGGAACGCCTCGTCGATGGAGATCCCCTCGACCACCGGCGTGATGTCGTTGAACACCTCGAACACAGCCCGACTGGCCTGGGTGTACGCGCTCATCCGCGGTGGCACCACCACCAGATCCGGGCACAGACCGCGCGCCACCCGCTCGCTCATCGCCGTCCGCACGCCGCAGGCCTTGGCCTCGTAGCTGGCCGCGAGCAGGATGCCCCCGCCCACCGCCATCGGGCGGTCGCGCAGCGACGGGTCGTCGCGCTGCTCGACCGAGGCGTAGAACGAGTCCAGGTCGGCGTGCAGGATGGACACGAACACATGTTCGCACCCCCGCAGGCCAGGCGCCAGACCGGTGCCGATCCTCTGCCGGATCGTGACGACGTCCCGACCCGATCCGATGACCGTCGGGCCGTCCGAACGGACGGTGCGGCCCCACCGGTCCTGGTGGCCTCGCTGCCCTACCGGACCGTGCACCGCCGGCTGAGCCCCGCGGTCGTCAGCAGATTCCTGGCGTCGGCACCAGGAAGGCGCTGACAACCGCGCTCAGACGTCGATGCGTTCCTTGTCCAGCGCAGCGGCCGAGTCGACGATGAAGTCCTTGCGCGGCGCCACATCGCTGCCCATCAGCAGGTCGAAGACCGACTCGGCCTTCTCCGCGTCCGCCATCGTGACGCGGCGCAGCATCCGGTGCCGCGGCTCCATCGTGGTCTCGGCGAGCTGGTCGGCGTCCATCTCGCCGAGGCCCTTGTAGCGCTGCGGCGTCTTGATGGTCCGCCCGCGCTTCTGCAGCTGCCCGATGGTCTGGCGCATCTGCGCCTCTGAGTAGGTGTAGAGCACCTCACCCTTGGAACGGCCCTGCGCGGTGGTCTCGATGCGGTGCAGCGGAGGTACGGCGGCGTACACCTTGCCGGCCTCGACCAGGGGGCGCATGTAGCGGAAGAACAGAGTGAGCAGCAGGGTGCGGATGTGCGCGCCGTCGACGTCGGCGTCGGTCATCAGGATGACCTTGCCATAGCGGGCGGCCTCGACCTCGAAGCTGCGCCCGGACCCCGCACCGATGACCTGGATGATCGCGGCGCACTCGGCGTTCTTCAGCATGTCGCCGACCGAGGCCTTCTGCACGTTGAGGATCTTGCCCCGGATCGGCAGGAGCGCCTGGTACTCCGAGTCGCGGGCGGCCAGCCCGGTGCCGAGCGCGCTGTCGCCCTCGACGATGAACAGCTCGGTGCGCTCCACGTCGGTGGAACGGCAGTCCTTCAGCTTGCCCGGCAGCGACGAGCTCTCCAGTGCGGTCTTGCGGCGCTGGGTCTCCTTCATGGTGCGCGCGCTGATGCGCGCCTTCATCTCGGAGACCACCTTCTCCAGCAGCTGCGCGGACTGCGTCTTGAGGTCGCGGGTCGTGGCGCTGAGAGTGGCGCTCAGTTGGGTCTCCACGACCTTCGCGACGATGGCGCGCACGGCCGAGGTGCCGAGGATCTCCTTGGTCTGCCCCTCGAACTGCGGCTCGGCCAGGCGCACGGTGACGACCGCGGTGAGGCCCGCCATCATGTCGTCCTTCTCCGGCTTGTCCGAGCCGATCTTCAGCCTGCGGGCGTTGGCCTCCAGCTGCTTGCGGAACGCCTTGACCAGGCCCTGCTCGAAACCGGCGATGTGCGTGCCGCCTTTGGGGGTCGCCACGATGTTGACGAACGAGGACACGGTGGTCTCGTAGCCGCTGCCCCAGCGCAGCGCCACGTCGACGACGGCCTCGCGCTCCACCTCCTGGGAGCTCATGTGACCGAGCTCGTCGAGCACCGGCACCGTCTCGGTGAATGTGCCCGATCCCTGCAGGCGCCAGGTGCCGGTCAGCGGAGTGTCCGGAGCCAGGAAGTCGGTGAACTCCGAGATACCGCCGTCGTGGTGGTAGATCTCCTCGTGCGGCCCGTCCGCGCCGGGGGTGCCGGCCAGGCGTCGTTCGTCGCGGATGACCACCCGTAGACCAGGGATGAGGAACGAGGTCTGCCGTGCGCGCGCCGCGAGCACCGTGTCGTCGAAGTGGGTGTCCTTGGGGAACACCTGATGGTCGGCCCAGTAGCGGATCCGGGTGCCGGTCACGCCCCGCTTGACCTTGCCCACCACCCGCAGCTCGCTGCGGTCGACGAACGGCGTGAACGGGCTGCCCGGACCGGTGCCCGCTTTGTCGTCGAAGACACCGGGCTCACCGCGCCGGAAGCTCATCGCGTGGGTCTTGCCGTCACGGTCGATCTCGATGTCCAGCCTGCTGGACAGCGCGTTGACGACCGACGCACCGACGCCGTGCAGTCCGCCGGTGGCGGTGTAGGAGCTGCCGCCGAACTTGCCGCCCGCGTGCAGCTTGGTCATCACGACCTCGACGCCGGACAACCCGGTGCGCGGTTCGGCGTCGACGGGGATACCGCGGCCCCGGTCGACGACCTGCACGGACCCGTCCTGGTGCAGCACCACGTCGATGCGGTCGCCGTGCCCGTTCAGCACCTCGTCGACCGAATTGTCGATGATCTCCCACAGGCAGTGCATGAGGCCGCGCGAATCGGTGGAGCCGATGTACATGCCCGGCCGCTTGCGGACCGCCTCCAGACCCTCGAGGACCTGCAGGTGCCGCGCCGAATAGTCACCGGCCCGGTCCACGCCCTGCTTACTGCCTGCCACCCGCCACTCCTCCGCCCGCGGTCGCGCCGCGGTCTCGTGTCCTTGGAATCTGCTCGTCGAGAGCTACTGGCGGGCAGGCTATCCCGGCCCGGTGACAGGTGATGCGCACCACACGCGGGTCAGCTACCACTGGGGAATGGCATTGCATGCTTGACTGTTGATCGTGTCGAAAGGCGAAACCCGATCCGGGAACATCTCGGCTTCGAATGACGTCCTAGGTACGCGGCCCACGTGGGCCAACCGCCGTAGGCGCCCACAGGCGTCCCGACGAAAGGATGAACGACCATGGCAACAGCCTTCGCCCCGACTCTGACAGCGGCCGACCGGTGTGACCGGTGCGGCGCCCAGGCCTTCATCCGTGCACGCCTCGCCGAAGACCACGAGTTGCTCTTCTGCGCGCACCACGGTCGTGAGCACATCGACAAGTTGCGCGCCGTCGCCCTCGAGGTCGTCGACGAGACCGAGCGTCTCGACGAGACCCCCTCGACACCGCAGGTCTGATCGGCCGCGGGACGGTCACCGTCCCCGGCCACCGACACGCCCGCTCCGCATCCGCGGGGCGGGCGTCGTCATGTCCGATGAGAAAGGCACGTCATGCAGACCGCCACCGTCCTCGCCGCGGTGCTGATCGTCGTCGGGACGCTCGGGGTGCTGATCCCGGTGTTGCCGGGGACGCTGCTGTGCGTGGCGGGCGTGCTGCTCTGGTCGGCGACGACCTGCGGAGCCACGGCATGGTCGATCTTCGGGGGGAGCGTCGTGCTCGCGCTGGTCGGCTGGACGTGCAAGTACCTGCTGCCCGGTCGGCGCCTCAGCTCCGCCGGTGTCCCCCGGGCCACCACGCTGGTCGGGACCGTGTGTGCCATCGTGGGGTTCTTCGTGATCCCGTACGTCGGACTCGCGCTGGGCTTCGTAATCGGGGTCTACGTGGCCGAGCACGCCCGTCTACGGGATGCCGTCGCTGCGCGGCGAGCCACGGCGGCCGCCGTGCGGGCGGTTTTGATGAGCGTGGGGATCGAACTGTCGACAGCTACGGCAATCGCCGTGCTGTGGGTGTGCGGCCTGCTGCTCACCCGCTGATGCGGGGAGGGCGTCCTACCAGCCGGAGCCGCCTCGACGGCGTTCCCACCGCTGCTCGACCCGTTGCATGAAGCCGCCCTGTGGTCCGTTGCCGCGCCCTGCGGACCGGCGCCGACGACGCCGGTTCAGCCGCTGCACCCCGCCATCGGGCTGCACCGATCCGAGCGAGGGTCCACCGGGGCCGGTCGGGCTCACTGCGTACGCGGCGGCACCCACCATCACCGCGAAACCGAGCGCACCCACCGGGACCACTCGGATGAGGATGCCGGCCACGAGGGTGGCGACACCGACGACCAACAGGACCGCGCCCAGGGCGAGTCGCCGTCGGGCACGGGCCCGAGCAGGGTCGGCCACCATATGCGACGCGAACTTGGGATCATCGGCGCTCAACGCCTCTTCCATCTGTTCGAGCAGACGCTGCTCGCGCTCGGAGAGCGGCACGGTGACCTCCCGACGATTCGTCATGGGCAAGAAGTTCGCGAAGGGCCATCGCGGACCATGGACCCAAGAATAAGTGTCGCATCCCACATGCGTCTGCGAATGGGGCGGGACACCTTTTCCTCCTCATCCTACGGCCGTCGGAGCGGGCTGACGTACCCCGGAAGGGGTGTGTACATCGGCAGCCCCAGCCGGGACAGGACCAGCTCCAGGAACATCTCCGCCTGACGCACCAGATCGTCGGCCTCCCGGGCCGTCAGATGTGCCCGCCCGCGCTCCGCGTTCGCTCCCCCGCGCACTGGTGACGGCGAAGAACTCAGCCCATTCGGTGAGCTCCGGGACGCCGGCGACGAGCGTGGTCCACACGTCGCGGCGGGCCGACCCCCGTCGCGTCGAGATCCGGTTCGCCACCAGGGCGGTGGCCGCTCGCAGCGCGCCGAGCTGGGCCAGCGCGTAGCGCTCGGTGGTGCCGTTGCTGTGGCACGCCTCCAGGAGTGCCTCGCGTGCGCGGTCGACGAGCTCCAGCACCGCCACCGACGACGCTCCGCCGGCGCTGTGGGCGGCAGGCGGGACACTGCGCGGCGCGGGACTTCGCGCAGGGCGGGAGAGGGTGGGGGCGTCGGGGGTGATGGGCATGGTCGATGTGCTGGGCATGACGGCCTCGCTTCGTCGTATCGAACGTATGTTCGACGACTCTATGCCGTGTCACCGACAGCAGCAATGCCCGCCGACGTGCCGGGCGGGGCCCTAGCCCGAGACGACGCCGACCGGCACGGCGCTCCTGCCCGACGCCAGGTTGCGATAGACCTCCAGCGTCGCGGTCGACCGGTTCATCGTGATGAAGTGGATGCCCGGCGCGCCCTCGTCGAGCAACCGGTCGGCGTGCTCGGTGCAGATCGCCACACCGACCCGTCGCACTGCTTCCTTGTCGTGCGCGACCTGCTCGATCCGGCGTACGACGTCGGCCGCGAGCGGCTGACCGTTGAGCTTGGTCATCCGCTCCAACTGGCTCGCGTAGGTCACGGGCATCAGGCCCGGCACGATCGGTAGATCCCGCCCGCGCGCGGCGACGAGGTCGCGCAGCCGCAGATAGGCATCCACGTCGGTGACCATCTGGGTGATGGCGAACGACGCGCCGGCGTCGGCCTTGCGCACCAGCGCGTCGGCGTCGTCCTCGAGGCTGTGCGACTCCGGGTGCTTGTCAGGAAAGGCCGCGACACCCACCGTGAACGAGCCGAGCGATCCGATGAGGCCGACGAGCTGATCCGCGTGGTCCAGGCCCTCCGGGTGCGCGGTCCACGGGGTGCCGAGGCCGCCGGCGGGATCACCGCGCAGCGCCAGGATGTTGCGGATGCCGGCGTCGGCGTACTCCCCGACCACCTGCCGCAGCGATGCCAGCGAGGACCCGACACAGGTCAGGTGCGCCATCGTCGTGAGGGTGGTCTCCCGCTGGATGCGGCCGGTCACCCGCACGGTGCCGTCGCGGGTCGAACCCCCCGCGCCGTAGGTGACCGACACGAACGACGGGCGCACCTGCTCCAGCCTGCGGATCGACTCCCACAACACGGCCTCGCCCGCCTCGTCGCGGGGCGGCATGAACTCGAAGCTGAAGCTGGGCGGCCCGGCGGACAGCAGATCGGGGATGCTCACGCGCGCGCCGACGGTCCGGCGCGCATGCTCGCCGGGCCGAGGGGGTAAGCGTCCGGGAACGGCCTCTGACATGCGACGATGATAGAGGTGCGTGCGCCAACTACGCTGCGGGACAACAGCCCGCAAGATCCACCGGAAGGACAGCCCGTGCCGGACCCGTTGGATGTCGCGGATCTGCGCGTCCGGGTGCAGGCGGTGCTCGACACCGCGCAGGCGCGTCAGCGCGACGTGCTCGCGCCGCTCGGACCCGACGTCGCCGAGTTGTCCGACGGGATCTTCCAGCTCCTGCGCGGAGGCAAGCGACTGCGCGCGGCATTCCTCTACTGGGGCTACCGCGCGGCCGGCGGGCGCGACAGCGACGCCCTGGTCCAGGTCGCCACGTCGATGGAGATGTTCCAGGCGGCGGCACTCATCCACGACGACGTGATGGACCATTCCGACACGCGACGGGGTATGCCGACCGCGCACCGCCGCCTCGCCGCGCGCCACGCCCGCGAGGGCTGGGAGGGCGACGGCGAGGACTTCGGCAACGCCGGGGCCATCCTCGCCGGGGACCTGTGCCTGGTGTGGACCGATGAGCTGTTCGTGGGCAGCGGTCTGCCGCACGCCGAGCTCGCCCGCGGCCGGGACCAGTTCGGCGCGATGCGTACGCAGCTGATGGGCGGCCAGTTCCTCGACGTGCTCGACTCGGTGCGCGACTGGGCGACGCTCACCACCGATCAGCGGATTGAGGAAGCGCTTCGCGTCGTTCGTTACAAGAGCGCCAACTACACCGTGGTCCAACCGCTGCTGATCGGAGCCGACTGCGCCGGGGTCGACGCCTCGACGCGCTCGGCGCTCGCGGCGTACGGAACGGCCCTCGGCGACGCCTTCCAGCTGCGCGACGACCTGCTCGGGGTCTTCGGCGACCCCGAGCAGACGGGCAAACCGGCCGGGGACGACCTGCTCGAGGGCAAGCGCACGGCGCTCGTCGCCTTCGCGCTCGATGACGTCGCCCCGGCGGATCTGAGCCGGTTCACGGCGCTCTTCGGGTCGCCGGACCTGGACGAGGAGCAGGTGGCGTGGCTGCGCGACCTGTGCAAACGCTCGGGTGCGGTCGACCGGGTCGAAGGAATGATCCAGGAGCGGGTGCTCGTCGCGCGGGAGCAGTTGCGCGGTGCCGTGCTCGACGACGAGTCCGCCGTGGTCCTGCACGATCTGATCGACGTCGCGACAGCGCGCGACTCCTGACCGGGGCGGGTCAGAAAGCCAGTTCGCTCGCGCGCTTGCGGATCTCGGCCTTGCGACCCGCCAGCAGCATGTGGATGGGCGCCCCCGGCAGCGGAAGCGTCTCGTCCGGGGTGAACAGCCACTCCAGCGCCTCCTCATCCGGCAGGCGCGCGTCGCGCAGGACCGTGACCGTGCCCTGCAGCGAGGGCAGGATCTCCCCGTCCCGGACGAACGCCGCAGGCACGCCGATCGCGGCGTTGGGGCCGACGCGGTGCGAGAGCAACTCGCCGTCGGTGATCATCTTGCGCACCTGTCGCTGGCGCAGCCCGATCGCCTCGGCCACCTCCGGCACCGAGAGCCACTCCCCCACCAGGTCCTCCAGATCAGCCATGGCGCCAGTTTCCCATGCGCCGCGCCTCCCGATGACCCACATGGTCGCTTCGTAGACTGCGACGGTGCCGCCCACCGCATCGCCGTCTCTCGTCGGCCGCCGCGTCGACGGGCGGTACCAGGTGCTGCACCACCTCGCCGACGGGGGATGGGGTCCGTCTACGTCGCCCTCGACGAGCGACTGGACCGGCACGTCGCCCTGAAGATCATGCGCCCAGATCTGGCCCGTGATGAGGCGTTCGTCGAGCGGTTCCGTCGCGAGGCGCGGTCCGCCGCCCGGCTGTCGCACCCCAACATCGTGGCCGTCACCGACCAGGGCCAGGACGAGCAGTACGTCTTCATCGCGATGGAGCTGGTGGAGGGCACCACGCTGCGCGAACTGCTGCGCGCCTCTGCGCCCCTGTCGGCCCGCCGCACCCTCGACATCGCAGGCGGCATCCTCGCGGCGATCGCCGTCGCCCACCGCGCCGGCATCGTGCACCGCGACATCAAGCCCGAGAACGTCCTGCTGCGCGACGACGGCACGGTCAAGGTGGTCGACTTCGGCCTCGCCCGAGCAGTGACGACCCACACGTTCAGCACGGACGCCAGCGTGATGTTCGGTACGGCGGCGTACCTGGCGCCCGAGCAGGTCGAGACCGGCACGGCGAGCGAACGCTCCGACGTCTACACGGTCGGCCTGCTGGTCTACGAGATGCTGACCGGCGCGAAGGCGTTCCCGGGCGACTCCCCCATCCACGTCGCCTACCAGCACGTGCACGGCACGGTCCCCCGCGCGGGGGCGGTCGTGCCCACCGTCCCGCCGGTGCTGGACGAGTTCATCGCCCACGCGACGGCGACCGACCCCGACGAGCGCCCGGCGGACGCGGCGGAGATGCTGGAGCACCTGCAGGCCGCCCAGCGCAGTCTGAGCCCCGACCAGCTCGATGCGTTGCCGGCCGCGAGGGGCGACGGGTCGGACCCTCAGGTCGCCCACACCTCACGGCTCGGCACCGACAGCACCCACGCGCTCGGCAGGTACGACGGCTCGCCGGCGGCGCTCTCGGGCACGTCGCGCCGACGGGGTGCTCGACCCTTCGTCCTCGCCGTGGTCGGCGTCCTGGTGCTCGCGCTCATCGTGGCGGGCGGCTGGCTCTTCACCGCCGGCCCGCTCGGCGAGGAGAAGGTGCCCGACGTCGTCGGTCGTCAGCAGGGCGCAGCGCTCGCCGCGTTGCACGCCCACCACCTGGACAGCGCGGTGCGCGAGGTCTACAGCGAATCAGTCCCCAAGGGCGCGGTGGTCGCGAGCGAGCCGGGCGCGGGATCGCAGGTACGCCGGATCGGCTCGGTCACGCTTCAGGTGTCCCGCGGGCCCGAACGGCACGAGGTGCCCACGCTCGTCGGGAACACCCAGGCGCAGGCCCAGGCTGCGCTCACCGCGGCCCACCTTGCGCTCGGCACGGTGGGCGACGGCTACAGCGAGACGGTGCCGGCCGGAAGGGTGATCAGCTCGAATCCAGCAGCGGGTGCCTCACTCAAGCGAGGCACCCAGGTCGCCCTGGTGGTCAGCAAGGGCCGGGAGCCCATCGCGATCCCGAACGTCGTCGGCGTCTCCGGCAGCGACGCCACGAGCACGCTGAACGGGCTCGGCTTCACCGTGCAGCAGGGCACCCAGCAGTTCAGCGACACCGTCGCCCAGGGAGACGTCATCAGCCAGACTCCCTCGACCGGCACCGGCTACCGCGGTGACAGCGTCTCCCTCGTCATCTCCAAGGGCCCGGAGCTGATCACCGTCCCCGACGTGACCGGCCAGACCAGTCAGAAGGCGAAGGCCGCGCTGGAGGCGCTCGGGCTCAAGGTCACGATCAACCGATTCTTCGGCGGGTTGTTCAACGACGTCCGGGCGAGCGACCCCTCGCCGGGCACCAGGGTGCGCAAGGGCAGCACCGTCACACTGTCGGTCGTGTGAGCCCTTCGGCGCGGGCGCTCAGCATCTGCGCCACGAGGAACGCCAGCTCCAGGCTCTGCTGGTGGTTCAGCCGCGGGTCACACGCCGTCTCGTAGCGCTTCTCCAGGTCACCGGCCAGGATCTTCTCGGACCCGCCGAGGCATTCGGTGACGTCGGTGCCGGTGAGCTCGACGTGGATGCCGCCGGGGATGGTGCCAAGGCCCTGATGCACCTCGAAGAATCCCTGCACCTCCGCGATGATGTCGTCGAACTCCCGGGTCTTGTAGCCGGTCGAGGACTCGAAGGTGTTGCCGTGCATCGGGTCGCAGACCCAGACGACCTTGGCGCCCTCGGAGGTCACCCGCTCCACGATCCGCGGCAGCGCGTCGTGGATCTTGCCCGCGCCCATCCGGGTGATGAAGGTGAGTCGGCCGGGCTCGCGCTCGGGGTCGAGCTTGTCGATGACCCGCATCAGCTCGTCGGGGTCGGCGGTCGGTCCGACCTTCATGCCGATCGGGTTGTGGATGCGGGAGACGAAGTCCAGATGCGCACCGTCCAGCTGGCGGGTGCGTTCGCCGACCCACAGGAAGTGCCCGGACACGGCGTACGGGTTGCCGGTGCGGCTGTCGATACGGGTGAGCGGCTTCTCGTAGTCCAGCAGCAGCGCTTCGTGGCTGGCGAAGAACTCCACGGCGCGCAGCGCGTCGAAGTCGGCGCCGCACGCGGCCATGAACTTCATCGCGCGGTCGATGTCGGAGGCGATGCTCTCGTAGCGCGCGTAGGCGCTGTTGGCGATGAAGCCGCGGTTCCACTCGTGCACGTGCCGCAGATCGGCGAAACCGCCCTGGGTGAACGCCCGCACGAGGTTCAGCGTGGACGCGCTCGTGTGGTACGCCTGCACCAGGCGCCGCGGGTCCGGCGTGCGGGACTCCTGCGTGAATGCGAAGTCGTTGACCATGTCGCCCCGGTACGCCGGCAGCGTCACGTCGCCGCGGGTCTCGCTGACGCTGCTGCGCGGTTTGGCGTACTGACCGGCGATCCGACCCACCTTGATGACGGGGGTGCTGGCGCCGTAGGTGAGGACCGCGGCCATCTGCAGGATCGTCTTGATCCGGTCGCGGATGCCGTCGGCCGTCGCGGCGGAGAACATCTCGGCGCAGTCGCCGCCCTGCAGCAGGAACGCCTCGCCGCGGGAGGCCGCGGCCAGCCGCTGCCGCAGCACGTCGCACTCACCGGCGAACACCAGCGGGGGCGCGGCAGCCAGCTCGGCCCGAGCGGCCGCCAGGGCGTCCTGGTCGGGCCACTGCGGCTGCTGCGCGGCGGGAAGGTCGGCCCACTGCGGCAGGGACGAGGGCTCGTGGGACGCCGCGGCGGACAGGGTGGGACTGATGATGCTCACCGATCAAGAATAACGGCGCCCCGACCGGCGGATTCACAGCTCCAGTCCCGGGTCGCGCTCGCCGTACTTCTCCTCGAGGAAACGGTGATTGGCGCGCACCTGGGTCTGGCCGACCTCGCCGGCCCTGTCCAGCAGGCCGCGGACCGCCTCCAACAGCAGGTCCAACTCCTCGATCAGGAGGTCCGCCCCGGTCCGGCCGTCCTGCAGCACTGCAGTATCCGCCGTCGTCGGAGGAAGCCCGAGGTAGGCGTGCACGGCCGACGGCCCGAAGTCGTCGCGGATCTGGACCACCTCGAACGCGTCCCGCCCGGTGATCCCGCGAGCGGCCAGGTACTGCTGCGCCTGGAGCGTCTGCGTGTCGAGACGCAGGATCCGTTCGCGTGCGGCATCCGACACGCGCGCGTGACGCGCCAGCGTCTCCAACGCGCTGCTGGGCGCGTTCCCCAGCAACTCCGAGAACGGCCGCGGGACCGTAGGGCCGTACGCCGGTGGAGGCGGGGTCAGATCTCGACCGCGACGGCTCAGGAAACCCATGTCACTCCAGCGACAGGGTCATCGTGGGGTCGGGGATGCCGCTCTCCGGGGAACTGGTGACGCCGGTGCCGACGGCCAGGAACTCCGAGGCGTGCGCACCCCACACGTGTCCGCTGACCTGGGTGTTGACGCCCACGATCCCGTCGGCCCCGAAGCGGTTGGCCTCGTCCTCCATCCGCGTCATGGCCAGCTCGCGCGCGGTGTAGGCGGCCTCGGTGAACTGCGGCATCTCCATGTTGCGCCCGGCCATCCGCATCGACTGGCGGATGCTCTGGTGCGCCACGTGGTAGACGCAGGCGCCGAAGACGAAGGCCCTGGGGAAATGTCCTGCTCGCACCAGCGTGTAGAAGTCCTGACCCGACAGGTCCGAGGTGAACGGGCCCCCGTCGCGCAGCTTGTACGCCGGGTTGGGCTCGCGCGCCCGGATGGCCGTGCCCTGGGCGATGAACTCCAGCTCGTCGGTCGCCCACGCGTACCGCTGGATCTGCAGATCGACGCCGACGATCCCGTCGGCGCCCAACGCGTGCGCCTCGCTGCGCATCCGATCGAGCGCGAGGGACCGCGCGTGGTACATCGCCGCCGACAGCACCTCCAACTCCATCGACTGTCCCCAGTTCTGGAACTGGTAGCCGATGTGGTAGATCGAGGTGCCCATGACGTAGCCGAGCGGCTCGAAGCCGAGCTTGTGCACGAGGACGAACTCGTTGACCGACAGGTCCGAGGTGAACGCGGACCTGTCGCTCTGCTCCCGGGCCGCGAGACGTTGGACCCGATTGCTGGCAGCAGCGGGGATCTGCGGTCCGGCTGCCGGGGGACCCGCCTGAGTGGCACCGGGCAGTGGTGCACCATCACGTCGACCGAAAGCCATTGCACGCTCCTCGCATCGCAGGGGTCTGATCGCCCCGCCCGGACCGTACCCCCGGAAGCTGAGGGTCAGGGGCGTTTCAGCTGGTCGCCGTCTCGACGTCCTCGCTCGGCACGGTGCTCATCTCGGCGTGCTCCCCTGCGGCCCGCCCCTCGGAGCCCGGCACGAGCTTGTGGGCCGCCGTGCTCGCCAGGGCGGCGGCACCCTCGCCGATGCCCTTGGCCCGCTGGGTGACCCGGTCCTTCAACGACGAGGCGTAGACGTCGACGTACTCCTGGCCCGACAGCAGCATCAACTCGTACATGATCTCGTCGGTGATCGAGCGCAGGATGAAGCGGTCGTCCTCCATGCCCTCGTAGCGGGAGAAGTCCATGGGCTGGCCGAACCGCACGTGCGGGTGGGCCATCCGCCCGAAGATCTTGCCGGGAGGCGCGACCTCGTCGGTGCCGATCACGGCCACCGGGATCAGCGGGACCTTGGCCTCCAGCACCATCCGTGCGACGCCGGTCTTGCCCTTGTAGAGACGCCCGTCGGGTGAGCGGGTGCCCTCGGGATAGATGCCGAAGAGGTCGCCGTTCGCCAGGATCTTCAGGCCGGTGGAGATCGCTCCGGCCGCGGCGCTGCCGCTGCTGCGGTCGATGGGCACCTGACCCGCACCGGTGAAGAACCAGCGCTGCAGGGTGCCCTTCACGCCGGTGCCGGTGAAGTACTCGGCCTTCGCCACGAAGGTCACCCGCCGGGGAAGCGAGAGCGGCATGAACAGCCAGTCGGCGTACGACAGGTGGTTGCTCGCCAGGATCGCGGCCCCCTCGTCGGGGACGTGGTGAACGCCTTCCACGGAGGGTCGGAAGACACTCTTCAGAAGCGGTCCGACAAGGACCCACTTCAGCAACCAGTAGAACACCTTCGCTGGGCTCCTTCATCGCAAGATCGGCGCCTCGCACAATACGGCACCCACCACACCCCGACGGGCGAAGTGGAAGGATTACCCGATGCAGATCGTCCCCGGCGCGGAGCCGTTCACCCACGACGCCGGGGCGGTGGGCGTGCTGGTGTGCCACGGCTTCACCGGGACGCCGCAGAGCATGCGGTCCCTCGCCGAACGCTTCGCCACCGAAGGCTTCTCGGTGCGCCTGCCGCGCCTCCCCGGGCACGGCACCACGTGGCAGGAGCTGAACAGGACGCGGTGGACCGACTGGTTCGCCGAGGTCGACGCGGCGCACGCCGAGCTGGCCGCCACCTGCGACCAGGTCTTCGTCGTGGGTCTGTCGATGGGCGGCACCCTCGCGACCCTGGTCGCGGAGACCCACCAGAACGACGTGACCGGGCTGATGCTCATCAACCCGGCGTACGTCATGAAAGACAGACGACTGCTCGCCGTACCCGCGCTGCAGCACCTGGTGCCCTCGGTCGCGGCCATCAGCGGCGACATCAAGAAACCGGGCGTCGCCGAGGTGGGGTACGCGCGTACGCCGCTCAAGGCGTTGCGCTCGCAGATGCGGATGTGGGAGCAGGTGACCCGCGACCTGCCGCAGATCACGCAGCCGGTGATCCTCTTCCACTCACCGCAAGATCACGTCGTGCCCCCGGCGTGTTCGGAACTGTTCCTGTCCCGCATCTCCAGCGAGGACGTCACCGATGTGGTGCTGCACGACAGCTATCACGTCGCGACCCTGGACAACGACGCCGGCCTCATCGAGGATCGTTGCGTCGACTTCATCACGAGAGTTGCGGACCTATGAGCGCACCCGGCAGCGAGAGCCACGACGAGCAGACCGATTACGACGCGCGGTTCGCTGAGATCGTCGCGCAGTTGTCCGGGACCGTCGATCCGGACGCCCTGGCCGAACCCGAGGTCGAGGAGCCCGAACCGCAACCGCCCGCATCCCCCGCTCTGCCCGTGCAGTGGCGGGTGCCGGACTCCGGCGCGGCCAACGACATCCTGGAGGACGACGGCACCTACGAGCCCCCACCCCCCGCGCCGCTGCCCCGCGACGACGTGCAGTTCTGGGCCATCTGGGCCTCGCTGGTCGGCGGGCCGCTCTGGCTGATCTACCTCTTCGCCTTCGAGCGCGACTGCCAGCCCATCTGGTGGGTGCTGGCGTGCCTCGTCTGCATCCTCGGGGTCGTGTTGCTGGTGCTGAGGCAACCCAACAGCCGCGACGACCAGGACCCCTTCGACGACGGCGCCAGACTCTAGTCACCCGGCACATCGTTCTCCGCTGCGCTCCCCCGAATACTTCGGCGGGGCCCGAAGCTGCGTTCAGGGCGTCGCGGGGTCTGCCAGGGCGGTGAGGTCCATGTCCACGTAGACCGGCCGGTGATCGGTGGTCATCCGCAGCTGCAGCGGGTCCAGATCCAGCCGGGGCACCGTCGCGCCCACGGGACCGGAGATAAGCAGTCCGTCGATCGTCTTGCCGGGGGTCCCCGACGGGCTGGTGAGGACGTCGCCGGTCACCTCACGCATCCGCACGGCCAGGTCGCGCCAGGCGCCCTCGCCGTACGTCTCGTTGAGGTCACCGCCGAGCACTGCGGCCGGAGCTCCGATCGCGTCGATGTCGCGCAGGATCTGCTGCACGTGCGGCCCACGCTGTGCCGACCGAAGGCTGAGATGCACGCTCACCGCCGTGAACGGGAGATGACCGGGCAGGCGCAGGCGCGCCACGGCGTACCCCCGCGGCTCCTCACGCCGCCCGACCGGCAGGTTGCGGTGCTCGCAGGAGAGCAGGTCGAGCCGCAGCGAGCTCAGCAAGGTGGTGCTCATCCGACCGCGCCGTCCGTCGGCCCAGGTCAGTCCCACCTGTTCGGCGAACGCCGCCACCCGATGACCCGACCCGGGATGCCTCGGCGCCTCCTGCAGCAGCAAGACGTCGGGATCGATCCGACGCACCACCTCCGCCAACGCCTCACGGTCGTCCTTGAACGCGCGCACGTTGTACGACGCGACGCGCACCGTGTGGGCGTCGCGGGGTCCCGGACGCTCAGTCATCCTCGTCGCCCAGGCGGGCGAGGTCGGCGGCGCCGATCAGACCCGCCTCGTTGCCCAGTTCGGCCTGCACGATGTCCGCCCGCGGGCGGTACCCCCGGCCGGTCAGCGACCGCGCGAACGCCGCACGCGCGGGATCCAGGAGCAGGTCCCCCGCCGCGCTGACGCCGCCGCCGATCACGAAGAGCCCGGGGTCGAACGCGTTCGCGAGGTTGGCCAGGCCCACTCCGAGCCAGGTGCCTACCTCGGCGAGCAGCTCGGCTGCTGTCGCGTCCCCGCCCTGTGCGGCCTGCGTGATCATCGGACCGGTGAGCGCGCGAGGGTCCTCCCCCACGCGCTCGGCCAGATCGGCCGCGAGCGGCGAGCCCGCGGCGATCAGCGAACGCGCCTCACGGACCAGCGCGTTGCCACTGGCGTACTGCTCCCAGCACCCCCGGTTGCCGCACTCGCAGCGGTGCCCTCCCGGCACCATCTGCATGTGGCCGAACTCGCCGGCGATCCCGAACTCCCCGCGCTGGACCGCCCCCTGGGCGATCACCGCGCCGCCGATGCCGGTGCCGAGGTTGACCATCACGACGTGCGACCGGTCGCGGGCCGCACCGAAGCGCCACTCGGCCCAGCACGCGGCGTTCGCGTCGTTGTCGATGAAGACCGGCACGCTGAGTCGACTGCTCAGGGCGTCGCGCAACGGCTCGTGCCGCCAGGACAGGTGCGGCGCGAAGACCACCGTCGCCCGGTCGGCCGTCACGAACCCGGCAGCGCCCACCCCGACCGCGACCGGCGCCGATCCGTGGTGGGCGTCCAGCAACTCCTCGACGACCTCCACGATGACGTTCTCGACGACGCGAGGGGACGTCGAGCGGTGCGGGGTGTCACGTCGGGCGCGTTGCTGCACCGTGCCGTCTGCCGACACCAGGCCGCCGGAGACCTTGGTGCCGCCGATGTCGATCCCGACGGCGAACTCGTCCTGGGCGAACTCGTCGGAGATCCCTGGATCGTGGGGGTCCTCGCCGTGCCCGGGGCGCGGGCCCACGGGTCCGGCGCTCACCGGTCGCCCGGGTTCACGGCCAGCGCCGCGACGCCGATCACCCCTGCGTCGTTGCCCAGCTCCGCCCGCACGAACGACGCCACGGGCCGGTAGCCGCGCCCGGTGAGTGAGCGTCCGTACGCGCTGCGCATCGGGTCGATCAGCAGCTCACCGGCGTCGGCGACGCCTCCGCCGATCACAAAACCCTCCGGGTCCAGCAGCGACGCCATCGAGGAGGTGGCCTCACCCAGCCAGTTGCCGACCTGCGCGAGCAGGTCGATCGAGGCGACGTCCCCTTCGAGGGCCGCGGTGGTCACCATCGCGCCGGTCAGCTTGTCGGCGTCGCCGTCGCACAGGTCGGTCAGTCGACGGCCGAACTGGGCACCGCTGCGCACCAGCTCGCGCGCGTCCCGGGTAAGTGCGGTGCCGCTGCCATACGCCTCGACGCAGCCCCGGTTGCCGCACCCGCACAACCGGCCGCCGGGCACCAGCAGCATGTGTCCGAGTTCGCCACCGATGCCGTACGCGCCTCGGAACAGCTTGCCGTTACTCACGATTCCGCCGCCGACGCCAGTGCCCACGGTCACCATCACCATGTGGCCGAGGTCGCGACCGGCGCCGTGCACGAACTCGCCGTACGCCGCCGCGTTGGCGTCGTTCTCGATGATGACCGGCAGGTCAGTGTTGGTCGCGACCCGTTCCTTGAGCGGTTCGTCGCGCCAGGCCAGGTTCGGGGAGAAGAGCACGGTGGTGCCGGCGCGGTCGATGTAACCGGCGCACGCGACGCCCACTGCCACGACGTCGTCGGTGTGCAGCTCGGCGATGAGTTCCGCGATCGCCGTCGCGATCGCATCCGGCGACTGCGCAGGCGTGGAACGGCGGGCACGCGCGACGATGCTGCCCTTCTCGTCCACGCGCCCGGCGGCGATCTTCGTCCCGCCGACGTCGATGCCGATGCTGGTGACCATGTCAGTGCCTCTCGGGTGCGGTGGGGTCGTCATCGCCACGCACCGGGATCGGGATCCCGGTGTCGGCCGGGCGCGGGTCCGGTCGACCGGCCCCGTCCTCGGGGTCGTTCGTGGATGCCTTCGAGGGCGAGGCCGCCGGATCGGAGCCGCGGTCCGCGGCGATCATCTGCAGACTCCCCGCCACCATCGCGAGCACATCGGCGACGCGCACCAGGACCTCGGGCCGCACGGTCTGCATGTACGACGCGATTCGGCACACCGGACACACCCGGCAGATCGCGTCCAGACCGGCGGTCCGTCCACAGTCGCAGGCCATCGAGTTGGGTGCAGCGGTGCCATCGGCCGCAGGTTCGTCGCCGACCGGCTGCGGCGGGAAGTCCTCTTCCGGCTCCTCTGCAACAGGCTCGGATTCGTCCCGATCGCCTGCGTCGCCGGTGCCGCCTACCCCGCCCACCCACGAGGTGAAGGCGTCGGCGAGGCGTGTCGCTTCGGCCACCAGGGCGTCGGCCGCCTCCCCGCCGTCGTCGGCCCGATGGTCATGGTCGGCAGGCTCCCGCTGCCCGGCGGGCGTGTCGTCATCCCTGGTCACGGGCCTCATCCTGCCGCACGGGTGAGAAGCGCACCGTCAGGATGCCGTCGTGCAGCCGAGCGTCCACCGGTCGGCATCGGCGCAGGGCCGTGGGCATGGTGAGGACGCTGCGGTGGCCCTGGGTCTGCAGCACGAGATCGTCCTGCATCATGGACAGGCGCAGCTCGCGGAAGCGGACACCGGGGAGGGGCATTCGCCAGACGTAGTCCGCACCGTCGTGCTCCCAGGAGATCCCGGCGAGCCGGCCCGTGCGTGCCTGGTCGTCCAGCGCGCCGAGCTGATCGGGGACTCCACGTCCCGTGCGCCACCGTGGCGGATCGTGCGGGCCGCTGCGCGGTCCGCCGACGACCGCGTTCACCGGGGCCCCGCCGAGCGCCATGCCGGCCACGACGCGGCGCACCTTCGCCGACGGCGCCGATCCGGCGATCACGACGGCCGTGCTGCCCTCGCCGATGAGCACCTCGCGCGCCGCGGACGCGTGCACGAGGGCGGCCCGGACCTGATCGGTGACCTGCTCGCCCGGCCATCGCGATCCCAGCGCAGCCGCGAGGAGTGGTCGGGATGTCGTGAGCCACCCCCGCTGTGCCGGTGCCAGACGTTGCAGGATCCACGGCACCGCCCCGGCCAGGCGCACCAGGTCCACGGCACGAGGGCCGGCATCGACCACGACGACCTCGCCGGGTGACCGCTCGGCACCGATCACCCAGAGCAGGCGCACGGTCGCGGCCTCGGTCAGGCGGGCGACCTCCGCCGCGAGCCTGGGGTCCAGGCCGACCATGTCGAGCAGCGGCGCCATCGTGCCGTCCGCGTCATCGGCGTCCCGCGGGTCCGCGGTCCGCAGCGGGCCGTCCGCCGGGGCGTCGACCAGGCTCGTCGCGTCGTCGTACGGGTCGGTGCCGAGCAGCAGCACGGATCGGCCGCGGTCGGCGTACGCGCGGGCGAGCGTTGCGGCATAGGTCGAGCACCCCGTGCCGCCGGGACCGGCGACGAGCACGCACTGCGCACCCATCAGCTCTCGCAGCGCTGCTTCAGCCCGCGCAGTGCCTGGTCGATGATGCTCTTCTCCGCCTTTCGGCGCAGCACGGCGACCACCGGGATGTTGACGTCGACGCACAGTTGGTAGGTCACCTGGGTGCGGTCGCCCGCGGGCTCCAGCTGGTAGCTGCCATCGAGCGCGCGGATCACCGTGGACTCGACCAGCTCCCAGCTGACCGTGCCGGTGCCGTCCTCCAGGATGTCCCAGTCGTAGGCCAGCACGTAGGTGTCGCGCAGCACCCCGGCGTCCAGCTCGAACCGCACGGTGCGTGCCCACCCGTCGGAGTCCTGCGTCAGCACCTGTGCGCGGGTGACGTTCTCGGCCCACTGGTGGTAATCGTCGAAGTCGGCGATCACGTCGAGGACCACCGCGGGGTCCGCGGTGATGGTCATGGACGACGAGGTGCTCTGCGACATAGCGCAGACAGTAACGGCCGGTGATGAGTGCTCTCCCCCGCGTCTCGACGGCTGCCCGGTCGGCGCGCCGGTCACCCGACCGTGTGACGCAGGAACGCGGCGTAGGCCGCGCGTAGACCCGTCGTCGTGGCTCCGTCGAAGTCGGCGCCGAACGCATCCGTCGACCCGGACGAAGTCGCGAGCACGAACTGCTTCCAGGCGTTCTCGCCGAACCGGTCGACGAGGAAATTCATGTAGGCGTGCGCGTCCTGGTAGGCCCCTTGCTGCTGGCCACCGGAGAACGCCGCGTCCGGCGGCGGCCCCGCGGGCAGTCGGTCCGCGCGCACGTCGGCCGCGAGGGTGGGGCACGCCGCCCCGAGCGACAGCCCGGTCCAGCGATACGCCGTGTACTCCGCGGACCCCTCGACCACCCACCGCGCAAGTCCGGTGCGCGTCGTCTGCCGCAGCACGACGTGGGTGATCTCGTGAGCGAGGACGACCTGCTGACCCTGCGCGGTCAACCCCTGCATGACCGCCGGGCCGATGACGACGTCGCCGGAGGCGGTCGTGCTCGCGGCCAGGTCGTCGCTCTCGGGCACCCCGCCGCGGAGCCGGGCGAACTGCGCGGCGTTCGCGGCGACCTGCACCCGGACGGTGCCGGCGGCCGCGACCTGCGTCGGCCAGGTGCGGGCGACCCACGTGCGGGCGACCCGCGCCTCGGCCAGCACCTGCGCGAGCTGCGTCGTCCCGACCGACCCGGAGACCTGCAGGCCGGCGGTGCTCAGGACGACGGTGCCGGTCGCAGCGGAAGACGTAGAGAACGTAGAGAACGTAGAGGACGTAGAGGACGTAGAGGACGTGGCGGACCGGGAGGAAACGGACCCGGTCGACGTGTGCACCCCGCCGCCCGGCCCCGAACCGTCGCATCCACCGAGGAGCATCGCGGCCAGCACCACGCCCGCCGCCGCCCCTGCCCGTCGGGCGCCCCCTTCAGTGGCTCGGGTGCGCTGTCCTCGGCCGATCGTCCGCACCCTGAGAGCCTAGGTGTGCCTCAGCCCGTCACCCGCAGGGCACGACCCGGCTCGCGCACCGCCCTGGCCGCGTACGCGTCGGCCGGGCTGACCAGACCGGCCGCCACCAGCACCTCCAGCCCACGGCGCTCCTGCTCGTCGGGCGCGAGATCGGCGTCGGCATCATGGGCGTCCGTCCGCGGGACCGGCATCTGCAGCAGCACGGTCACCATGCAGTCCGCGCAGTGCCGGTCACGGGCCGGGCAGCTTCGACATTCGATGTGCATCTCGGGACTCCTTCCTGTCGTCCTGTGCACAGACGCTAGGTGCCGGGTCCGACAACCCCCTCCGACGGCGTGGCGGACAGGTGGGTGTCGGTGCACCCACCTAGCGTCCGTCGTATGCCGACCGCACACGCCATCCAGGCGACCTTCGACGATCTGGGCACACCGCTGTCCGGGGTCACCTTCGTCGTGGTCGACCTCGAGACGACCGGTGGCAACCCGCGATCCAACAGGATCACCGAGATCGGCGCGGTCAAGGTGCGCGGCGGCGAGGTGTTGGGCGAGTTCCAGACGCTGGTCAACCCCGGCGGTCCCATCCCGGCATTCATCTCCGTGCTCACCGGCATCACCGACTCGATGGTCGCTAGCGCACCGGGTATCGCCGCCGCGCTGCCGGCCTTCCTGGAGTTCGCGGCCGGCAGCGTGCTGGTGGCGCACAACGCACCTTTCGACATCGGCTTCCTGCGTGCCAACTGCGCCGAACTCGGCCACCCCTGGCCCGGGCACCAGGTGCTCGACACCGTCCACCTCGCGCGCCAGCTGGTGAGCCGCGACGAGGTGCCCAACCGCAAGCTCGGCTCCCTGGCGCAGCTCTTCGGGGCCACCATCACCCCCGACCACCGCGCGTTGCACGACGCCCAGGCCACCGTCGACGTGCTGCACGCCCTGCTCGGGCGGGTCGGCAATCTGGGGGTGCACACCCTGGAGGAGCTCGCGTCCTACACCAGCCGGGTCCGCCCGGAGCAGCGACGTAAGCGCTACCTGGCCGACGACCTGCCCCGGGCGCCGGGTGTCTACATCTTCAAGGACGACCGTGCGCGGGTGCTCTACGTCGGCACCTCCGTCGACATCCAGCGCCGGGTCCGCAGCTACTTCACGGCGAGCGAGCATCGTTCACGGATGGCGCAGATGGTGGGGCTCGCGACCAGCGTCACCCCGATCGTGTGCGCCACGGTGCTCGAGGCCCAGGTGCGCGAGTTGCGGCTGATCGCCGAGCACAAGCCGCGGTTCAACAGGCGGTCGCGCCACCCGGAGAAGGGTGTGTGGCTGAAGCTCACCGTCGAGACCTTCCCCCGGCTCTCGGTGGTGCGCGAGACGCGTGACGACGGCGCCGAGTACGCCGGACCGTTCGGCTCGCGCGCGATGGCCGAGATGGCGGCGGCCGCCGTGCACGAGGTGGTGCCCCTGCGGCAATGCACGAAGCGGTTGTCCGCGACGACCACCTCCTCGTCCTGCGCGCTCGCCGAGATGGGCCGGTGCGGAGCGCCGTGCACGGGTCAGCAGAGCCCGCAGGACTACGCCCAGGTCGCCGCGCGCGTGGCGGAGGCCATCGGTGGCGATGCCCGGCCGCTGGTCGACGATCTGCACGAGCGGATGCGCCGATTGTGCGAGAGCGAGCGCTTCGAGGAGGCAGCCACGGTGCGCGACCGGATGCTGGCCCTGGTCCGCGCCGCCGACCGCGCTCAGCGGATGGCGCCGTTGACTGCGAGCCCCGAGGTCGTGGCGGCACGCCCAGGTGCCGTCGGCGGGTGGGAGTTCGTGTGCGTGCGCTACGGCAAGCTCGCCGGCACCACGCTCAGTCCGCCCGGTGCCGACCCGCGTCCCTACATCGACGCCCTGGTCGACTCCGCCGAGGTGGTGGCCCGCCCGGTCGGGCGCGCACCGGCGACCCATCCGGAGGAGACGGAGAAGATCCTGCGCTGGCTGGAGACCCCGCAGGTGCGGATGGTGCGGATCGAGGGTGAGTGGAGCTGCCCGGTGCACGGCGCCGGTGAGGTCCGCGAGCAGCTCGAACCGCTGATGAGCCGCGTCGACAACGGTTTCGAGACCTCTGCGATGGCCTGAGTTCTAAGCTGTCCGGGTGATCTCCGCCATCGTCATGATCAAGGCCGACATCCAGCGGATTCCGGAGGTGGCCGAGGCGGTCGTGGAGATCGAAGGCGTGAGCGAGGTCTACTCCACGACCGGCGACGTCGACCTCATCGCCGTCGTCCGAGTGGCGCGCCACGAGGACCTGGCCGATGTCATCGCCGACAAGATCAACAAGGTCCCCGGGATGCGCGAGTCGCAGACCCACATCGCGTTCCGCACCTACTCCAGCGGTGACCTCGGGGCCGGCTTCTCCATCGGCCTCGACGACTGAGCTGTGCCCTGACTGGCCCGACCCTTCACTCGGCAGTCAGGCTCGACGGGTCGCCGCCACCCATTGGTCGAGCGATCGGGCGGCCGCACCGTCGTCGATGGCGGTCCGCGCCCTCGCGACACCCGCACCGAGCGCCTCACCGAACGATGCGTGCGCGCCGAATCGACCCGACCCGTCCTCGTCGGCGACGGCCAGCGCGATGCCCGCATTGAGCACCACGGCGTCCCGCACGGGCCCGGTCGCCCCGGCGAGCACCTCGCGGACCACCCCCGCGTTGTGCAGGGCATCGCCACCGCGCAGCGCGTCCGCGCCCGCCGGTGCGATCCCGACCTCGGCCGGGTCGACCCGGTGCTGGGAGATCTCGCCGTCGCGCACCCACCGCACGCTCGAGGTGGTGGCGACGCTCAACTCGTCCAGCCCGTCGTCACCCCGGAAGACCGCAGCGGCGCTCCCGCGTTCGGCGAACACCCCCGCGATCAGATCGGCCACCCGCGGGTCCGCGGCGCCCACGGCGGAGTACCGAGGCCGGGCCGGGTTGGTCAGCGGTCCGAGGATGTTGAACGCCGTCGGGATCCCCAGTTCGCGTCGAGGGACCGCCGCGTAGCGCATCGAGGGATGGAAGGTCTGCGAGAAGCAGAAGGTGATGCCGACCTCGGTGGCGATCGGTCCGATCCGGTCCGCCGGCAGATCCAGGGCGATGCCGAGCGCCTCCAGGACGTCGGCGGCGCCCGAAGAGGAGGAGGAGGCTCGATTCCCGTGCTTGACGACCCGAGCGCCTGCTCCGGCACTCACGATCGCTGCCATGGTGGAGATGTTGACGGTGTGGGCACCGTCACCGCCGGTGCCGACGATGTCCAGGGTCGGGCCGTGCACGCTGATCGGCACGGCGAAACGCCGCATCGTGTCGGCGAGGCCCCGGACCTCGCCGACAGTCTCGCCCTTGGCCCGCAGCGCGACCAGGAAACCGGCGACCTGCGCGGGTGAGGCCTGCCCCGACATCACCTGGTCCATCGCCCACGACGTGTCGTCGGCGGTGAGGTCACCGCCCTGGAGCAGCGCCCCCAGCAGACGCGACCAGCTGCGGGCGGACGCGCCGGACATCACTACTGGCCGGTGGGCGCGGCGAGTTGCTCGCGATCGCTGTGTCGGCGCGCGACGTCGGCGATCGTGGAGCTGAGGATGAGCGGGTCGATCGGGTGCGGCACCGCGGCGTCCGCCTGAGACCACGACGCCAGCCAGCCGTCGGAGGGCCGGCCCGTGAGCACGATGATCGGGGGGCAGTCGAAGATCTCGTTCTTGAGCTGCTTGGCCAGGCCCATCCCGCCTACCGGCGTCGCCTCACCGTCGAGGATCAACAGGTCGAGGTCCTCGTTGTCCGCTGCCTCGATCACGGCCGCCGCGGTCGCGCACTCACGCCACGAGCCGATCTGCACATCCTTGGCCGGGCGCTTGCCGACTCCGATACGGACGGCGTCGCGCGTGGCGATGTCGTCGCTGTAGAGCAGCACCTTCAGGGTTCGGGGCGTGTCGGCCATGCCGAGGATGCTACCCATCGCGTCCCGTCGGTCGAACAGACACCGACGACGCCGGAACCTCCCGGGCATGCGGATCGTTGACCGCTCCGAACGCCGAGCCGCCGCAACGCCGTACGCGGAGTGTGCGCCCACCGGGCCGCCACGCCGGGCTACGTCACCGCACGAGTCCCCGCGAGATGGTCACGAGATGGCCTCGCGGCGGGGGTCGGCCGTGCCCCTCGTCGGTGGATGGGGCCATAATGTTCGGGTGGCCACCACAACGACCGCTACCACCAGCGACCACGGGATTCCGACCGGGCACGGCCCGGTCACGCGTCCCAATCTGACTGCCGTCGGCACGATGGTCTGGCTGTCCAGCGAACTGATGTTCTTCGCCGGGCTGTTCGCCATGTACTTCACGATCAGGTCGGTCGCTCACCCGCTGTGGGCGGACCGCACCAGTCACCTCAACGTGCCGTACGCCGCGGTCAACACAGCGATCCTGGTGATCTCCTCGGTGTGGTGCCAGCTCGGCGTCTTCAAGGCGGAGGCAGGCATCCCGTCCCGCACCGGCAAGCTGCTGCAACCGGGTCTGTGGGGAATGCGCGAGTGGTACGTGCTGACCTACATCTTCGGCGCGCTGTTCGTCAGCGGCCAGATGATGGAGTACTCAAACCTCTTCGCCGAGGGCATCAGTCTCAACTCCGACTCCTACGGGTCGATGTTCTATCTGACGACCGGCTTCCACGCGCTGCACGTCACCGGCGGGCTCATCGCCTTCCTGTTGATCATCGGCCGCACGTTCACCAGCCGGAACTACACCCACCACCAGGCCACCGGCGCCATCGTGACGTCGTACTACTGGCACTTCGTCGATGTGGTGTGGGTCGCCCTGTTCGCGACCATCTACCTGCTGCAGTGACCCCCGGTGACCCCCTTGCCTGACTGTTCCGACTCCCTCCCCGACGACAGGATCTGCGCCTCGTGAGTTCGCTCGCCGCACACCGTAGGCACCCGGCATCGATCGTGCTGGTGCTTCTCCTCGGCCTGGTGATCACCGGTAGCCTCTATGCGCTCCTGGCGCCCAGCAGTGCCGGTGCTGCCGCCGCGTCCAGTTCCGACCTGAAGTCGGGCAAGGCGCTGTTCCTCGCGAACTGCGCGACCTGCCACGGCGTCAACGCCAACGGCCGCGCCAACAACCCCTCGTTGGTCGGCGTGGGCGCCGCAGCTGTGGACTTCCAGGTGAGCAGTGGCCGGATGCCGCTGTCCAACCCCTCGGTGCAGGCCGCGCGCAACAGCAGCAACGTGCAGTTCACTTCCCAGCAGATCAGCCAACTCGCGGCGTACGTCGCCTCCCTCGGCGCCGGCCCGGCGATCCCCTCCAGCAAGTACACGAGCCTCGGCGGCAACATCGCCACTGGCGGTGAGTTGTTCCGGGTCAACTGCGCCATGTGCCACAACTTCGCAGGCTCCGGCGGTGCCCTCACCCGCGGTAAGTACGCGCCGAATCTGGCTCCGGCCACCGGACGCCAGATCTACGAGGCGATGCTCACCGGCCCCCAGTCGATGCCGGTCTTCAACGACACCAACCTGTCGCCGCAGGACAAGAAGGACATCATCGCCTACCTCAAGAACGTCAAGAACGAGCCGAGTCAGGGTGGCCACACGTTGGGCAACCTCGGGCCGGTGACCGAAGGCATGTTCGCCTGGACCATCGGCATCGGCCTGCTCATCGGCGCCGCGGTCTGGCTGGGACGGAAGGCAGCCTGATGACGACGTCGTTCACCGGACCGGAGCGCCACGACCACTCCGAGCACCAGCCCGAGCCGGGCGAGGTCGCTCGCGTCGGCCATGGATCGGACCTGATCAACCTTGGCGACGGGCACCACGAGGGCGGCGGCCAGCTGCTCGAACGGTTCGAGAACCCCGGGCTGCCCGAGCACGTGCACCGCCTCGGCGACGACGACCCGGCCGCCGCGAGGCGCTCGGAGCGTCAGGTGGCCAGTCTTTTCGCCGTCTCGATGGTGGCCACCCTGCTCTTCGTCATCTCTTACATCGTCGTCGGCAAGGGCGCCATCGTCACGCTGCCGCTCATCGGACCGACCAAGGCGCTGCACGTCTCGCTCGGCGTGACGCTCGGGATCTCTCTGCTGTGCATCGGCCTGGGTGCCGTGCACTGGGCGAAGACCCTGATGTCCGACACCGAGGTCGTGGAGGAACGCCACACGCTGCGCTCCCCCGACGAGGACCGGGAGGGCACGGTCCAGATCCTGACCGACGCTGCCGAGTCGACGCAGATCACCCGGCGGCCGCTGATCAAGTACTCCCTCGGCGGCGCGCTCGGCCTGTTCGTGGTGCCGCTAGGTCTGCAGCTCGTGGGCTCCCTCGGCCCGTTGCCGCACGACAACCTCGGCGTCACCCTTTGGGACCGCAAGCTGAACGGCAAGGGTCGTCGGCTCATGCGCGATCCGGAGAACACCCCGATCCGCCTGTCCGACGTCACCCTCGGCAGCGTCTTCCACGTGCTGCCCGAGGGCATCGACGACGTGCAGAACCCGCAGGACGCCAAGGTCAAGGCCGCGGTCCTTCTCGTCAGCATGCAGGAGAGCGACATCAAGAATGCCAAGGAAGCCAGTTGGGGCATCCAGGGCGTCGTCGCGTACTCCAAGATCTGCACACACGTCGGCTGCCCCGTCGGCCTCTACGAACACACCACGCACCACCTGCTCTGCCCCTGCCATCAGTCGACGTTCGATATGACGAACGACTGCGAGGTCATCTTCGGCCCGGCCAAGCGCCGTCTACCCCAGCTGAAGATCTCGGTGAACGACGCGGGTTACCTCGTCGCTGACCAAGGATTCCAAGAGCCCGTCGGGCCTAGCTTCTGGGAGCGCGCATGACCTCCGACATGCACACAGGTCGACCCGCCGACGCACTGCGCGGCGACGACGAGACATCGTCCGCGCCCAAGAAGAAGGGCGGAGGTGCGGTCGGCGGCGTCGCCAACTGGATGGACGAGCGGACCGGCGGTGCCAAGGGCATCCGCTACCTGATGAACAAGGTCTTCCCGGATCACTGGTCGTTCATGCTCGGCGAGGTCGCGATGTACTCGCTGATCATCCTGCTGATCACCGGCACGTTCCTCACCTTCTGGTACGTGCCGAGCATGGGCGAGACTGTGTACCACGGCTCCTACACCCCGCTGCAGGGCCAGCAGATGAGCGAGGCCTACAAGTCCACCGTCGACATCTCGATGGACATCCGTGGTGGGTTGCTGATCCGGCAGATCCACCACTGGGCGGCGTTGCTCTTCCTCGTCGCCATCATGCTGCACATGTTCCGGGTGTTCTTCACCGGCGCGTTCCGCAAGCCACGTGAGATCAACTGGGTCATCGGCGTCGTGCTCTTCATGCTCGCCACGATCGAGGGTTTCGCCGGCTACTCGCTGCCCGACGACCTGCTGTCCGGTACCGGCATCCGTGCCGCCCAGGGGTTCATGCTCTCGATCCCGGTGATCGGCAGCTACGTCGCGTACTTCGTCTTCGGGGGTGCGTTCCCCGGCACCGAGATCATCCCGCGCCTGTTCACGGTGCACGTGCTGCTGCTGCCCGCGATCATCATGGGTCTCTTCGCCGCGCACATGATCCTGCTGATCGTGCACAAGCACACCCAGTTCCCCGGTCCCGGCCGCACCGACAACAACGTCGTCGGCTTCAAGCTGATGCCGGTCTACACCGCCAAGGCGGGCGGCTTCTTCTTCATCGTCTTCGGTATCACAGCGCTGATCTCCGGGCTCGTCACGATCAACCCGATCTGGATGTACGGGCCCTACGAACCGACCATGGTCACTGCGGGTGCTCAGCCCGACTGGTACATGGGCTTCGCCGACGGTGCTCTACGCATGTCGCCGGGGTGGTGGGAATTCACCCTGCTGGGTCACACCTTCAGCTTCAACGTGATGATCGGCGCCATCCTGCTGATCCCGGTGATCTTCACGGCGTTGGGTGCCTACCCGTTCCTCGAGGCGTGGGTCACCGGTGACAAGCGCGAGCACCACCTGCTCGACCGCCCGCGCAACGCACCGACCCGTACGGCGATCGGCATGGGCTTCATCGCGTTCTACTTCGTGCTGTTCGTGGCCTCCGGCAACGACATCATGGCGATCACCCTGCATCTGTCGATCAACGACATCACGCACGTCATGCAGGCATCGATCTTCATCCTTCCGCCGTTGGTCTTCTGGATCACCAAGCGGTTGTGCATGTCGCTACAGCGGGCCGATCGAGACCTGGTGCTGCACGGCAAGGAGTCCGGTCGCCTCGTCCGCACCGCGGAGGGTCGCTTCTTCGAGGCCCACACCCCGCTGTCGGACTACGACCGCTGGCGCCTGGTGTCCTACGAGACGCACCGTCCCATCGCGGCTCCCACGGAGGCTGACGCCAACGGCGTGAGCCGCCGGCAGATCGCCAAGGACAAGGCACGAGCCCGGTTGTCGCACTTCTACTTCAGCGACCGCATCGAGGCCGTCACTCCCGCCGAGTTGGCTGCCGCACACCACGACGGTCAGGCGCACGAGTCGATCGAGGCGACCGAGTCCGGCGACCGCCCGGAGCTCGAAGCCGACGAGTTCGAGCAGCACATGCACGGCGGCGCCGAGGAACTGTCCTCCGGGCACGCCTACTCCCACCCGCAGGACCAGGAACCATCCTGACCCTGCCCCAAGGGTGACTTCGCCCGATACGGCTGCTGCCGATGTGCTCCGGAGCACATCGGCAGCAGTTGTTTGTGGTGCCACCCGAACAGGGACCGATGGCCGCCTGACTGGTCGGCGAGGCAAGCAAGATGCTCCGGCCGGCGCACACGCCGTGCAGGCCCTTGCGCGGCGCGCGGGTCCATCCCTATCGCGGGGTGGCCGATCCGGCAGTCACGGTCCTGGGGGGCAGCGCGCGCCTGATGGTCAGCGGTTTTCTGGCGCCGGCGTCACAGAACTGCTGACAACCGCGCCGGGATGCGTCGTCGGGCAGCGGGCAGGGTTACTCGGACACCTTCACGACGAGCTTGCCGAAGTTGCGGCCGGCCAGCAGTCCTCGGAACGCCTCGGGGGTGTTGTCCAGGCCGTCGACGACGTCTTCGCGGTACTTCACCTGGCCGGAGGAGACCCAGCCGGACATCTCACGCTGGAAGTCGGCGAAGTGGTCGGCGACGAACTCGGTCTGGATGAACCCGCGCACGGTCAGGCTCTTGCGCAGGATGGTGCCCATCAGCACCCCCGACCGGTCCGGCCCCTCGGGCAGGGAGGTCGCGTTGTAGACCGACACCAGACCGCACAGCGGCACCCGGGCGTAGGTGTTGAGGCGCGGCAGCACCGCGTCCCAGACCGCGCCGCCGACGTTCTCGAAGTAGACGTCGATGCCGTCGGGCGTCGCTGCGGCGAGGTCGTCGCGAAAGTTCTCCGAACGGTGGTCGACGGCGGCATCGAAGCCGATCTCGCGGCAGTAGTCGACCTTGGCCTGGCCACCGGCGATGGCGACCGCGCGGGCGCCGCGCAGCTTGGCGATCTGGCCCACGGCACTGCCTACGGGGCCGCTCGCTGCGGCGACGACGACGGTCTCCCCCGGCTGCGGCTTGCCGATCTGCAGCAGTCCCGCGTACGCGGTGAAGCCGGGCATCCCGAGGACGCCGAGTGCGGTGCTCACCGGTGCAGTGCTGGTGTCGACCTTGCGCAGGTAGGAGACCGGCTCGACGGAATGGCTCTGCCATCCGCCGTACCCCAGCACCACGTCGCCTGGTGCGAACTGACCACCGGGAGACTCCAGCACCCGGGACACCGTCGCTCCGACCATTGTCTGACCGATCTGCACCGGCGCGGCGTACGACGGCGCATCGCTCATCCGGCCGCGCATGTAGGGGTCGAGCGACAGGAAGAGGGTCTGCAGCAGCGCCTGGTCCTCGCCGGGCTGGCCGAGCTCGGCCTGCTCGATGCGGAAGTCGCTGTCGGCGGGTTCACCCTTGGGGCGGGCCTGCAGGGCGATACGGGTTGTCTGCGTCACGGGCGTCTCAGATCATCGAAGGGCCTGCGCCGTGCCGGCGCCGGCGTCGTGCGGGACGGCGATCAGATCGCCTCGTCACCCCGGAAGTACTCGAAGACCCAGCCGATCGCCGACAGGGCGAGCAGCGGCAGACCGATGATGACCATCCACCAGCCGACTGCGAGGCCGAGGAACACGATCGCGCCGGAGAGGCCGAGGAACAAAGGCCACCACGAGTGCGGGCTGAAGAAGCCGAAGTCGCCCTCGACATCGCTGATCAGCGCATCCGGGTTGTCATCCGGCCGCAGGTCGATCTTGCGGCCGGTGACCCACAGGAAGAACGCGATCATCAAACATAAGCCGGAGGTGAGGAGGAGCGCGGTGGCACCAACCGGCTCCTGCCAATGAGTGAAGGTGCCGTAAATCAGACCGACCACCATCGCGAAAATGAACAGGATGCCGAACATCTTGTACTCGACCTTCATCGGTCAGCCTTCCGTTCGCCGCCCATGGTCTGGGAGCCGCGATCACCCGGGCCCATCAGCTTCGACAGGGCATCAGGTGCCGGCGCGACCGACTTCGCCGCGACCTCGGGGTGGTGCAGGTCGAACGCGGGGCGCTCGGAACGGATCCGCGGGATCGAGTCGAAGTTGTGCCGCGGCGGCGGGCAGGACGTCGCCCACTCCAATGATGCGCCGTATCCCCACGGGTCGTCGGTCTCGACCAGCGGCGCGGTGCGCCACGTCTTGTAGACGTTGTAGAGGAAGGGCAGCATCGAGACGCCGAGGATGAAAGAGCCGACCGTCGACACGTCGTTCATCCACTGGAAACCGTCCTCGGGCAGATAATCCGCGTAGCGGCGCGGCATGCCCTCGACGCCCAGCCAGTGCTGGATGAGGAACGTGGTGTGGAAGCCGATGAACAGCAGCCAGAAGTGCAGCTTGCCCAGGCGCTCGTCGAGCATCCGGCCGGTCAGCTTGGGCCACCAGAAGTACCAGCCGCCGAACATTGCGAACACCACCGTGCCGAAGACCACGTAGTGGAAGTGCGCGACCACGAAGTAGGAGTCGGACAGGTTCAGGTCGAGTGCGGGGCTGGCCAGGATGACACCGGTGAGACCTCCGAAGAGGAAGGTCACGAGGAAGCCGATGGCCCACAGCATGGGTGTCTCGAACGTGATCGATCCGCCCCACATGGTGCCGACCCAGTTGAAGAACTTCACACCCGTTGGTACGGCGATGAGCATCGTCATGACGGCGAAGAAGGGCAGCAGCACTTGCCCTGTCGCGTACATGTGGTGTGCCCACACGCTCACCGACAGCGCCGCGATGGCGATGGTCGCGAAGACCAACGTCTTGTAGCCGAACAACGGCTTACGGGAGAAGACCGGAAGTATCTCCGAAATGATGCCGAAGAACGGCAACGCGATGATGTAGACCTCGGGGTGGCCGAAGAACCAGAACATGTGCTCCCAGAGCATCGCCCCGGCGTTCTGGGCGTCGAAGACGTGCGCACCCATCACCCGGTCGGCGCCCAGCGCGAAGAGCGCGGCAGCCAGCACCGGAAAGACGACGATCACCAGGATGGAGGTGACCAAGACAGTCCAGACGAACATCGGCATCCGGAACATCGTCATACCGGGGGCGCGCATGCACACGATGGTGGTGATGAAGTTGACCGACCCGAGGATCGTGCCGAACCCGGATAGGGCCAGTCCGAAGACCCACAGGTTGCCACCGACACCGGGGCTGTAGACCGAGTTAGCCAGCGGCGCGTAGGCGAACCAGCCGAACGCCGCGGCGCCCTGCGGGGTGAGGAAGCCGCCCGCGGCAATGAGCCCGCCGAAGAGGTAGAGCCAGTAGGCGAACATGTTCAGCCGGGGGAACGCCACGTCCGGCGAGCCGATCTGCAGCGGCATGAGCGCGTTTGCGAAACCGGCGAAGAGCGGGGTCGCGAACAGCAGCAGCATGATTGTGCCGTGCATGGTGAACAGCTGGTTGTACTGCTCGGGGTTGTCCACGATCTGCAGCCCCGGCGCCCACAGCTCGGCGCGGATCAGCAGAGCCAGCAGGCCGCCGATCAGGAACCAGGCGAAGGAGGTGATGAAGTACAGGTGACCGATGACCTTGTGGTCGGTCGCAGTGATCCACCTGACGATGGTGCGTCCGAGGTGACGCTCACGGGGTACGGAGGTCGACTCGCGGAAGTCACCTGCGCCCCGGGTGCGATCCGCAGTGGTGCTCGCCATCACTTGCTCCCAACGTTGACGACGTCCGAGGAATCGAGCCCGGACGGCAGGTATTGCTGCTGCCCGTTCTCGAGACCGGACCGGTTGAGCGCGTTGGACAGGAAGCCGGTCTGGCCGGCCGCGCGCAGTCGCTGCATCTGCTTGGCGTAATCGGCAGCGTCGACCACCTTGACGTTGAACAACATCTGGGAGTGGTAGGCGCCGCACAACTCCGCGCACTTGCCGCGGTAGGTGCCGATCTGGGTCGGCGTGACATCGAACTTGTTGACCTTGCCCGGGATCATGTCCATCTTCTGCAGGAACGCGATCACCCAGAAGTCGTGGATCACGTCGCGGGAGGTGAGGATGAACTCGGTGCGCTCGTTGACCGGCAGGTAGAGCGTCGGAATGGTCTTCTCAGCGCCGGGCTTGCCGTTCAGCAGAGCCTGCTCACCGGTGTCGTAGACCTTGTCGTTGACGTAGTTGAAGTCCCAGGACCACTGCTTGCCGATGACGTTCACGGTGTTCTGGGGGGTGCCGGAGGTGTCCAGCATCTTGTTCTCCAACTGCACGGTCTTGCCGAACAGCACGGCCACCATGATCACCGGGACGACGGTGTAGAGGATCTCGATCGGCACGTTGTAGGCCAGCTGAGGCGGCAGACCGGTGTCGGTCTTCTTACGGCGGTAACGGACCGCGCAGTAGATGATCAGACCCCACACGAGGACGCCCACACCGAGCGCCCAGAGCCACGACGCGACCCAGAAGTGGGTGATGTCCGGGGACACCTTGGTGATGCCGTGCGGCAGGAAGCCGCGGCGCTGTTGGGCGGTGCAGCCGGACAGGGCGGTGGCGCAGATCGCCACCACACCGGCGTAGCCCAACCGACGGCGCAGCGACCGGGCCTTCACGGGTCGGCGCGGGGTGCCGCCGGACTGGTTTTCACGGGTTCCGGACACGTCGAAACCTTATCTCAGCCTCGGACGTTGAGACAGGGCGGTACCCGCGTCCGCGCGCCCTGTGAGATAGCTGGCTGACGGATGCATTTCGCAGTACGTCGGGTGGGCGCCGCCGCGGGCCGCGGCCGGCCGTGCTCAGCCCCGGCTCGCCCCTGCGAACGCGGACGGCAACGTCCCTGTGACCGCGGGTCCGAGCAGACCCAGATACGCGGCCCGGTCGATCTCCCGCACCCCGAGCGTGCCGAGGTGCGCGGTGTGCCACTGCACGTCGATCAGCCCGGGCGCGCCACCCTCGAGTACCTGCTCGGCCAGCACCCAGACCGCGACCTTCCCCGCGTCGGTCGCACGGTGGAACATCGACTCCCCCGCGAAGAGCGCGCCGATCGCCACGCCGTACAGGCCCCCTGCCAACTCCCCGTGCTCGTCCCACACCTCCACCGAGTGCGCCCAGCCGAGGTCGTACAGGCGCCGGTAGGCCGCGATCATCCGTGCGGTGATCCATCGCCCGTCCCGACCGGGATCGGCACAGGCCCGCACCACGGCGTCGAAGTCGCGGTCGATGCTGGTGGTGAAGTGCCGCCGGGAGCGGCGCAGCGAACGCGACACGTGGTGCTCCCCGGGCAGCAGCACGCCGCGGTCCACGGGCGACCACCACCCCATGGGCGGGCCCCCGTCGCGGCCGGTGCCCATCGGGAAGAGTCCGGACCGGTACGCCGCGAGCAGCGTCCCGGGCTCCAGGTCGGCGCCGACGGCGACCAGGTCGGACGGGTGCGCGGGATCGAAGCGCAGCGACCACTGCGACGGCTCCGGTTCGATCGGCGACACGGGTCGACCCGATGTCTCAGTCGCGCGGGATGCGCAGTCCGGCCTGCACACGCGCCGCCGCGTCGTCGCCGTACGCCGTGGCCAGCCGGCCGAGGAAGTGAGCGCGCCCGAGGACGTACTCCTGGGTGCCGACGGTCTCCACGACGTACGTCGCGAGGGTCGAGCCGATCTGGGCGCAGGTGACCAGGTCCAGATCCCAGGCCAGCCCGCAGAGGAAGCCGGCCCGGAAGGCGTCGCCGACACCGGTGGGGTCCACGCTCGTGACCTCGCCCGCGATGGGCACGTCGATCGGGGCGGCGCCCTTGCGCAGGATGCGTGCGCCGTCGCGGCCGCGGGTGATGACCCGGACGTCGACGTGCTCGAGGATCTCCTCGCCCGTCCACCCGGTCTTCTGCTCGGTGAGATGCGCCTCGTACTCGTTGGTCATCAGGTAGCTCGCGCCCTTGATGAGCTCGCGGATGAAGCGGCCGTCGGCGAACGCCAGTTGCTGGGACGGGTCGGCCACGAACGAGATTCCGCGCGAACGGCATTCGTCGGAGTGCCGGCGCATTCCCTCCGGGTCGTTGGCGCCGACCAGCACGAGGTCCAGACCCCCCACGCGCTCGGCGACGGGGCCGAGCTCGATCTCCCGCGCCTCCCCCATCGCGCCGGCGTAGAACGTGGCGATCTGTGCCTGGTCGTCGTCCGTCGTGCACACGAAACGCGCCGTGTGCCTGGTCTCGGAGACCCGGACCGACTCGCAGTCGACCCCGTGGCGCTCCAGCCACGAGCGGTACGACGCGAAGTCCTCCCCCACGGCCCCGACCAGCAGTGGGTGCTCGCCGAGGACCGCCATCCCGAAGGAGATGTTGGCCGCCACTCCGCCGCGACGGATCTGCAGCTCCTCGGCGAGGAATGACAGCGAGATCTTGTTCAGCTGCTCCGGGACGAGGGAGTCGGCGAACCGGCCACGGAAGGTCATCAGGTGGTCGGTGGCGATGGATCCGGTGATGGCGATCTTCATGGCGTGCAACCTATCCGGCGTACGGCGACAGGCCCGAATCGGCGCCGCGCCGCGGCCCCCGCGGGGGCCGGGCAACGCGAGAGGCCCGAACCCGCAGGGGGTTCGGGCCTCTCGGTTGCTACGAGCGGATGCGGTCGATCAGCTGAAGCTGTCGCCGCAGGCGCAGGAGCTGCCCGCGTTGGGGTTGTCGATGGTGAAGCCCTGCTTCTCGATGGTGTCGGAGAAGTCGATGCTGGCGCCGTCGAGGTAGGGGGCGCTCATCCGGTCCACGACGACCTCGACACCGTCGAAGTCGCGCACCAGGTCACCGTCGAGGCTGCGCTCGTCGAAGTAGAGCTGGTAGATCAGGCCGGAGCAGCCACCGGGCTGCACGCCGACGCGCAGGCGCAGGTCATCGCGACCCTCCTGCTCCAACAGGCTCTTGACCTTGCCGGCTGCGAGCTCGCTGAGCTCGACGCCGTGGGCCGGGGGCGCCTCGGTGGTCGGCGTCGAAACGGTGGTGCTGCTGTCCACGCTCATGGATCCTCCACTGGCTGGCGGGATGGTCGCGCCGAGTGCGGCACGATCCACGTTCGTTGCTGGCAACCGCGTGGTCCTGCGAATTGTTCCCGGACGTGGTACGCGGTCGCCACATCAAGGGTACGTCGTCGGCGCAGGAGGCCGTGACCGCCCGACCTCATCTAGGCGAGCGGGTCGCGCGATCGCCGCTCGCACCTCCGGGACCGAGCGGGCCGAAACGGGGGGCGTGCGCGGGCCATGGGCGAGCGTTCGGGACCGACCGGGCCGAAACGAGGGGCGAGGACCGGGTCAGGCAGGTGTCCACGTGCCGGCGACCCGGGCGGCGAGCCGAGCCACCAGCTCCGAGGGGTCCGGCACGGCCGAGGCCTCTGAGCCGTCTGAGCCGTCTGAGCCCTGCACGGATCCCGCGCCCTCACGCCGTACGTCGCCCGACAGCCGACCGGCCGGCACGGCGGAGTAGACGCCGCTCACGCCGAGCGCCGCGGACTCCCGACGGCCGACGTGCGCCTCCCGTGACAGCACGACCACCGGCCTGCCCCGCGCGGCCGCGACCTCCCCCGACGTGCGCCAGCACCGTGTCCTGCAGCGAGCGCCAGTCGAAGACGTTCTCGCCGATCACCACCAGGTCGGTGGCAGCGACGGCCCGGTCCAGTCCAGCCAGCTCGGCGCTCACCCGCGCGCCGGGACGGATCTGCGCGCCGATCAGCCCCAGCCCGAACGCCACCCCGCCCCCGGCGCCAGCACCGGGCTCGCGGTCCAACCGGCGGTCCTTGCCGGTGAGCAGATCGCGGCGCGGCGGCAGCGCGCGACGGGTGCGGTCGACGTACTCCCCCAGCGCGTTCTCGGCTTCCTGTGACTGCTGCCGGCTCAGACCCAACGCCTCCTCGGCGTGAGCTGCGGCACCGTGGAACCCCAGCATCGGCAGCGCATGCGACGTCGCGGCCACGATCGGCACACCCCGCCACGCGACGCGCGTCTCGCGCAGCCACCCGAGGTCGGTCTCGGCCGGGTCGTCGGGGCGTCCGGCCATCGCCTGGAGCATGCCCAGCCCGCCGTCGAGGCAGCGCAGGTCTCCCACGCCGACCAGGATCCTGCGCACGCCGGGCACATCGGCCGCGGCGACGAGCAGGGCGCCGACGGAGTACGACGAGCGGTCGGCCTGCGCCTGCGCGGCCTCGAGCACCGCGCTGCCGTCGGGTAACAGGACGACGGTCCCGAGCGCGCCGCCCGCAGCGAGCGGCTCCTCCCGCGCACCCTCGACCCGGGCTGCCGCGGCCGCGAACCCCCGTCCCCCGCGGGAGAGCGGGAGAGCGCCGACGGTCACCGCCGGAGCCCGCTCCAGCCAGGCCGCCCGGATGAGGTCGGCGGCCTCGGGCGGGGTGGCCACCCCGATCGCGTCACAGGTCACGAGCACTCGCACGCCGTCATTCTCCACCGGGCACGCGCCCGGTCAGCCCACCCTCCCGAGCAGCAGTGCGCCACCGAGCACGGTGACGGCCAGGCTGATGAGGGCGAAGGCCAGAATCCACAGCACCGCGGGCACCCTCGTGAGCGCGGCCAACTGGTCGGCGTCGGATCGGCCGCTCTCGTAGCGACGGTTACGCGCCAGGTCCAGGACGGTGCGCGGCGACCCCAGCAGCAGGAACCACATCAGCAGGTGCGCGAAGCCGGATTGGACCGGCGCGGTGCACCACCAGGTGATCGCGGCGACCGGTAGGGCACAGACCAGCATCACCAGCGCGCCGTACCAGTTGCGGATCTGCAGCGTCATCGCGGCGAGCACGAGCAGCACGGCCCACAGGACACCGGCGGCGTAGCCGCGGGAGAGCACCCATGCGCCGAGGGCACCGAGGATCGCCGGGCCCGGATAACCGGCCGCGAAGGTCGCGATGGCCCCGAAACCGCGTGCAGGCCCGCGGGACACCGTGACGCCGGAGGTGTCGCGGTGCACGTGCACACCGTGCAGCGACCTCCCGACGCTGAGGGCCGCGATCGCGTGGGAACCCTCGTGGGCGAGGGTGATCCCGCTGCGCGCGACCCGCCAGACCGGCGCCCAGCAGACGATGACGAGGGCGAGCAGCATGGTGCCGATCACGACCTCGCGGGACGGCGGCGGCGCCGCAGCGGTGACCCGGTGCCACAGGTCGGTCGCGCTGCTCATGCCGGGAGGATGCCCCACCCGGCTGTGGGGCGGCGATGCGATCGACCCCCGATCCAGAACGAGCGCGGCAGGTCCTCACCGGTTACGCTGTTACGCGTGGATGGAGTCGATGGTAACGGAGTTTCTCCTCGCGGCGACGCCCTGGCGAAATGGCTGGGGAGTGTCCGTGCGCGCAGCGGTGATCTCGCTGCGAGCGAGGCGAAGGTCGTGACCCTCCTGCTGTCGGACCCGCTGTTCGTAGGCACGAGCACCACAGCGCAGGTGGCCGCCCGAGCCGGCGTGTCCGCGCCGAGCGTCGTCCGTGCTTCCCGGGCCATCGGCTTCGACGGTTTCACCGGGCTGAAGCTCCAGATCGCCCGCGCCCGTGGGACCACGGAGTTCTTCGCGCCTCCCGCGGCGCTCACCGACGACGCCTCGACCGCTGCCGTGCTCGAGGCGTCCGTGCGCGCGGGCGCAGATGCCCTCACCGCGCTGAGCGGTGCGGTGAGCCTCGCAGCCCTCGACGAGGTCGTCGCCGCCGTACGACGGGCGGAGCAGGTGATCGCCTTCGGTGCGGGACCGTCCGCGACGGTCGCCGCGGATGCCGTCTTCCGCCTGCGGGCCCTCGGCGTGCGGACCTCCGGCATCCCGGACCACGAGTCGGCGATGATCGCGATGCGGCTCCTTGACGTCCACGACGTCGTGATCACCGTCAGTTCGACCGGACGCACCGCGTCGACGCTCGCCGTGGCCGACGCGGCCTCCTCCGCCGGCGCGACGCTGATCGCGGTCACCAATCAGTACAAGACGCCGCTCTCGGATCTCGCGGACATCGCCCTTGTCGTCGGCGGCGCGCCCCTGCCGACCCAGATGGCGGCTGCGGGCAGCCGACTCGCTCAGCTGGTGGTCCTCGACGCGCTGTGTGCCGCTCTCGCCTTGCGCGACCCGGATCGGGTCGGTCGCGCCGAGCGCGCGGGCATCGACCTCCCCGACATCTCCTGATGCACCCCGGCACCGTCGGCATCGTCCTCATCGCGGCCGTGGCGCACGCGATCTGGAATCTGGCGTCGAAGTACAAGCGCGGCGACACCGTCCTCTTCGTCTGGGCCTACACGTGCGCGTCCGCGGTGCTGTTCGTGCCCATCGGCGTCGTCCTGGTGTGCACCGGCGCACAGCCCCTCGACTGGCGGCTCGCGGCCGGCTCGGTCGTCTCAGCCGCGTTGCACCTCGCGTACTCCCTGACACTCCAGGCCGGCTACGACCGCGCCGAACTGGGCGTCGTCTACCCGATCGCGCGCGGCACCGGGCCGGTGCTGACCATGCTTTTCGCGGTCCTACTCCTCGGCGAACGGCCGGGTCCGGTCGCGATGCTCGGTGCGCTCGGTGTCGTGGGCGGCATCGTCGTGGTCGCGGGCAACCCGTTCGGCAGTGGGCGACGTCGTCCCGCCCGCGGCGTGCGCTGGGGCGCCGCCACGGGTGCGACGATCGCCGGCTACACCCTCTGGGACAGCTTCTCGATCACATCGCTGCACCTGGCTCCCGTCAGCTACTACTCCGGCACGCTGCTGCTGCAGAGCCTGATCCTGACCCCGAGCGCCCTGCGGCGAGGCGGCGACACCTTCGCCGCCGTCCGGCGGAACGTCGCCCCGGTCCTCACCGTCGCCGTCTTCTCGCCTGTCGCCTACATCCTCGTCCTGACCGCCATGCAGACCGCGCCGGTCGCACTCGTCGCACCGCTGCGTGAATCCTCGATCGTGATCGGTTCGCTCCTCGCGTGGCGGCTCTTCCACGAGGGCCATCTCGCGCGCCGCCTCGCCGGCGCGGCGATCGTCCTAGTGGGCATCGCGGCGATCAGCGTCTGAGGTCTCGACCCGGCGAAGTCGCGTCCTCGCGACCTGGCCGCTGCAAGCGGGTCAGTTCGAGCGGTGCAGCAAACCGTCCGGGCGGACGGCCGGGTTGTCAGCGGGGTCCACCCGCTCACCCTCGGCGATCGCACCAGGGACGGTGCCGTCGCCGAAGGCGCTGCCGCCGAGCGACTCCCGCCCATGCGGGGTCATCCAGCCGGACAGGTCCGGACCCTTCGGGACGATGCCGGTGGGGTTGATGTCCGAGTGCACGACGTAGTAGTGCCGCTTGATCTGCTCGAAGTCGACGGTGTCGCCGAAACCGGGCGTCTGGAACAGGTCCCGCGCGTAGGCCCACAGCGCCGGGAACTCGATCAGCTTGGCGCGGTTGCACTTGAAGTGCCCGTGGTAGACCGGATCGAAGCGCACCAGAGTAGTGAAGAGGCGCACGTCGGCCAGCGTGATGTGATCGCCGACGAGGTAGCGACGGTCGGTCAACCGCTCCTCCAGCCAGTCCAGGGCGGTGAAGAGCCGGTCGTACGCCGCGTCGTACGCCGTCTGCTCACCGGCGAAACCGCAGCGGTACACCCCGTTGTTGACCTCGGTGTAGATGCGCTTCATCACCGGGTCCATCTCCTCCCGCAGGGCCTGCGGGTAGAGGTCGGGCGCACCGTCGCGGTGGAAGGCGTCCCATTGCTCGATGAGGTCGATGTCCATCTGGGGGAAGTCGTTGGTGACCACCGACCGGGTCGGTACGTCGACGAGCGCGGGCACCGTGATCCCGCGCGGGTAGCCGGGCCGGCGGTTCTCGAACGCGTCCTTCAGGCGCGGCATCTTCAGCACGGGATCGAGGCCGCCCGGATCCAGGTCGAAGGTCCAGCTGTCCTCGTCATGGGTCGGCCCGCACACCCCCAGGGAGATGGCGTCCTCGAGGCCGAGCAGCCGGCGTACGGTCGTGAGCCGACTGGCCCACGGGCACGCGCGGCTCACCACGAGCCGGTAGCGCCCCGGCTCGACCGGCCAGGTCGGTGAGTCCTTCGTGATCCGGTCGTCGATGTAGTTGGTGTCGCGTTCGAAGCTGGGCTCGACGTAGGCGGTCATGAGCCCATCCTGCCCAGCCGGTCCAGCAGGAACGCCTCCGCACGGCAGACACGCTCGAACTCGCCGAGGTGCAGGCTCTCGTTCGCGCCGTGCGCACGGGTGTCAGGGTCCTCGACGCCAGTCACCAGGATGGCCGCCTCGGGGAAGCGCTCGGCGAACGCCGCCACGAACGGGATCGACCCGCCCACCCCGATGTCGACCGGCTCGGTGCCGTCCCAGGCATCGCGGAACGCCGCCCGCGCCTGGTCCTGCACCGGACCGCTCGCGTCGGCCGAGAACCCGGCGCCCTCGTCGTCCAGTGTCACCTCGAGCTGTGCGCCCCAGGGCGTGTGCTCGCGCAGGTGCTCCTGCAGCAGCCGGTAGGCCTCCCGCGGGTCCTCGTCCGGCGCGATGCGCATGGAGACCTTGGCGCGGGCGGATGCGGCAAGCGTGTTCGACGCCGTGTCGACCGACGGCGCGTCGATGCCGATCGTGGTGATGGCCGGACGGGTCCACAGGTCCGACAGCAGGTCGCCGGAGCCGATGACCTGGACGCCGTCGAGCAGGCCGGACTCCAGGCGCAGGCGGGCCTCGTCGTACCCGAGGTCAGAGGCATTGCCGCCACGCAGTCCCTTCACCGCCACGGTGCCCTTGTCGTCGTGCAGGGAGGCGAGCAGCCGCACCAGGGCGGTGATCGCGTCCGGGACCGGGCCGCCGTACATGCCCGAGTGCACGCTGTGGTCGAGGGTGCGCACGGAGACGACCACGCGGATCATGCCGCGCAGGGTCGTGGTGAGCGCCGGCGTGCCGATGTCCCAGTTGGTGGAGTCGGCCAGCACGATCGCGTCCGCGCGCAGTCGGTCGCCGTGCCGTTCCAGGATGGTCGCGAGCGAGTCGGATCCGACCTCCTCCTCCCCTTCGACGAACACCGTGACGCCTACGGGCGGGCGCCCGTCATGTGCCCGGATCGCCGCGATGTGCGCCATCACGCCGGCCTTGTCGTCGGCGGCGCCGCGGCCGTAGAGCCGTCCGCCGCGCTCGACCGGCTCGAACGGCGGGCTGTCCCAGTCCTTCTCGTCACCGGGAGGCTGCACGTCGTGGTGGGCGTAGAGCAGCACGGTCGGCGCGCCGTCGGGGGCCGGAAGGTGACCGATGACCGCGGGGCGGCCGCCCTCGCGGACGATCTCGACGCTCAGGCCCTCGGCGCGGAGCAACTCGGCGACCGCCTCGGCGCTGAGATCGACCTGCGTCTGGTCGAAGGAGTCCAGGGAGACGCTGGGGATCGCGGTCAGGGCCTCCAGGTCGGCGCGTACGCCAGGCATCAGGGCCGCGATCCGGGCGGTCAGTCGTGGGGTGTTGTCGGGCCCGTTGTGAGGGACTACGGCGTCGGTATCGGTCACGGCGGCCACCGTAGTCCCGACCCCCGTAGAATCATCAGCGTGTTAGGCCGCAGCAAGTCCGAACCCGTCACCACGAGCACCCCGGATCCCGGCGAGGGGGTGGTGCTCACCAAGGACGGCAAGAAGGGTCGGCCGACGCCGAAGCGCCGCGAGCAGCAGGCGGCTCGCCGCCAGCCGCTGGTGCCGCAGGACCGAAAGGTCGCCAAGACCGCGTCCCGCGAGGAGCAGCGCAAGTCGCGCATCGCCCAGCGCGAGGCCATGGCGCGCGGCGACGAGAGCGCGCTGATGCCGCGCGACCGGGGGCCGGTGAAGCGCTACATCCGCAACTTCGTCGATGCCCGCCTGCGGATCGGCGAGGCGGTCCTGCCACTGATGCTGATCATCCTGATCGGCTCGGTCGCGCTGCCCAGCAACCTGCTGAAGACCAACGGTCTGCTGGTCGTATGGGCGATCGCCGTCATCAGCGTCATCGACGCTGCCTTCATGTGGCGCCGCCTCAAGAAGCGCATCGTGGAGTCCACCGGTGAGGCCCCGCCGAAGGGCGCGTGGTGGTACGCCGGAATGCGCGCCTTCCAGATGCGCTTCACCCGAATGCCCAAGCCGCAGGTGCCCCGCGGCATCCCGCTGGACGACATCCCGCTGCCCGGTCGAGCGAGCGGGACCGTCAAAACCCGCTGACCTGCGGCGAGCGGCTTACAACTCGTCGGACAGGCTCATCGGCCCGTAGACGACCTCGCCGTTCTCCAGGAGCGTCACTGAGGCGACGCCGGCATCGGCCAGCTCGCGCCAACTCTGCCCGAGCCAGGACTCGGCGTCGCTCTGCGTCGGGAACGCGGAGGTCACCATCGCGGTGCCGCGGAGTTCCCCGCCGTCGCGGTCAGCGTACGTCCAGGTCCAGGCATCGCTCATACGGGCGAGCCTATGCGCGGCCGGTGACATCCGTCGTACACCGGTCGTGTCGGCGCCGCGGTCACTTTCCTTCGCTCACCGCGAGGGCGTCCGGTCAGAAGTCGGCGCCGCGGTCACTTTCCTGCGCTCGCCGGCCGGGCGCCGGTGTCAGGCGTGGGCAGCCACCGCTGCGGCAACAGCAGGCGCCACGCGATCATCGAAAACGCTGGGCACGACGAGCTCCGCCGCCGGCACCTCGACGAGGTCGGCGATCGCCTGAGCGGCGGCCAGCTTCATGGCCTCGGTGATGCCGCTCGCCCCGGAGTCGAGCGCGCCGCGGAAGAGACCGGGGAACGCCAGGACGTTGTTGATCTGGTTCGGGTAGTCCGAACGCCCGGTGGCCACGACGCGTGCGTGTCGAGCGGCGACCTCAGGGTGAACCTCAGGGTCAGGGTTGGCCAGGGCGAAGACGATCGCGTCCGAGGACATCGTGGCGACGATCGCCTCGGGCATGCTGCCTCCGGAGACGCCGATGAAGACATCCGCGCCGACCATGGCGTCAGCGAGCACACCCGTCACCCCGCGCGGGTTGGTGGTGGCAGCCACCCGCACCTTGTGCTCCGCCAGGTCCGTGCGGCCGGAGTGCACCACGCCGCGCGAGTCGCACACGACGACGTCCCGGACACCCCGGCGGATCAGGATGTTGGCGATCGCGACGCCGGCGGCACCGGCGCCGGAGACGACCACCCGCAGCGTCTCCAGCTCGTGTCCCACGACCTTCGCGGCGTTGATCAGGGCGGCGAGCGACACGATGGCGGTGCCGTGCTGGTCGTCGTGGAAGACCGGGATGTCCAGGCGGGCCTTCAACTGCTCCTCGATGGCGAAGCAGCGCGGCGCGGAGATGTCCTCCAGGTTGATGCCGCCGTACGTCGGCGCGAGGCGCGCGACCGCCTCCACGATCTCCTCCACCGTGCCGGTCTCCAGGCACACCGGCACCGAGTCGACACCGGCGAAGTGCTTGAAGAGGACCGCCTTGCCCTCCATCACCGGCAACGCGGCGACCGGGCCGATGTCGCCCAGGCCGAGCACGGCCGTGCCGTCGGTGACGACCGCGACCGTGTTGCGACGGGTCGTGAAGCGGAACGACAGCGACGGGTCGACCGCGATCGCGCGACATACGTCGGCCACGCCGGGCGTGTAGAGCAGCGCCAGGTCCGCGCGGTCGCGCAGCGGCTTGGTCGGGACCGACTCCAGCTTGCCGCCCTCATGGGCCTCGAACACCGGTCCGGAGATATCGGGCTGCGAAGGGGCGGGCACGGGTGGGACGGGGTGTTCGGTCACGCTGGGTGCACCTCTGCGGTCTCGGGGCGGGCGGGACATCGGCTGGTGCCGCGGTGGGCCCGCGTCACCCAACCATGTGGGCATCGGGGGGCGCTACTCGCAACCCGCTGCCGGGCGCGTCGCGAGCCCCTAACCTGTCGGGATGAGCACGACGTTGGTCCTCGGCGGCACCGCACGATCGGCACGCAGGTACGCCGCGGCGTTGCTGCCGGCCGGTTCCCCGGTCACGGTGGTCTTCCCCGGCGAGCCGATGACCGACCAGTACCCCGACGAGTGGACCACCGTGCGGGCCGACGACCTGACCCGCACCATCCTGCGCGGCCGCACGCCGGTGCTCATCGACTCCCTCGAGACCTGGGTGAGCGGGCTGCTCGACCACTACGACGCCTGGTCGGGCGACGATGCGCGCCTCGCCACGGTGCGCGAGGCCATTGCCGAGTTCGGGGCGCTGTGGATGCACGCGCCGTACGACTCGGTCGCGCTCAGCCGCGAGGTCGGTCTGACCGCCATCCCCGAGGACGACCGCAACCGGCGACTGCGCGACGTGCTCGAAGAGGTCAACGCAACGGTCTCCGTCATCAGCAAGCGCACCCACCTCATCGTGGCCGGCCGCGCTCTGGACCTGTCGGACTCGGTCCGCATCGACTGACGGCACCAATCCCGCACGCTGACGGCGTTCGGCACGGTTGACGGCGTTCGAACGCCGTCAACGGACGCGAACGCCGTCAGCGTGCGTCGGCTCAGCTCGGCTGCACCTGCACGAACGGCGGCTTGACGACCGTCACGGGCAGCGCGCGACCGCGTACGTCGACAACGAGCTCGTCGCCCGCGGTGATGCCGCGGTCGAGCAGTGCCAGGGCGATCCCCTGCTTGAGGGTGGGCGACATCGTCCCGGACGTGACCTCGCCGACGACGGTGCCGTCCTCGCGCGTCACGGCACAGTGCGCACGGGGGATGCCGCGACCGGTGGCCAGTAGGCCCCAGGCGAGCCGGCACGACTTCTCCGCCCGCTGCTTCGCGAGCACGTCCTTGCCCCAGAACTGCTCCTTGTTCCACCCGACGGCCCAGCCCGCGCGCGCCATGTTGGGGGTGATCCGCATCGACAGGTCGCTGCCGTGCAGCGGATAGCCCATCTCGGTGCGCAGCGTGTCGCGCGCCCCGAGGCCGCAGGGCAGTCCGTCCAGGTCGCGGATCGCGTCCATCAGCGCGTCCCACAGGGCCGGGGTGTCGTCCCAGCGCGGCACCAGCTCGAAACCCTTCTCGCCGGTGTACCCCGAGCGCAGCACGATGATGTCGCGGCCCTGCCAGCTCGTGGCGGCGCTGGTGAACGACATGTAGTCCATGTCGGTCGGCAGCCCGAGCCGCTGCAGCACCTCGGCGCTGCGCGGACCCTGCACCGCGACGATCCCGTAGTCCTCGTGCTGGTCGCGCACCTCGATGCCCTTCGGTGCGGCGGCCTGCAGGCGGCGTACGACCTCGGCGGTGTTGGCCGCGTTGGGGACCAGGAAGATCTCGTCCTCGCTGGTGAAGTACTGGATGAGGTCGTCGACCACGCCGCCGGTCGCCTCGTCGCAGCACATCGTGTACTGCGCCTTGGGCGGGGCGATCTTGCGCAGGTCGTTAGTGAAGCACCGGTTGACGAAGTCGGCGGCGCCCGGCCCGCGGACCGAGGCCTTGCCGAGGTGACTGACGTCGAAGATGCCGACGCGCTCTCGGACGGCGGTGTGCTCGCGCAGCACTCCGCCGCCGGCGTACTCGATCGGCATCTGCCAACCGCCGAAGTCGGCCATCTTCGCGCCGAGGGCGCGGTGGCGTTCGTCGAGCGGCGAGGTGCGGACGGGCGCGTCGGCGACGGGCAGGGCGGTGGCGTCGGGGGGCAGCGAGGTCATGGCGTCACGGTAGCTGTGAGCCGCGCGTACAGTCGCGAGAGGCATTCACCGCCCAGAACAACACAAGCACCACCGACGACGACGAGAACGAGGACGACACACGTGACGACCACCGTTTCCCTGACCGCCAAGACCGCTCCCGACGGAGCCGACGTGACGGTCGTGCTGACCCGCAAGGGCGCGAAGGAGGCGGTCGCCGTGCGCACCCCCGCCCTGACCGACGTCGGCTGGGCGCACCTGGACACGCTGCTGACCGCGGTCCAGGCGACCGGCGCGGCCGACGAGGTGCTGAAGTTCACCGGGGTGCCCGGTGCGGGTGACCTCGTGGTCGCGACCGGGTCCGGGCTGTCGGGTGAGCCCACCGCGACGGACGCCGAGACCGTACGCCGCGCCGCGGGCGCCGCCGTCACGAAGCTCAGGGGCACTCCCTCCGCCTATCTGGCACTCCCCACCGAGGATCCCGCCCTACTGACCGCATCGGTCGAGGGCGGTCTCTTCGGTGCGTACGCGTACACCGCCTACAAGACCGGCGACGTCAAGGCTCCCGTCGCCACCCTGCGGGTGCACGCGAGCAGCCCGACCGGCAAGGACGCGAAGGCCCTGGTCGCCCGCGCCCAGACGGTGGCCGCCGCGCAGAACTGGGCGCGCGACCTGGTCAACATGCCCCCGCTCGACCTCTACCCCGAGTCGTTCGCCCAGGCGGTGCGCGAGCGGTTCTCGGGCACCAAGGTGAAGGTCGAGGTCGCCGAGGAGGCGCAGCTCGTCAAGGACGAGTGCGGCGGTCTGATCGGCGTCGGTCGCGGCTCGGCCCGCCCGCCGCGCCTGGTCACCCTCACCTACAAGCCCCGCAAGGCCGCGGCCCACCTGGCACTGGTCGGCAAGGGCATCACCTTCGACTCCGGCGGCCTCTGCATCAAGCCCGCCGACGGCATGCTCACCATGAAGAGCGACATGGGCGGTGCCGCTGCCGTCGCCGCGACCATCGAGGCCGTCGCCGCGCTCGGCCTGCCCGTGGCCGTGACCGGTTACCTCTGCCTGGCCGAGAACCTCACCGGCGCCGACGCGCAGCGACCCGGCGACGTCGTGCGGATGCCCAACGGCAAGACCGTGGAGATCATCAACACCGACGCCGAGGGCCGCCTCGTGATGGCCGACGGCCTGAGCCTCGCCTCGCGGCTCACCCCCGATCTGACCATCGACGTCGCGACCCTCACCGGCGCGGCCGTCGTGGCCCTGGGCGACCAGACCGCTGCCGTGGTCAGCAACGAGGACGCCGTGCGCGAGGAGATCGTCGACGCCGCGGGACGGGCGGGCGAGGCCGCATGGCCGATGCCGCTGCTGGAGCACCTGCGCGCCGGACTCGACTCCAAGATCGCCGACGTCAAGCACACCGGTGCGCGCCCCGGGGGTCTCATCAGTGCCGCGCTCTTCCTGCGCGAGTTCGTCGGCAACGGTGCCGACGGGTCGCAGCTGCCGTGGGCGCACATGGACATCGCCGGACCGGCGTACAACGAGAAGCCTTACGGTTACACGCCGTTCGGCGGCACCGGGTACGCCGTGCGCACGCTCGTCACGCTGGCTGAGGGCCGGGCCTGACCGCACCACCCGGCGGCTGACAAGCTGCCGACCTGACATCACTGACGCAAAGGAGCGTTGACCCGTATGACGTCCGCGGACCCCGGGACCGACCAGACCGACACCTTCGACATCGTCGTGCTGGGCGGTGGCAGCGGCGGCTACGCCTGCGCGCTGCGCGCCACCGAGCTCGGTCTGAGCGTCGCGCTGGTGGAGCAGGGCAAGCTCGGCGGCACCTGCCTGCACCAGGGATGCATCCCCACCAAGGCACTGCTGCACGCGGCCGAGGTCGCGGACGCCGCACGCGAGAGCGCGAAGTTCGGGGTGAAGGCCTCGCTCGACGGCATCGACATGCCGGGGGTGCACTCCTACAAGGACGGGGTCATCTCCCGGCTCTACAAGGGTCTGCAGGGCCTGATCTCCGCGCACAAGGTGGAGTACGTCGAGGGCACCGGTCGACTGAGCTCCCCCACCACGGTCACCGTCGGTGATCGGGTGCTCACCGGCCGGCACGTGGTGCTCGCGACGGGTTCGACACCGCGGCTGCTGCCCGGTCTCGAGGTCGGCGGCCGCATCGCGACCAGCGCCCAGGCCCTCACCCTCGATCACGTCCCCGAGCGCGTCGTCGTGCTCGGGGGCGGCGTCATCGGTGTCGAGTTCGCCTCCGTCTACAAGTCGTTCGGTGCCGAGGTGACCGTCGTCGAGGCGCTGCCCCGTCTGGTGGCCAGTGAGGACGAGGCCGTCTCCAAGGCGCTGGAGCGCGCGTTCAAGAAGCGCAAGATCACCGTGCGCACCGGCGCCCGCTTCGCGTCGGCGACCGACGGTGCGGACGCCGTGACGATCACCCTGGAGTCCGGCGACACCATCGAGGCCGACCTGCTGCTGGTCGCCGTCGGCCGCGGCCCGGTGACCGCGGATCTGGGATACGAGGAGGCCGGCGTCACCCTCGAGCGCGGCTTCGTGCCCACCGACGAGCGGTGCCGCACCGGCGTCCCCGGCGTCTACGCGGTCGGCGACATCGTGCCCGGGCTGCAGCTCGCGCACCGCGGCTTCGCCCAGGGCATCTTCGTGGCCGAGGACATCGCCGGACTCGCGCCGGCCCCCGTCGACGAGCAGACCATCCCCCGGGTGACCTACTGCGAGCCGGAGATCACGGCGGTCGGGATGACCGAGGCGCGCGCCCGCGAGGAGTACGGCGACGACGTGTCGACGTACGAGTACAACCTGGGCGGCAACGGCAAGAGCCAGATCCTGCAGACCCAGGGATTCGTCAAGCTCGTACGCCGCACCGACGGGCCCGTCGTCGGCGTGCACATGATCGGCGCCCGGATGAGCGAGCAGGCCGGGGAGGCCCAGTTGATCGTCGGCTGGGAAGCGCTGCCCGACGACGTCGCACCGCTCGTGCACGCCCACCCCACCCAGAACGAAGCGCTCGGCGAGGCGCACCTCGCGCTCGCCGGGAAACCGCTGCACGCCCACTCCTGAGACCCGCCCACCACACCGCCTGAACATGAAGGAGAATGTCGGCCATGTCTGAACGCGTGACCATGCCCGCACTCGGAGAGTCCGTCACCGAAGGCACCGTGACCCGGTGGCTGAAGCAGGTGGGCGAGGAGGTCGCGGTCGACGAGCCGCTGCTGGAGGTCTCGACCGACAAGGTCGACACCGAGATCCCGTCGCCGGTGGCCGGCACGCTGCAGGAGATCCTGGTGCAGGAGGACGAGACCGTCGAGGTCGGCGCCGACCTGGCCGTGGTGGGCGAGGGCGCGGGCGGCGATTCCGCCGGCAGCGGATCCGACGCGGCTTCATCGGAGTCCGCCCGATCTGAGGAGCCCGCCCAGTCCGAGGAGCCTGCTCCCGCCGAACCGTCAGCCGCCGCGGAGCCGGACGAGAAGAACACCGAGGACGAGGCCCCCGCCCAGGCGGCCCCGGCACAGGCATCGAACGACGCGGGCGGCGCTGATGGTCCCGGCGCGGGCGAGGGCGAGGGCGAGGGCGAGACCGTGACCATGCCCGCGCTCGGCGAGTCCGTCACCGAGGGCACCATCACCCGGTGGCTCAAGGCCGAGGGCGACGAGGTCGCCATGGACGAGCCGCTGCTGGAGGTCTCGACCGACAAGGTCGACACCGAGGTCCCCTCACCGGCCGCGGGCACGCTGACCAAGATCCTGGTCCAGGAGGACGAGACCGTCGAGGTCGGCGCGAAGCTCGCCGTCATCGGGGGCGTGTCCTCCGGTGTCGACGCCGCGTCGTCTTCCCCGGCTGCGTCGACCGGGTCTTCTGGCTCTTCTGTGCCGGCTCCCACCAAGGACACCGAGACGACCAAGTCCGAGCCGCAGGCAGAGCAGAAGGACGAGGCGCCCGCCCCCGAGCCCGAGAAGAAGGCCGAGCCCGCCCCCGAGTCCAAGCCTGCCCCCCAGAAGCCGGAGCCGGCCGCGGCGCCCGCCGCGCAGCCGTCGGCGTCCTCCGAGGGCGACGGCGGTTCGTCGACGTACGTGACCCCCTGGTCCGCAAACTCGCGACCCAGCACGATGTCGACCTGGCCTCGGTCAAGGGCACCGGGATCGGCGGGCGCATCCGCAAGCAGGACGTGCTCGAGGCCGCCGAGGCGGCGAAGGCGCCCGCCACACCGGAGGCACCCGCGGCACCTGCGGCCGCGAGCACCCCGGCAGCGCCGTCGATCGACGTGTCCGCCAAGCGCGGCACCACCGAGAAGATGACCCGGATGCGCCGGCTCATCGCGACCCGGATGGTCGAGTCGCTGCAGGTCTCGGCGCAGCTCACCACGGTCGTCGAGGTCGACGTCACCCGGATCGCCCGGCTGCGCGACCGCGCGAAAGCCGGCTTCGCCGAGCGGGAGGGCGTCAAGCTCAGCTTCCTGCCGTTCTTCGCGCTCGCCGCGGTGGAGGCACTCAAGACCCACCCGGTGCTCAACGCCAGCGTCGAGGACGACTCGATCGTCTATCACTCCAGCGAGAACCTCGGGATCGCCGTCGACACCGAGAAGGGGCTGTTCGTCCCGGTCATCCAGAACGCCGGAGACCTCAACATCGCCGGTCTGGCGCGCAAGATCGGCGACCTGGCCGCGCGTACCCGGGACAACAAGGTGACTCCCGACGAGCTGGGCGGCGGCACCTTCACGCTGACCAACACCGGCAGCCGGGGCGCGCTCTTCGACACCCCGATCATCAACCAGCCGCAGGTCGCGATCCTCGGCACCGGCTCGGTTGTCAAGCGCGCGGTCGTGCTGAGCGACGCGGACGGCGGCGAGACCATCGCGATCCGCTCGATGGTCTACCTGGCGCTCTCCTACGACCACCGGATCGTGGACGGCGCCGACGCCGCCCGCTTCCTCGGCACCGTCAAGGAGCGCCTGGAAGAGGGCGCGTTCGAGGTCTGATCCCGTCATGACGCAGTCGGACGCACGGGTGGCGCAACGGGTCGCGATCACCGGATCCTCCGGGATGATCGGCACTGCTCTCATCGAGCACCTCACCGCCCGCGGTGACGAGGTGGTGAAGGTGGTGCGGCACGCACCCGGCGCGTCGGACGAGGTGCGGTGGGATCCGGCGAAGGCCGAACTCGACCCCGCCGACCTGCGGGGGGTGACCGCGGCGGTCAACCTCGCCGGCGCCGGCATCGGCGACCACCGGTGGACGGCGGCGTACAAGCGCACCATCACCGAGTCGCGGGTCTCCTCGACCGCGACCCTTGCTCACGTGCTCGCCTCGCTCGAGGCTCCGGTGCGTCTCGTCAGCGCGTCCGGGATGTCCTACTACGGCGAGCGGGGCGACGACGTGGTCGACGAGTCCGGTGCGCCCGGCGACTCCTTTCTCGCCGGCGTCACGCAGGTGTGGGAAGCGGCCACGGCACCTGCGGCGGCCGCCGGCCACCCGGTGTGCTTCCTGCGCACCAGCCTGGTCCTGGACCAGAAGGGCGGGTCGATGGAGCAGGTGCTGCGGCTGGCCAGGCTCGGGCTCGGCGGCCCGCTCGGCTCCGGGCGCCAGTGGTGGTCGTGGATCTCGTTGGAGGACCAGGTCCGTGCGATCGTGCACCTCATCGACCATCCCGAGATCACCGGGCCGGTCAACATGAGCAGTCCCTCCCCCGCCCGGCAGGCCGACTTCATGCATGCGCTGGGACGCGCCCTGCACCGGCCCGCGGTGCTGCCGGCCCCATCGTTCGCGCTGCGGGCAGTGCTCGGCGAGCTGGCATCGGAGATCATGACCAGTCTGCGGATGCAGCCGAAGGTGCTGCAGGACAGCGGCTTCGTCTGGTACCACGGAGAGCTGGGCGAGGTCGCGGAGTGGCTCGCTCGCTGATCCCGGCACGTCTTCCCGCACCCTGTCGGCCGCGGTAGGTAGGTTCGCCGGGTGCCCACGCGAGCGGACGACCCGATGATCCAGGCCCGTTCGCTGCGCAAGAGCTTCGGGTCGTTCGAGGCGGTGCGGGGCATCGACGTGCAGATCCACCGCGGTGAGTCCTTCGGCTTCCTCGGGCCCAACGGCGCCGGCAAGTCCTCCACGATGCGGATGATCGCCGCGGTGTCCCCCGTCACCTCGGGCGAGTTGCGGATCCTGTCGATGGACCCTGCCACGCACGGCTCGCAGATCCGCGGCCGGATCGGCATCTGTCCGCAGGAGGACACCCTCGACAACGACCTCAGCGTGCGCGACAACCTGATCGTCTACGGCCGCTACTTCGGCCTCTCGCGCGCGGCCGTCCGCTCCCGAGCCGACGAGCTGCTGGAATTCGCGCAGCTGACCGAGCGGGCGCAGGCGAAGGTCGACAATCTGTCCGGAGGGATGAAACGTCGGCTGACCATCGCCCGGTCGCTGATCAACGACCCGGAGTTGCTGCTCCTCGACGAGCCCACCACCGGCCTCGACCCGCAGGCCCGGCACTTGTTGTGGGACAAGCTGTTCCGCCTCAAACAGCAGGGCGTCACCCTGGTGCTGACCACGCACTACATGGACGAGGCCGAGCAGCTATGCGACCGGCTCGTGGTGATGGACAAGGGCGAGATCGTGGCCGAGGGGTCGCCGTTGCGGTTGATCGCCGAGCACTCCACGCGGGAGGTCGCCGAGCTGCGCTTCGGCGTCGGTGAGCACGAGGACATGGCAGACCGGGTGCGCGATCTTGCCGACCGGGTCGAGGTGCTGCCCGACCGGCTGCTCCTCTACACCCAGCACGGTGAGGAGACTCTCGCCAAGGTCGGCGAGCGCGGGCTCACGCCGACCGCCGTCCTGGTGCGGCGTTCCACGCTCGAAGACGTCTTCCTGCGGCTCACCGGCCGCAGCCTGGTCGACTGATGAGCGCCACGACGGACCGGCCGAGCCCCTTCCAGGCGTGGCGGCTGGCGGACTACTGGTTCACGCTCTACCGCCGCACCTGGCGGGGCAGCGTGGTGACCAGCTTCGTCAATCCGCTGCTCTACGTGGTGGCCATGGGGGTGCTGCTCGGCGGTTTCGTGCACGCAGACCCCCAGCGGCTCGAGGGCGCGCACAGCTACCTGCAGTTCGTGGTCCCGGGGATGCTCGCCGCGCAGTCGATGCAGGTGGCGATCGGCGAGGTCACCTTCCCGGTGATGACCATGCTCAAGTGGCACAAGACCTACTTCTCGATGGCCGCCACACCGCTCCGGGTCGTCGACCTGGTCGTGGCGCACCTCGGTTTCGCCGTCCTGCGGCTGGCGCTCACCGCGGTGGTCTTCACCCTGGTGCTCGCGCCGTTCGGTGTCTTCCACTCGGTGCTCGGCGCCTGCGGCGTGGTGCTGGTGCAGTTGCTGCTCGGCCTCGCCTTCGCCGCTCCCATCTACGCGTACGCCGCGGTCCTGCGCAACGAGATGGGATTCACCCTGATCTTCCGGCTCCTGATGATCCCGCTGACCCTCTTCTCGGGTGCCTTCTTCCCGCTGTCCAACCTCCCCGCGCCGCTGGAGGCCATCGCCCGTGTCAGCCCGTTGTGGCAGGGGGTGTCACTGACCCGGATGTTCGCGCTGGGGACGAGCAAGCCCGGTCCCGTGGCCGCGCACCTGGCCTATCTCGTGGTGCTCGCCGCGGTCGGCGTCTGGCTCAGCGTGCGCGCGCTCACCCGGCGGTTGATCTTCTGATGGCGATCCTGTCCGCACCGATCACCCGTGACCGCGGTCGCGAGCTGTCCCGCGCTGCCGCGACGGGCGTGCTGCTCTACCGCAACTACCTGGTCTACCGGCGCGGCTGGATCATCTTCCTGACCGGCTTCTTCGAGCCGGTGCTCTACCTGCTCTCCATCGGGATCGGCGTCGGCAAGCTGGTGCACGGTTTCGATGTCGGCGGTCGCTCGGTGCCGTACGCGGATTTCGTGGCGCCGGGCATGCTCGCGGCGTCGGCCATGAACGGCGCCATCTTCGACACCACCTTCAACGTGTTCTTCAAGTTGAAGTACCAGAAGCTCTACGACCAGGTCCTGTCCACGCCGCGTACGACGAGCGACGTCGCCCGCGGCGAGATCACCTGGGCCCTGTTACGCGGCGGCATCTACTCCGCGGCGTTCCTGCTCGTCATGCTCGCCCTCGGACTCGTGCACAGCTGGTGGGCTGTCCTGGCACTGCCGGCGGCCCTGCTGATCGGGTTCGGCTTCGGCGGGATCGGCATGGCGCTCACCACCTGGATGCGCAGCTGGCAGGACTTCGAATTCATCACGCTCGGCACGTTGCCGCTCTTCCTCTTCTCGGCGACCTTCTTCCCGGTCTCGGCCTTCCCCGAGTGGCTGCAGTGGGTCGTGCAGTGCACCCCGCTCTACCGCGGGGTCGTGCTCTGCCGCGAGCTCACCACCGGGCAGGTGGGCATCGGATCGATGGTCTCGGTGGTCTACCTGCTGGTGCTCGGCGTCATCGGCACCCGCATCGTCAGCCGACGACTGTCGGTGCTGCTGCTCACCTGACGCTGCGACCTGAGCGTCACACAGCGGTCCATGCGGTGATCCGCCACCCGTCGGAGGTCCAGACGAGCGAGACGTCGGCGCGCTCCCCCGCCGTCGCGGGCAGGGTGCTGGTGCCGTCCGGCCCTGACACGGTGTACGCCGACCGGTCGATCACCGCCTGCACCTGCGTGGTGCCTCCCGTCGTCGAGACGGTCCGCGCACTACGGACCCGAAAATCCAGCCGCGAGTAGTGCATTCCGCCCGCGCGGGCGGTGCTCAGGTCCGCGCTGTCGGATCGGTAGGCCGCTGAACCGACCTGCACCGCCGACCGCAGATCACCCGCATCCCCGGTGACCCACGCGTGCGCCCGAGCGCTGACGAGCAGCTGGAGCACGCCCAGCGGCGAGCGCGACAAGCGTTGCTGGGGCGATGCAGTCGTGGAGGACGGAGACGTCGGGTGGAGCGGGCGCGACGTGCTGGACGCCGAGCGGGTCGGGGTGGCCACCGGGGCCGCACGGGTGCGGGGGGCGCCGGCCAGGCTGCGAGACGACGTCGGCGTCGCGTGGTCGGCACCGGCGGGCGTGCCGTCCCCCACCAGCATCAGGCCGCCGGCGACCAGTCCGACGAACGCCGCCGCACCCGCCGTACGCACCACGACCGGACGCCGCCACCATGCGCCGCCCTCCGCGCTCGCGCTGTGACGCCCGATGCCCTCCCACGGTCTCGCCGTCGGCTCACCCCCCTCGTGATTCGGGCTCCTGCCCTCGCGGCCGGCGTCCTCACGGATGCGGCGGGTGAGCTGCACTCCGGGATCGTCCCCCGACCCCTGCGGCGCCGTACGCCGCCCTGCCGACCCCTGCACCGGCGCGGGCTCGGCGGGCGCCATCGCCCAGAGCGCCACCGCGAAGTCCTCCGGGGTCGGACGTGCAGATGGGGTGTGCGACAGGCAGGAGAGCACCAAGTCGCGCAGCTCCGGCGCGAGCTGCGGGGCGAGATCCGCCAGGTCGGGGCGGAGCGCGGCGGGCTCGGGTGCGGTGCCGACGAGTGCGGTCCATGCGATCGCGCCCAAGGAGTACGCGTCGCTCGCGGGGGTGACCTCCTGGCCCGCCAGGACCTCTGGCGCGGCCCAGCTCTCGGTGACCCACAAGGGGAGGCCGTCGTGCCCGGCCAGCTGGGAGAAGCCCAGGTCGGCGATCAACGGCTTGCCCTCCTGGGTGAAGAGGAGGTTGCCGGGGCTGAGGTCGCCGTGGATCAGGCCCATGCTGTGCAGATCGTGCAGGGCGCGGGCCACCGGGCACAGCACCGTGACCAGTTCGCCGGGAGTCAGGTGGTCGCGGGTGCGCAGACTCTCGGCCAGCGACCCGCCCTCCGCCAGTTGCATCACGAGCGCCTGTCCCCCGTCGTCGAGGGTGACGACCTCGTGCAGCCGCACGACGTGCTCGTGGCGCAGGGCCTGGAGCAGGGACGCCTCGTGCTGCAGGACGTCACCCTCGTCGGCGCCGAGCACCTTCGCTGCGAGCCGCACGCCGTCCGAACGGCGGACCGCCCACACCTGGCCCGACCCGCCGGCACCGAGCGGATGGAGCACCTCGTACCCCGGCATCTGCGGTCGCGCGTCCATGCCACCTGACCGTGCCATCCACGGGGCACGGCCCGCAGAATTTGTCCACAGCCCCCACCCCTGTTCGTGAGGGAACTAGCGTGCCTCTCGTGGACGACGCCGATCTGATCAGCACCTCGGTCGCCGCGGAACTGTTGGGCGTGCAGGTGCGCACCGTGTACGCGTACGTGAGCCGTGGCGTCCTCACCCGGGCCGACCTCGTCGGGTCGCGGCACGACGGGTCCCGCTTTCGGCGGTCGGAGGTCCTCGCCCTCGCCGAGCGGCACCGGCGTGCCGTGGCCGGCCGGTTCGAGCTCACCATCGACACCCGGATCACCTCCCTCATCCCCGAAGGAGTGCTGCTGTATCGCGGTGCCGACGCGACGCAGCTCGCGACGGACACGGCGTACGAGCGGGTGGTCGAGCTGCTCTGGGAGTGTCCCGAGTTCGATTGGGCCCCGACGCCGTCGACCGACGGCGTGGCATCGCAGGTACGCCGGCTGTGCGGACCGGAGGCCACCGGCGCGGACCGCGTGCGGATGGCGGTGCACCTGCTGCACGACGGGACGCAGGGAGACCCGGTCGCCACCGACACGACCCGATTCGCCAGGGCCGGTCATGCGGCGCTGCTCGCCGCGGTGGCGTCCGTCGGGACGCCCGACCACACCGCTCAGGACACGCTGGCGGGACGCCTGGGTCACGGGCTGCTGGGTCGCGCTGTCGACGCTGCGGAAACGACGCCTCTGAACGCTGCGCTGGTGCTGCTGGCCGACCACGAACTCGCCACCTCGACGCTGGCGGCCCGCACCGCAGCGGGCACCGGCGCGCCGCCGTACCTGGTGGTGCTGGCGGGGTTATCGGCGCTGGGCGGCCCGCGACACGGAAGCGCCTCTGTAGCGGCGGAGCATCTGCTCCGCCGCAGCATCGACGACGGCGCCTCGGCCGCGCTCGACGCATACGAGGGGTCACCACCGGGATTCGGGCACGCCGTCTACCGCGGGATCGACCCGCGTGCGGAGACCTTGCTGGGGCTGCTGGAGGAGACCGCGCCGAAGGTGGTGGCAGCCGCCGATGCGCTGCGCCTCGAGGTGCACCGGCGCGGCGGCGGCTACCCCAACGTCGACCTCGGGCTGGCGGCGCTCGCCGTCGGCCACGACCTGCCGCACGGCGCCGGGGAGACCATCTTCTCCGTGGCCCGGATCGCCGGCTTCATCGCGCACGGGATCGAGGAGCAGGGCCACCCGCTGCGGTTCCGCCCGCGCGCGATCTACACCGGTGACTGAGAACCGTTACTGCACAGGCGGTCCCACGTATCGCGAGCTCGGCCGGAAGATCTTGCGGCCCCTCGCCTGCTCCAGGATGTGCGCGGTCCACCCGATGACCCGGCTGCACGCGAACGTGGGTGTGAAGAGCTCACGAGGGATGCCGCACTCCTGCATCACCACGCCGGCGTAGTACTCCACGTTCGCGCGCAACGGGCGATCCGGCTTGGCCTCGTCGAGCACCCGCACGACCTCCTTCTCGACCCGCACCGCGAGCTCAGCGGTGTCGCCGCCGAGCTCGGTCGCGGTCTCCCGCAACAGCTCCGAGCGGGGGTCCAGACCCCGGTAGACCGCGTGGCCGAAGCCCATCACCCGCTGCCCCGCGGCCAGCTGCGCGCGCGCCCAGGGTGCGGCGTTCTCGACCGTGCCGATCTGGTCGAGCGCATCGAGGGCGCGACTCGGCGCACCGCCGTGCAACGGCCCGGACAGTGCGCCGATGGCCGCGACGACGCACGCCGTGAGGTCGGCGCCGGTCGAGGCGACGACCCGCGCGGTGAACGTCGAGGCGTTGAACCCGTGGTCGACCGTCAGACACAGATACCGGCCGAGCGCGCGCACGGCGCGCTCGTCCGGTGTGCCGCCCGTGACCATCCAGAGGTAGTTGCCGACGTACCCCAGCTCGGGGCGTGCCGGGCGGGGCTGCTCACCGCGTCCGACGGCGTACGCCGCCGCGACCAGCCACGGGACCGCAGCAGCGGTCCGCAGCGCCGCCTGTTCCCGCGCCGCGTCGTCCAGGTCCCACAGCGGCTCGTCACCTGTGAGGACGCCGTACGCCGAGATAGCAGTCCGCAACGAGGACAACGGTGCTCGCGTCGGCGCGGCACGCAGGACAGCGGTGAGCTGCTCGCCGTAGCGATCCGTCGCGAGAAGCTGCTCGGCGATCTCCCCACGCCATGCGCGGGCGGTCTCGGGGTCCGGCAGATCGCCGCGCAGCAGCAGGTGCCAGACGTCCTCGACGCTGTGGTCGCGGGCGAGACCGGTGGCGTCGTACTGCCGGTAGTGGAAGAAGCCCTCGGCGCCGCGGACGTCTCCGAGGGCGGTGTCGGCGACGACCACGCCGGCCAGACCCGGAGGCGCGATCAGGGGTGCGGGGTCAGCGGTCTGTGTCATGGCGCCAGCTTCACCGGGCCGCGACGCCGCGCCAATGTTGATCGTGTCAATGTGACGCGGGAGTACGGAAGGTCCCGGCGTACGCTCGAACGATGCGCATCGAGCAGCTCGGCTTCGCCCCCGATCTCGTCGATTACCAGGCCGCCTGGGACACCCAACGCGAGGTGCACGCCCGCGTCGTCGCCGGTGAGCAGGAGGACACCGTGCTCCTCTTGGAGCACGCGGCCGTCTACACCGCCGGGAAACGCACCGAGCCGCACGAGCGTCCGTTCGACGGCACGCCGGTGATCGACGTGGACCGCGGCGGGAAGATCACCTGGCACGGCCCGGGACAGCTCGTCGGCTATCCGATCGTGCGACTGCCCAACCCGATCGACGTCGTGGGGCACGTGCGCCGACTCGAACAGCTGATGATCGACGTCTGCGCCGACCTCGGCCTGGCCGCTCAGCGCGTCGAAGGTCGCAGCGGAGTGTGGTTCGCCGCATCGGACGGCAGGCCCGAGCGCAAGGTCGGCGCGATCGGCATCCGGGTCAGCCGCGACGTGACCATGCACGGGTTCGCGCTCAACTGCGACTGCGACCTGTCCTGGTCCAACACGATCGTCCCGTGCGGGATCCCCGACGCCGGCGTCACCTCGCTCAGCCAGGAGCTGGGCCGCGACGTCCCCGTGCGCGAGGTGCTGCCCTTCGTACAGAAGCGGCTCCCGGACATCCTGGGCTGAGCAGCCGCCGCACTCACCCGAGCAGGTCGGCGGTCTTCACGACGGTCGCGAACTCCCCGTGCAGGTTCGCCGCCGTGACCCGCGACAGCTCGGCGGCGGTGTACTCGGTGCCGTCCGGACCCACCCGGTCGAAGGTGTGCGTGGCGTCGATGACGAAGCGCACGTCGAAGCCGAGGTTGCCGCCGACCCTCGCGGTCGTCTCGCAGCAGTGGTTGGTGGTGATCCCGCAGATCACGATCGAGGAGATGCCCTCCTGCTGCAGCCACGCGTGCAGGTCGGGCGTGCCGTGAAAGCTGGAGTTGACCGACTTGGCGACCAGCAGGTCCGGCTCACCCGCGATGACGTCCTTGAACGCGTGGCCCGGCTGACCGGGGCGCAGCGGCGAGCGGGGGTCGAGCGAGTCGTGCCGGACGAACACGACCGGGCGCCCGTCCTCCCGCCACCGTCCCAGCAGGGCCGCGACGTGCTCCTCGCACAGCGGGTTGTCGCGCGGTCCCCAGTAGCCCGCGTCGTCGAAACCGCGCTGCACGTCGACGATCACGAGTGCCGTACGCGCGTCGATATCCGGTCCGCCCTGCACCGCGTTGCTCATCCCCTGAGCCTAGGCAGCGACGGCGCCCCGCCAGACTGGGCTGCGCTCGACGGCAACGGCGATCGGCCCGCGGCGCCCGCGTACCCTGGAACAAAGCCTCTCCCACGGCGGTTGCGCCAGAGGGCAGAGCTGGGCGAGATGCCCGACGTCGAAGGCAAGGGAGCAGCGAGACCGTGACCGTGGCACCGGAGGGACGGCGCATGTTGCGCGTCGAGGCGCGCAACAGCGAGACCCCGATCGAGCGCAAACCGGAATGGATCCGTACGACGGCCAAGATGGGCCCGGCGTACACCTCGCTGCACAACCTGGTGAAGACCGGCGGCCTGCACACGGTCTGCCAGGAAGCCGGGTGCCCCAACATCTTCGAGTGCTGGGAGGACCGCGAGGCGACCTTCCTCATCGGTGGCGAGCAGTGCACCCGCCGCTGCGACTTCTGCCAGATCGACACCGGCCGCCCGAGCGACCTGGACCGTGACGAGCCGCGCCGGGTCGCCGACTCCGTGCAGCAGATGGGTCTGCGCTACGCGACCATCACCGGCGTCGCGCGCGACGACCTGGAGGACGGCGGCGCGTGGCTCTACGCCGAGACGATCCGCCAGGTGCACGAGCACAACCCCGGCACCGGCGTGGAGATCCTGATCCCGGACTTCAACGCCGTGCCCGAGCAGGTCGGCGCCGTGATCGACGCGGCCCCCGAGGTCTTCGCGCACAACGTCGAGACGGTGCCGCGCATCTTCAAGCGCATCCGGCCGGCGTTCAAGTACGAGCGGTCGCTGTCGGTCATCACGATGGGCAAGAACGCCGGGCTGGTCACCAAGTCCAACCTCATCCTGGGGATGGGCGAGGAGGACCACGAGATCGAGCAGGCGCTGCGCGATCTGCACGAGGCCGGCACGGACCTGATCACCATCACCCAGTACCTGCGCCCGTCCCCGCGCCACCACCCCGTGGACCGGTGGGTGAAGCCGCAGGAGTTCGTGCACTGGTCCGAGGTCGCCGAGGGGCTCGGGTTCAAGGGCGTCATGAGCGGGCCGCTGGTGCGTTCGTCGTACCGCGCCGGGCGGCTCTACGCCCAGGCGATGGAGCGCTCGGGACGCGAGCTCCCGGCCAACCTCGCGCACCTGGCAGCCGCGGCGTCCTCCCCCGCACGCCAGGAGGCGGCGTCGCTCGTGGAGCGCGCCCTGCCGCACGTATCCTGACCTCCATGTCGGCGACACCCACACCCGCGAAGAAGAGCCGGTTCTCCCGGAAGAAGAAGAACGAGGCCTCCGGAGCGACGGCGGTCGACGGGGGCGAGCCGGGGCGGATCGCACAGATCAAGACCCTCTACACGCTCGCGAGCAAGCAGAACCCGCGGATCCCGCTCTACCTGATCGGTGCGTTCCTGCTCGGGTTCGTCGTGCTCCTGGTGATCGGTATCGCGATCCAGCACCCGATCTACCTGGGCATCCTCGGTGTCTTCCTCGGCGTCATCCTGGCGATGCTGCTCTTCGGGCGGTTGGCGCAGAAGGCGGCGTACGGACAGCTCGAGGGGCAGCCCGGAGCGACGAGCGCGGCGATGAGCGGTCTGCGCAAGGGCTGGTACTACGAGCAGGAGCCCGTGGCCGCCGACTCCGGTCGGGCGCGCAAGATGAGCGAGATGCAGAACGCCGCCATGGTCTTCCGCGCCGTCGGTCGCGCCGGCGTGGTGCTCGTCGGCGAAGGCCCGCGCGGTGGCGCGACGAAGTTGCTGGAGTCCGAGCGCAAGCGGGTCTCGCGGGTGTCGGGACCGGAGGTGCCGGTGCACACGATGCGCGTCGGTGAGGGTGACGACGCCGTGGCGGTGAGCAAGCTGACCGCCACGATGACCAAGCTGCCCAAGAAGCTCACCGATGCCGAGGTGCAGGCCGTGAACAAGCGGCTGCGGGCGCTCGGCGGCGTGAAGCCCCCGATCCCCAAGGGTATGGACCCGCGCGCGGCGCGGCCGGACCGCAAGTCGGCCCGCGGCCGCTGACGGAGCGCGTAGCGCAGGGTGCGCCGAGCGAAGCGAGGTGCGCCCGCAGCGGAGTGCAGGAGGCAGCGGCCGCAGAAAGAACAGTCGCTGTCATACGTCGCGTCATAGGGTTCCCACCACCTCGAGCACATCGACACCGCGCGGTCCCTCCCAGCGCGCGGGCACCTGAGGCCGCACCCACAGCGACACCGCGCGGTCCCTCCCAGCGCGCGGGCACCTGAGGCCGCACCCACATCGACACCGCGCGGTCCCTTACGCGGCCGCCGACGCAGAGCAGGGCGGGCGTCAGCGCGTTCGGACCAGGATGGTGCGCGCGAGCTTGTCGTGCAGCCCGCGCTGGTCGGTGTCGAAGATGAGCGCCGGGATGACCACGCAGAGCAGCACCGAGCGGATAATCGCGGCGACCGGCCCGGCGACCGCACCGTCGAGGCGGGTGACGCGTACGCCGACGATCCAGTGACCGATCGTCGAGCCCACGACGCCGACGAGCAGAATGTTCTCCACGGCGAAGACCAGCAGGGGCGCGAACCCGGAACTGCCCGACCCTCCCCAGCGGTAGCCGAGCAGTCCGGCGGCGATCACGCTGCACAGCGCCCAGTCGATGATGAGGGCGAGGACGCGCGGCCCGAGACGAGCCACGGAGGTGACGCCCGACTCGGCACACCCGAAGCGCTTGCCCGGCCAGCCGGTGTCGGCGGCGGGCTCCGTGGACGGTGAGGACTGGGGGGATGCCACCCGGTCAGCGTAATGACCGCGGTCCGGGTCCTGAGACCGGCATCCCAGCGTGTAACACCGGCGAAACGCTTCAGTCATGGGCGGGTAATCGCGGTCCGCTAGGTTCGACGCACCGCGCGTGGGTCTGCCAGGTGACGGCGCGCGGCCATTTTTCCAAAGCCATGGAGGTTTCATGTTCAACACCAGCGATGAGGTCCTGAAGTTCATCAAGGACGAAGACGTCAAGTTCGTCGATGTGCGCTTCTGCGACCTCCCCGGTGTGATGCAGCACTTCAACGTGCCCGCCTCGACCATCAGCGAGGACTCGTTCACCGAGGGCGCGATGTTCGACGGCTCGTCGATCCGCGGGTTCCAGGCCATCCACGAGTCGGACATGAAGCTGATCCCCGACCCCCGGTCGGCGTTCGTGGACCCGTTCCGCAAGCACAAGACGCTGGTCATGAACTTCTCCATCGTCGACCCGTTCACCGACGAGCGCTACAGCCGCGACCCGCGCAACATCGCGGCCAAGGCGGAGGCCTACCTGAAGTCGACCGGGATCGCCGACACGGCGTACTTCGGCGCTGAGGCGGAGTTCTACATCTTCGACGACGTCCGCTTCGAGACCAAGCAGAACGCCGGCTACTACTTCATCGACTCGATCGAGGGAGCCTGGAACACCGGACGCGCCGAAGAGGGCGGCAACCAGGGCTACAAGCCGCGCTACAAGGGCGGCTACTTCCCGGTGCCCCCGGTCGACCACTTCGCCGACCTGCGCGACGACATCGTCGCGGGGCTCGAGGGCGTGGACCTGAAGGTCGAGCGGGCGCACCACGAGGTGGGCACCGCCGGTCAGCAGGAGATCAACTACCAGTTCTCCACGCTGCTCGGCGCCGGCGACGACATGATGAAGTTCAAGTACATCGTGAAGAACACCGCGTACAACGCCGGCAAGACCGTCACCTTCATGCCGAAGCCGCTCTTCGGCGACAACGGCTCGGGCATGCACACCCATCAGTCGTTGTGGAAGGACGGCGAGGCGCTGTTCTTCGACGAGAACGGGTACGGCGGCCTGTCCGACATCGCGCGTTGGTACGTCGGTGGGTTGCTGAAGCACGCACCGTCGCTGCTGGCGTTCACGAACCCGACGATGAACTCCTACCACCGTCTGGTGCCGGGCTACGAGGCGCCGGTCAACCTGGTCTACTCCGCGCGCAACCGTTCGGCGTGTATCCGCATCCCGATCGCGGGCACCTCGCCGAAGGCCAAGCGCATCGAGTTCCGGATCCCCGACCCGTCGGCGAACCCCTACCTGTGCTTCGCGGCGCAGCTGATGGCCGGCCTGGACGGCATCAAGAACCGCATCGAGCCGCCGGAGCCGGTCGACAAGGACCTCTACGAGCTGCCCCCGGAAGAGCTGGAGAACATCGGCCAGGTGCCGGGTTCGCTGCCGGCCGTGCTGGACGCGCTCGAGGCCGACCACGACTACCTGACCGAGGGCGGCGTGTTCACCGAGGACCTGGTCGAGACGTGGATCGACTACAAGCGGACCAACGAGGTCGACCCGATCCGCTTCCGCCCGCACCCGCACGAGTTCGAGATGTACTACGACATCTGAGTAGTCGCGCCCAGGTCAGTTGCCTGCAACTTATCGTCAGTCTGCACCGAGTCCGCACGAGCGCCAGCACCCACGACCGCTCGTGCGGACTCATTTGTGTGGTACCTACTGATTCGCAAAATCCCAGCGACGTCGTCCGCCTCGCGCCCGAGGCACAGGTAAGAGACTCGCGGTGCCGAGCCGCGCCCACCGGTTGGTGAGCACATACCCATAGACCTTGGGCCGATCGCATCAACTTTTACCCGGCCTAGGAGTCCACTGTCGCGTAGGCGTTACACAAGATCGCCCGGCTATGGCGCGCGCCCGGGCCACCTCCTTCACCAATCGCGGTACAGTCGAGGCCGCCGGTTCTAGCACCCCGGCGTGAGTTTGTCCGCTTTTAACTTCTCATGTCTCGTCATTTAATTCAGCCGAAGGAGCAATGTGCAGACGCACCCTCGTATATATTCTATCCATGTCGAGGGCTTTCGCTCATTATCCAAGGTAGACGTTCCAATGGGGCCGCTTACTGTTCTCGTAGGACCGAATGGGGCCGGAAAATCCAACGTACTAAACGTACTCCGCTTTTTAGTGGCGACCATCCGTTTTGATCTCGCGACTGCGCTTGAAGAATTCGGAGGGTGGGAAAAACTTGCTCGCCAAGATGGTAAGACTTCTGCCGTTAAGATTGTCGTCGAGGCAGCGGTTACCGCTAATTCAAATCAAAATGCGACCGACAAATATACTCTTAAGATAACGTCGAAGGGTCGCCGGAGGAGCGAAGAGTTCACCTTTAAGCGTCGGAGTGGTCCCGGGCGGCGAATAACGGTTAACGGCGCAACCATTAACATCGGGACCATTCGGTCTGGCAGCAAGGGCAAGAACCTGCAACTCGCCGACGAGCAAACAACCGGTCTGTCCACGCTACCACGCCTTGCTACTGATGCTGGTGGCGAAGGCATCGACGATTTCGCCACTTTCCTATCAACGATGCGCGTCCTAGAACCCGACGTCGCGGCCGCTAGGGAACCTAGTCGCCTTTACCGAGCGTCCCTGGTTGAGGACGCGTCGAATTTGGCGGACGCACTACTCACCCTCAAAGAATCGAATGCACAAGCTTTCTCTGACATTGAACGCGATCTGAGACGCTGCCTGCCGGGCCTTGAAAATATAGTATTTTCGTCAATTGCAGGCACACGGTCTGTTGTAGTTCAATTACGTGAGCGCGGGCTGCAAAGGGACATTGACCTTACCGAGGCTTCGTTCGGAACGGTACGACTCCTTGCTCTTCTCACCGCTTTGCATGACCCAAATCCTGCGCACCTTACAGCCATTGAGGAAGTAGACCACGGCCTTCATCCGTACGCGTTGGATGTCATCGTTGACGCACTTCGAAGCGCGAGTGCGCGCACCCAGATTCTTGTCGCGACCCACTCCCCTACACTTGTTAATCGACTTCGACCGGACGAAATAGTTATCTGTGATCGTGACCCGGACTCCGGAGCGTCGAAAATCCCCGCAATAAATTCTGCAAGACTCAACCGTGCCCTGAGGGACAGTCACCTTGGCCTCGGTGAAGTTTGGTACTCGGGGGCAGTTGGCGGAGTACCAGAATGAAGATTGCCATCTTCGGAGAGAATCCGAACGATACCCATGCTATTCGTGAATTATTGATAGGGTTACATCCCCATCTTGAGGCAGGAGACCTTAAGATACTTCGGGCACCACCAACGCTGAATAGAGATGCGGGGGGTGTTGCAATGCGCTCATGGGTTGACAAAGCAAAGAGCACAATGGCGGCTGCCAATGTTTCCCATGGTCCTCTGGATTGCATCCTGGCCCACACCGACGCCGACGGTCCCGACGACGGATCGTTCGCGAACAAGCGGTCCACCGAGCTGCAGACTGCCGGATTGGTGGGCGCATTAGCAGTTGTTCCAGTGCAGGCTATTGAATCATGGTGGTTGCTATTTCCCGATGCCACCGAAAGTGTTGTAGCGAGCTGGCGCGGAGCGTTGAGACGGGGAAGTTACAACACGGATAATGTGAATGATCCGAAGGCTGACCTGATTCGTCGGACCCGCCGCAAGCAACCGAGGCGACCCTACCAAGAAGCCGATTCACCTAAAATAGCAGCGGCCATAAGTGCCACCTACCTTGACGCTCCCCGCAGGACGTCAAGCCCTTCATTTGAGCGCTTTCGGACCTCTATTGCGGGTGTGGTGCAAGGCATCAACAAAACGAGCGCAAGCAGGTCGCGCGGCGTCAAATAGTCGAGTACAGAAACTGAGGTTGGGTTAGCCCCGGCCGCCAAGACGTACCACGTTGGTCCAAATGAGCCCCTAACCGGCACCCGACCCAGCGCGGGAGAACCGACTGTGGACATGATCCGACGAATTGCCGCATTCGATGAACGCGACGTCGAGGCAAAGAGCCGCTCCTGGGCCGAGCTCCCCGGAGGTTAGATGTATCTCGAGGACGACTTGCGCCGCACCGTGGTTTATCGCGAAATGGGTGATAGTCGTGCCGCGCGCCCCGCCACATCTCGCCTGAATGGCCGGTCCGCGGCCAACAGCAGATCCACTTCGACCTCCATGTCGATGTCATCGACGAGGCGAGCGCTCCGCCCTCGTACTTGGCGGCAAACTGCTGCAGGCGACCCGTGCACCGGCGGCCAACCTCGACGGCGATGAGCGGTACGCCGGCTCTAGCAGCCCGGCCGGACTTCCGCTGTGCTTCAGCTGGCATTCGGCAGGCTTGGATAGGGCTGCACGACGAGCCTGTCGTCTGAAATCTCTGTCCAAGATCGGGTGCGATGCAGGAAACTTGCCCCGTTGCCGCACGTGCCCGCCACCTCGAGATTCATCGCGCCGTCACCCGGGAGATCTCATGGACGCCGTCGCCCGCTGGGTCATTCACCACCGCCTGATCGTCGCCCTCTTCTGGTTGGCGGCATTCATCGGCGGCGCCGCGGCGGCTGGAGTCGTCCCCGGTCGACTCACGACCGACTTCTCTCTGCCCGGTCAGCCCGGCGACACCGCCGAGAAGGCGTTGATCAAGCAGTACGGCGTGAGCAGCTTCGACACCACGGTGCTCACCGTCACCGTGCCGCAGGGACAGACGGTGCAGCAGCAGTCGGCCAAGATCGAGCAGGTCTTCGGCTCCGCCACGCGCGTGTCGGCGGTCCCCCGCACCCGCGTCGTGGACTACGCCAGCACCGGAGACCAGAAGTTCATCGTGAACGGCGGCCGGACGACCTTCGCGCTCGTCCAGGCCACTCCACCGACGAGTTTCGCGGTCAGCTCCGGCGTGGAGTTCGGCAAAGCGCTCAACATCGCGGCCAAGCGGGCCGGGTTCGAGTCGGGCACCACGTCGTACCAGTTGCTCTCGGCAGGCACCGACCAGAGCGGCGGCCCGAGCGTCCTCGTCGAGACATTGTTGGGGGCCCTGGGCGCGCTCGCTGTGCTGCTCTTCGTCTTCGCGTCGTTCCTCGCACTGATGCCGTTGATCATCGCGGCCGTGTCGATCCTGACGACGTTCCTGCTCGTGCTGCTGCTCACGACCTTCAGTGACGTCAGCTTCGTCGTGGAGTTCCTGATCTCCCTCGTGGGCCTCGGCATCGCCATCGACTACTCCCTGCTCCTGGTGTCGCGATGGCGTGAGGAACGCGCCCACGGTCAGTCGAACGACGAGGCGATCCTCACCGCGGTGCACACCGCCGGGCACGCGGTGCTGGCATCCGGGGCGACGGTGGCGATCAGCCTGGTCGCCCTCGTCGTGGTCCCGGTGCCGTTCCTGCGCTCGATGGGCTTCGGCGGCATGCTCATCCCCCTGGTGAGCGTGGCCGTCGTGCTGACCCTGCTGCCGGCGATGCTGTCCAAGATCGGACCACGCGTGGACTGGCCGCGCATCCGGCACGAGGGCCGCGCGTCCCGCGGGTGGACGGCGTGGGCGCGCCTGATCGTGAAGCGCCGGGTCGTCGCCGTCGCCGCCGGGGTCGTGCTGCTCGCGCTGCTCATCACTCCGGTCTTCGGGCTGAAGATCGGCCAGTCCAACATCGCCTCGCTCGGCAAGACCGGGCCCGCCGTCCAGACGCTCGGCACCCTGCGCGACGACGGAGTCGGTGGCGGCGTGCTGACCCCGATCACCGTCCTGGTCCCCGCCGACCAGCGCGACAAGGCGATCGCGGCGGCGGGCAAGGTCGACGGCGTCCAGCTCGCGACGGGCAACAGGACCAGCGACGGCCGGATGGCGGTCGTGGACGTCCTGCCGAAGAAGGAGACCGTCGACAGCTCCGGCGTCCAGGTGGTGCATCGCGTGCGCACCGCCGTCGAGAAGGCCGTCGACGGCGACGTGCTCGTCGCGGGTCAGGGCGCGGTCGTCGACGACTACTTCAACGCCGTCTACGACAAATTTCCCTACGTGCTCGGCCTCATCGCTCTGGTGACGTTCGTGCTGCTGATGCGCCAGTTCCGCTCGGTACTGCTGCCGATCAAGGCCGTGGTGATGAACCTGGTCTCCCTGTCGGCTGTCTTCGGCGCGGTGACCTTCTTCTGGCAGGAGGGCCACGGCTCCGGCACGGTCTTCAACATCGCCGGCACCGGCGCCATCACGTTCTGGCTGCCGATCATCATCTTCGCGTTCCTGTTCGGCCTGTCGATGGACTACGAGGTCTTCATCCTGGCCCGCATGCGCGAGGAGTACGACACCACTGGCAGCACGAGCGCCGCCGTGACGGTCGGCCTCGGGCGCACCGGGAGGCTCGTCACCTCGGCCGCGTTGATCCTCTTCTTCGCCTTCGCAGCGCTCGCCTCGTCGCCCGGCACCGACATCAAGGTGCTCGGCACCGCGCTGGGCGTCGGCATCCTCATCGACGCGACCATCGTGCGCGCGCTGCTGGTGCCCGCCCTGGTCAGCCTGTTCGGCAAGTACAACTGGTGGCTGCCGGGCGGCCTCGCGAAGGTGCTCTTCGTCGAGCCGTCACCCCTGCGCAACGAGACGCACGCGGGTCCACGGGAGTTCGATGAGACCGGTCGGGAGATCGCTACGTCCCGCTGAAGTCTCCACGCCGCCGACGCGGGGGCGAGACCGTGACGGGCTCGTCCGGCGGCGTCCTCGGAAGGGGTAGTTTGCGAGAGTGACCGTGTTGATCGACCCGCCGACCTGGCCGGCCTACGGACGGTTGTGGTCACATCTGGTGAGTGACACGTCGTACGACGAGTTGCGCGACTTCGCCGTTGCGGCAGGGCTTCCCGAGCGGCTCTTCGATGGCGACCACTACGACGTGCCGCAGGAGCGCTACGAGGCGATCGTCGCCGCGGGCGCGCAGGAGGTGGCCGGGCGCGACCTGATCCGCCGGCTGCTCGCCAGCGGCCTGCGGCTGCACCAGCGCGAACGCTGACCTCGATTTCACCCTGCACAACGGGGCAAATATGCCCCGCTGTGCATGTCCGAACAGGTCAGCCGGCGGCTGCCTGTTCGATCTCGGCGATGTCGATCTTGCGCATCGTGAACATCGCCTTCATCGCCCGACCCGCGCGGTCCTTGTCCGGGTCGGAGACCAGCTCCGTCAGACGCGTGGGAGTGACCTGCCACGAGACGCCGAAGCGGTCCTTGCACCACCCGCACTGGCTCTCCTCACCACCGTCGGCGGTGAGCGCATCCCAGTAGCGATCGGTCTCGGCCTGGTCGGCGCACGCGATCTGGAACGAGACGGCCTCGGTGAAGGGGAACTGCGGACCGCCGTTCAGGCCGACGAAACGCTGCCCGCCGATGGTGAAGCTCACCGTCATGACCTCCCCGGCCGTGCCGGCGCCGGCATCGGCCGCCGCCTGGGGATATTCGTCCTGACGCTCGATCCGCACGTCGGGGAAGACGGTGGCGTAGAACCGAGCGGCTTCCGAGGCATTGCCCGGGAACCAGAGGAAGGTGGTCAGTTCGGTGCTCATCAGGGGTCCTCTCCCGGTTCGTGATCGACAGGCGGTGCAGGCTCGGCCGGTACACGCCGCCATAATGTGTACGGCGTGCACTTACGAAAGTTCACACCGTACACATGACGGATGGAGGCGACAAGATGACCGACGGCACCGCGGGGAAGGGGTCATCCGCTCATGGCCGCTACCACCACGGTGACCTGGCAGCCGCCCTGGTCACGGCGGGGCTGGAGCTCGTTCGCGCTGGAGGCCCTGCAGCCCTCGGCCTGCGCGAGGCCACCCGCGTCGCCGGCGTCAGCCCGAGCGCCGCGTACCGACACTTCGCCGACCGCGCCGCCCTCGTGTCCGCCGTGGCCGACCAGGCGTTGCATCAGGCCGGCCGAGCCATGCAGGCCCGGATGGACGACGACGGAGCCGACACAGATCCCGCCCGCCGAGCGCGCGGACATCTCCGCGCCGTGGGTCTGGGGTACATCGACTTCGCGCTGGCCGAGCCGGGCTTGTTCCAGCTGGCCTTCCAGACGCCGGGACCGTCCGACGCGACCTCGGATGTCGCGACCCACTACGCCTCGCCCACCGACCAGGTGCAGCACCCTCTCGTGCTGCTCATGTCCGCGCTCGATGAGCTGGTCGAGGTCGGGGTGCTGACCGCTGCGCGCCGGGCGAACGCCGAATGGGCGTGCTGGTCGGCCGTGCACGGTCTGTCCGACCTGGCGACCCGCGGACCTCTGCACGCGCAGGACCGGGCCGCCGTGCAGCAGTTGGCCGAGTACGTCGTGGACGCCGCGATCAACGGCGTGGTGGGTGGCGATCCGAGCGAGCCGAGCACGACGAAGCCCGTCACCGGGGCGGGGGCGAAGCGGTCCCGAGGCTGACCCCTACCCTGGTGCGGTGCAGTCCGAACCCCTCACCATCCGCGCTGCACGCATTGTCCCGGTCGGCCGCCCCGCCCCGCCGGGAGCGGTCGATCTGCACCTCGAAGACGGTCGAGTGGTCGAGGTCGGGAAAGCATTGCCCGACAGGGGTTTCCGCCAGGTCGATGCCGACGGCCGATGGCTGACACCGGGCCTGTGGGACCACCACGTGCACATGACGCAGTGGGCGCACACCCTGTCGCGGCTCGACGTGAGCGCCAGCGCCTGCCCCGACGACGTGGTCCGCATCGTGCGAGCCCACGACCGGGCGAGCGGCGACCGGCACTCCACGATCGTGGGCTTCGGTTACCGCTCCGCCGGCTGGCCGGCTGCTCCCACCGTGCGCGAGCTGGACGAGGCTGTCCCGGACCGCCCGGTCGTGCTGATCTCCGGTGACGCGCACAACGGCTGGTTGAACTCCACGGCGCTGCGACTGCTCGACCTCCCGCTGCGCGACACCCCGATCAGCGAGAACGCCTGGTTCGACGTCTTCCCGCTGCTCGCCGCCCTACCCGGCGCCGAACCGGACCCTGTCCAGGCCTACCGTGCCGTCCTGCGCAACGCCGCGAGCAAGGGCGTCGTCGGCATCACCGACATGGAGTTCGAGAGCTCCGTCGCGACCTGGGGCCGGATGGTGCCCCTCGGGCTGGACACCCTGCGGGTCCGCGCATCGACCTACCTCTACGGTCTCGACGCCACGATCGCCGCCGGGCTGCGGACCGGTGACGCCGTGCCGGGCGGCGCCGGGATGGCCACGATGGGACCGCTGAAGATCATCGCCGACGGGTCGCTCGGCACCATGACCGCGCTGTGCTGCGCGCCGTACGCCGGGCACGCCACCAGGGGGACCTGCAACGTCTCTCCCGAGGAGCTTCTCCAAGCGTTGCGCACGGCCCGGGCGCACGGCCTCGACGCCGCCGTGCACGCCATCGGTGACGCCGCAGCCACGATGGTCCTGGATGCGTTCCGGGACAGCGGGATCCGCGGCTCCATCGAGCACGCCCAGCTCCTTGATCCGGCCGACATCACGCGGATGGCTGCGTTGGGGGTCCGCGCATCGGTGCAGCCGGCGCAGCTCTACGACGACCGCGACCTGTCCGACCAGCTGTGGCCCGGATGTGCCGACCGCTCGTTCATGCTGCGGTCGATGGTCGACGCCGGAGTGCAGCTGAGGATGGGCTCGGATGCCCCCGTCGCGCCACTGGACCCCTGGCTGGCGATGGCAGCCGCGGTGCACCGCAGCGCCGACACCCGCGGGCCGTGGGGAGCGGCGCAGGCCATCACGCCCGCGGAAGCCCTCGCCGCCAGCACCGACGGTCAGCGAACGGTCGCGGTGGGGTCACCGGCCGATCTCGTGCTCGTCGACGCCGATCCCCTTGCTGCCACCGATGATTCAGCAGTCGCGGGACATGCGTTGCGAACGATGGGCGTCGCGGCCACTCTCGTCGGTGGCCGGGTAGTCCACGACGCGCTCTGAGCGCCCCCACTCCCGACCGTCGCTACAGGCGGCGACCGTTCATCGCAGAGCGGTGGCGCCGAGCTGGTCGAGCAGGAAGGCCAGCTCGAACGCGGTGTCGCGCCACGCGTCGTACCGCCCGCTCACCCCGCCGTGGCCCGCGACCATCTCGCACTTGAGCAGGACCGGCCGATCCACCGGATCAGAGGTGACGGTGGCGCGCAGCTGCTGCACCCACTTGGCCGGCTCGACGAAGAAGACGCGGGTGTCGTTGAGGCTGGTGGTCGCGAGGATCGCCGGATAGGCGGTGGCGGCGACGTTCTCGTAGGGGCTGTAGGTCTTCATGTAGGCGTAGACCGACGGGTCGTGCAGCGGGTCGCCCCACTCCTGCCACTCCCCCACGGTGAGCGGCAACGACGGGTCCAGGATCGTGGTGAGCGCGTCGACGAAGGGCACCGCCGCGTGCACGGCACGGTAGAGCTCCGGCGCCAGGTTGACGACTGCGCCCATGAGCAGGCCGCCAGCCGAGCCGCCCTCCGCTGCAAGACGATCCGGTGAGACCCAACCGGCGTCAATCAGCGCGCGGGAGCATGCCACGAAGTCGGTGAAGGTGTTGCGCTTGGCGAGCATCTTGCCCTCGTCCCACCACCGGCGACCTAGCTCACCGCCGCCGCGCACGTGCGCCACGGCGAAGACGGCGCCCCGGTCGAGCAGCGACAGGCGGCTCGCGGAGAACCGCGGGTCGGAGGGGATCTCGTAGGACCCGTAGCCGGAGACGAGGCCGGGATTGCTCCCGTCGGCGACGACGTCGCGTCGGCGGACCAGCGAGATCGGCACCTGGGTGCCGTCGTCGCCGCGGGCCCAGAGGCGCTCCTCCAGATAGTCCTGCGGCGTGTATCCGGGCACCTCCTGCTGTTTGAGCACCTGCAGGTCACCGCTCGCCGGGTCGAACTGCAGCACGCTCGGGGGCAGCAGGTAGGAGCCCATCGCCAGGCGCAGCGTCGACTCGTCGTACTCGGCGTTGGCACCGAGGCGTACGACGGCCAGCGGGCTGTCGGTCGGCACGTGCACCGCGTCGCCGAGCCCGTCGCCGTGCTTGGGCAGCACCCGGACGGTCGGCAGACCGCCGGAGCGCAGTGACACCGCCACGAAGCCGGCGAACGCGTCGACCCCCTCGAGCCGCTCGTCGTCCACCAGCTGCAGGACCGGGGTCCAGTGCGCCCGACCGGGCGTCGCCAACGGAGCCTGGGCCAGGTCGAAGTCAGGTCGACGAAGGTTGTGCGCGATGAAGATCCGGTCACCGTCGACCTCGACGGAGTACTCCACCTCGGCTGCACGAGGCTCGACCATCACCAGGTCGGCGTCGGGCCGGGTCAGATCGCCCAGCAGCACCTCACTACTGGTGCGCGACTCGGACTCCACGATCAGCCAGCGGTCGTCACGCGACACCTCGAAGCCGATCCCGAACTCCGGGTCGGCCTCCTCGCGCACCAGCACGTCCCCCGCCGGGTCGCCGCCGACGGTGTGACGCCAGATCTGGTGGGGTCGCCAGGCGTCGTCGTGGCGAATGTAGAAGACGGTGCGCGCGTCGAAGGACCACGCGAGCCCGTAGTGCGCATCCTGCACGCTCTGGTCGAGCACCGCGCCGGTGACGAGGTCACGCACCTGCAGGTCGTAGCGCTCGTCACCGCTGACGTCGACCAGCAGTGCCAGGAAGCGACCGTCGGGGCTGATCTCCAGGCCGCCCAGCTCGAAGAACTCGTGTGCGCCGGCTTCGTGGTTCTCGTCCAGCAGGACGACCTCACCGTCGACGGGTGCGCCGGGGGCCGGCACCGGGCGCGCTGCACCCTGAAGGTAGGGCGCGCGGCAGTGCACGGCGTACTGCGCACCCTGCGCCGTGCGCGAGTAGTACCACCAGTCGCCCTTGCGCACGGGCACGTCGACGTCGGTCTCGACGACGTGGCCGCGGATCTCCTCGAAGATGGTCTCGACGAGCGGCTGCAGGTGCGCCGTGCGCGCCTGCGTGTAGGCGTTCTCCGCCTCCAGGTGGGCAATGACCTCACGGGAGCTCTTGTCGCGCAACCACTCCCACTGATCCTCGAACCGGTCACCGTGGTGCTCGCGCACCGTCGGCGTACGTCGGGCGACGGGTGCAGAGACCTCGTGGGGTGCCATCTCATGCACCTACCAGGCAGGACGGGCCGAGCAGCGCCTTGAGGTCGCCGAACAGAGCGGGTGATGCGGTGACGCGCAAGGAGTCCTCCAGCTTGACGGTGACGGATCGACCGGGTTGATGCAGTTTCAGATGCACCTCGGTGGCGCCGGGGTGCTCGACCAGCACGGTGCGCAGTTTGTGCGCGAGCCCGGTGTTGGCCCGCGCCAGGGGCATGGTGAGCACGACCGGGCCGCGTACGTCGCCCTTGAGCTCCGGCAGCGTCAGCTCGGAGGCCATCAGCTGCGGGCCGTCGTCGCGCATCTGGAAGCGACCCTTGATCACGCAGACCACATCGGGGTTGAGCATGGTGGACACGGTCATGTAGGTCTTCGCGAAGAACATCACCTCGACGGCGCCCTCGAGGTCCTCCACGGTCGCGATTGCCCACAGCTCACCGCGCTTGTTGCGCTTCAGCTGCATCCCCGTGATCAGCCCGGCGATGGTCAGCTGCGCGCCGTCCTTGGGTGCGTCCTCGCCGTGCAGACGGGCGATCGACATGTCCGCGTGCTGGGACAGGATGTGCTCGATCCCGAAGAGCGGGTGATCGGAGACGTAGAGCCCCAGCATGTCCCGCTCGAACGCCAGCAGGGTGGGTTTGTCCCACTCGATCTCGGGGATCGCAGGCAGCGCCGCCAGCTCGATAGCAGCCTCGTCGCCGAACCCGCCGAAGAGGGAGTCCTGCCCACGCTCCTCGAAGCGCTTCTCCTCCGCGACGGCGTCTACATAGGCCTCGTGGATGTGCACCAGCCCCTGCCGCGGGTGCTGCAGATCGTCGAACGCTCCTGCCTTGACCAGCGATTCGATGGTCCGCTTGTTGCAGACGACGGCGGGCACCTTGCGCAGGAAGTCCTCGAACGAGGCGAAGCGGCCCTTCTCCTCGCGCGCCTTGACGATCGCCTCCACGACGTTGCCGCCGACGTTGCGGATCGCGGCCAGCCCGAAGCGGATGTCGGTGCCGACGGCGGTGAAGTCGGCGACCGACTCGTTCACGTCCGGTGGCAGCACCTTGATGCCGAGCTTGCGGGTGTCGGCCAGGTAGGTGGCCATCTTGGTCTTGTCGCCCTCGACGCTGGTCAGCAGCGCGGCGGCGTACTCGGCCGGGTAGTTGGCCTTGAGGTAGGCGGTCCAGTACGACACGAGGCCGTACCCGGCGGTGTGGCTCTTGTTGAACGCGTACCCGGAGAAGGGCAGCATCACGTCCCAGAGCGCCTTGGTCGCCTCGGCGCTGTAACCGCTGGCGACCATGCCGGCCTCGAAGTTGCCGAACTCCTTCTCCAGGATCTCGATCTTCTTCTTACCCATCGCCCGGCGCAGCAGGTCGGCGCCGCCCAGGGTGTAGCCCGCGAGCTCGCGGGCGATGGCCATGAGCTGCTCCTGGTAGACGAGCAGGTGGTACGTCGTGCCGAGGATCGGCTCGAGCGCGTCCTTGAGCTCCGGGTGGATCGGGGTGATGGCCTGCCGGCCGTTCTTGCGCTCGGCGTAGTTGATGTGCGCGTTGGCAGCCATCGGGCCGGGTCGGTAGAGCGCCAGCACGGCCGCGATGTCCTCGAACCGGGTCGGCGCCATGAGGCGCAGCAGGCTGCGCATCGGCCCGCCGTCGAGCTGGAAGACACCGAGGGTCTCGCCGCGCGCCAGCAGCTGGTAGGTCGCCTCGTCCTCCAGCGGGATGGTGGCCGTGGTGAGGTGTACGCCGCGGTTGGTGTTGATGTTGCCGAGGGCCTGGTCGATGATGCCGAGGTTGCGCAGGCCCAGGAAGTCCATCTTGACCAGGCCCATCTCCTCGCAGTGCGGGAAGGAGAAGCCGGCGATGATGGTGCCGTCCTTGTCCCGGCGGTGCATCGGGATGAGGTCGAGCAGCGGCTCGGAGGACAGGATGACCGCTGCGGCGTGCACGCCGGTGCCGCGGATCATCCCCTCCAGCCCACGCCCGGTGTCGACGACCTTGCGGACCTCGGGCTGCGCTTCGTAGAGCGCCCGGAACTCGGTCGCCTCGGTGTACCGCGGGTGCTTGGGATCGAACAGGCCGGTGAGCGGCACGCCCTTGCCCATCACGTCCGGCGGCATGGCCTTGCTGATCTGCTCGCCGAGCGCGAACGGGAAGCCCAGGATCCGGTTGGCGTCCTTGACCGCGGCCTTGGCCTTGATGGTGCTGAAGGTGTTGACCTGCGCGGTGTACTCGGCGCCGTACTTGGTCGTGACGTAGCGGACCATCTTGTCGCGCTGGCGGTCGTCGAAGTCGAGGTCGACGTCCGGCGGGTTGATCCGCTCGGGGTTGAGGAAGCGCTCGAAGAGCAGCTGGTGCTCCAGCGGATCCAGCTCGGTGATCCGGGTCAGATAGGCCACCATCGACCCGGTCGCCGAGCCTCGTCCCGGGCCCACCGGTACGCCGTTGTCGCGCGCATAGCGGCAGATGTCGGCGACCACGAGGAAGTAGGAGGAGAAGCCCATCGGTTCGATGACGGCCATCTCGGTCTCGATGCGCTCGAGCACCTCGGGGCCGGGGTCGTCGCCGTACCGCTCCTTCAGACCCACGGTGATCTGCTCGCGCAGGTACGCCGCCTGGGTCTGGCCCTCGGGGACGTCGGGGAACTGCGGCATCCGGTCGACGGGCGCGAAGACCTCGCTGTAGTCCTCGATGCGCTCGGCGATGGCGAGGGTGTTGTCGCACGCCTCCGGCAGCTCGGCGAAGAGCTCGCGCATCTGCTCGGCGGTCTTCAGGTAGTAGCCGGTCCCGTTGAACTTGAAGCGGTGCGGATCGTCCTTGTTCTTGCCGACTCCGACGCACAGCAGGTTGTCGTGCGCGTCGGCCTGGTCCTCGGTGACGTAGTGGCTGTCGTTGGTCGCGAGCAGCGGGATGTGCAGCTCTCTGGCGATCTTCAGCAGGCCGTCGCGCACCTGCCGCTCGATCGACAGCCCGTGGTCCATCAGCTCGAGGAAGTAGTTGTCCGCACCGAAGATGTCCTGGTACGCCGATGCCGCCGCGATCGCCTCGTCGTACTGACCCAGCCGCAGCCGGGTCTGCACCTCTCCGGAGGGGCAGCCGGTGGTGGCGATGATGCCCCTGCCGTGCTCGGCGAGCAGCTCCCGGTCCATCCGGGGCTTCATGTAGTAGCCCTCGAAACTGGCCAGCGAGCTCAGCTTGAACAGGTTGCGCAACCCGTGCGCGTCCTGCGCCCACATGGTCATGTGGGTGTAGCGACCGCCTCCGGAGACGTCCTTGCCGCCCTCCCCGTCGACGTTGGCGTCGCGGTCGCGCGACCCGGCCCAGAACTCCTGGGTGCGCGAGTGCCGGGTGGAGGGTGCGACGTAGGCCTCGATGCCGATGATCGGCCGGACGGGGCTGCCCTGCGCGGCCAGCTGGAACTCGTAGGCGCCGAACATGTTGCCGTGGTCCGACATCGCGATGGCGGGCATCCCGAGCCGCTCCGCCTCGGCGAACATCGGCTTGATCTTGGCCGCCCCGTCCAGCGTGGAGTACTCGGTGTGCACGTGCAGGTGCACGAAGTTCGAGGCAGGCGAAGAAGACATCGCGATGAGTCTAGGTCGGTCTACCGACACCCCGGTCCCCGACGCGCACGGTGGGGCGCACGGGCCGCGTGGTACTCGGCGAAGGACGCTCGAGGGTGGCGATCGGTGCCCGCGACCGCTGCCCGACACCGCGTCCTCTACGAGGCGAATCCGTGGTTCGTCGAGGACGTTGGTCGGTGATCCGACCCACGCCGGACCGGTCAGGATGGCGGGTGCGGCAGTTCCACGAGGGGTTGGTCGCCGCGGACATACAGGGGGTGGCGGGGGTGCCCGCCTTCGGTGACGCCGAGACAGGTCAGGGCGACGACACCCCCGGTCAGCTCGCGGACGGCCCCGACCCGGTCGGAGCGCGCGTGGGCTCCCCATGCGGCGATGACCGGTCCACCGTGGAGGCGAGCGAGCCTCAGCGCGTCGCTGATCGCCTCGTCGTTCTCGGGGCCGACGGGGTCGTCCGCGGTCCACAGGTCCGCGGGCTTCGTCGCGCGCCAGGCGTACAGGTTGACGACGACGAGCCCGGTGCAGCCTTCGCGCCTGGCGAAGCCGATGCATCGGCGGATAGTGGGGTCGTCGACGTCAGCGTCGGCGGTCGACGGGTTGAGCATGATGAAGGTGGCTGTCGGGCCGCCCTTCGATCCCCAGCGACGGGACAGCCGATACCGGTGCCGGCCGCAGCCGCAGATGCTCGCGTCGGATGACGAGGCGAACAGGTCGTCGCCGCTCATGCTGAGCCGTCCTGGGTGCGTGGTTCACGGTCGGCGTGGGCTGACCGGACGGGTGGGGTCAGTCTCCCGCGCGGACCAGGTCGAGCGCGTGCTGCAGATCGGCCGGGTACGGGCTCTCGAACGTCACGTACTCCCCCGACCCCGGATGGATGAACCCCAGCGCCCGCGCGTGCAGCCACTGACGGGCCAGGCCCAGCCGTTTGGCGATGGTCGGGTCGGCGCCGTACATCGGGTCGCCCACGCACGGGTGGTGCAGCGCCGCGAAGTGCACCCGGATCTGGTGGGTGCGCCCGGTCTCCAGGTGGATCGTGAGCAGCGACATCGACCGGAACGCCTCGAGCAGCTCGTAGTGCGTCACGCTGGGTCGCCCCGCGCCGAGCACCGCGAACTTGTAGTCGTGCCCGGGGTGCCGCCCGATCGGGGCGTCGATGGTGCCCTCGAGCGGGTCGGGCAGACCCTGCACCAGCGCGTGGTAGGTCTTGTCGACGGTGCGGTCGCGGAACGCCTGCTTCAGCACGGTGTACGCGCGCTCGCTCTTCGCGACGACCATCAGCCCGCTGGTGCCGACGTCGAGGCGCTGCACGATCCCCTGCCGCTCCGCGGCGCCGGAGGTGGAGATCCGGTATCCCGCGGCAGCGAGACCGCTCACCACGTCGGGACCGTCCCAGCCCACGCTCGGGTGCGCCGCGACACCGGCCGGTTTGTCGACCACGATCAGTTCGCTGTCGTCGTGCACGATCGTCATTCCGGGCACGTCGCGAGGTACGACGGCCGGTCCTTCCCGCAGGGCCGGCAGGGTCACCTCGAGCCACTGGCCGGCGCTGACCCGCTCGGACTTGCCGACGACCTTGTGATCCAGGGTGACCGACCCGTCCGCCGCGAGGGCCGCCGCGCGGCTGCGGGACAGACCGAGCAGACGGGCGATGGCCGCATCGACCCGTTCGCCCTCTAGTCCCTCGGGGACCGGCTGCGCCTTCAGTTCAGTCATCGTCGTCGCTCCGGCGCTCAGACGAAGCGACGGTGTCCGCGCGCTCGCCGGCGTCGGTCGTGTCGCCCGATGCGCCGGCCCGCCGGCCGTCGATCCCGATCCCGCGGATCGCGAGCAGCGCGATGAGGGCCGCAGCGCACACCACGCACATGTCGGCGACGTTGAAGATCGGCCAGTGCGGCAGCTCGAGGAAGTCGACGACGTGACCCTGCCCGCCGCGCGGCGGGCGCACGAACCGGTCGGTCAGGTTGCCGAACGCACCGGCGAGCAGCAGTCCGAGCGCGACCGCCCAGGCCCGACTGCCGATCCGGCGTGCGACGAAGATGGTTGCCGCGATGACCGCGATCGCGATCAGCGTCAGCACCCAGGTGGCGTTGGTCGCCATCGAGAACGCGGCGCCGGCGTTGTGGGTCAGGTGCAGTTTGAGGACCGGCCCGACCAGATCACGCGGTCGCGCAGGGTCGAGGGCGGCGTTCGCCCACGCCTTGGTCCCCTGGTCCAGGAGGTACCCGAGGACGGCGACCGACCCCAGCACCGTGAGGAGTCGGGTGCGGGTCGGGGGTGCGCCTCGGGCCGGCGGACGTGGTCAGCGGCGTTCCTGCTTCTGTTTGCATTGCATGCACAGGGTCGCACGAGGGAAGGCCTGCAGACGAAGTTTGCCGATCGGCTTGCCGCAGCTCTCGCAGATCCCGTAGGTGCCGTCGGCGATCCGGTCGAGCGCGTGCTGAGACTGTTCGAGCATCTCCCGCGAGTTCTGCGCGAGAGAGAACTCGTGCTCGCGCTCGAAGGACTTGCTGCCGGCGTCGGCCTGGTCGTCGCCGGCACCGTCACCGCTGTCGCCGATCAGGTCGGCGATCTCGTGCTCGATACCGGCCAGCTCGGAGCCGAGCCGGGCCACGTCGGTCTCCAGCTCGGCCTTCACACCGGCGAGTTCGTCGGCGGTCCAGGGCGATTCGTCCTCGCGCACCTTCAACTGCTTGCGCGGCGAGGTCACCGCGGACTTGGGCGCGGGCGTGGAGGCCTGCACGGAGGTGTGTTCCGCCGCATCCTTCATCGTCGAGGAGGTGGGTGTGCTCTTCACGGCAGCCTTCTTCGTAGTGCTCGTCTTCGGGGATGACTTCTTGGCGGTCTTCTTCGTGGTCTTCGCAGCGCCGGCCGTCGCGCGAGCGGCGGGCGTCGCGGCGTCCCGCGACGCGACCTTGCCGGCGGCCGGCCGGGCTGTCCTGCGTGCCGTGGCCGACGTCTTGGCGGCGGACCCGGTGAGGGCCGCCTTCTTCGCGGGCGTCTTCTTCGCGGGGGCCGGGCAACGGTCGCCTTCTCCGATGCCTTCTTCGCCGATGCCTTGTCGGTCGTCTTCTTCGTAGGCGCCTTCTTCGCGGTCTTCGCCGCGCCCGACTTCGTCGCGACCGACTTCCTGGTCACCGGCCGCTTCGCGGTCGCCGGGCGCGCGGATGCCGGCTCGGAGGTCTCCCCCGCACCGGTCACCACCCGCGCCGCTTTGCGCAACACCGACGTGACTCTGGACGCCCGGGCGGCCGCCGCTGCGATCACCCGCGCCGAATCTGCGGGATGTGTGCTTCCCATTGCGCCCCTCCGGCCGCTCGAGGCCGGGACCGGCCTGGCACGTTCGTGTCTGCCGCAGGATAGGGGATCACGCGGGACTTGCTGACCGCGGCGCGACGGACGATCGGATGACGGCTCGCAATCATGCCCGCACCTGGCCCTGCAGGCACGTGCGACGGCCCCCCACCGGGTGCGGGGCCGTCGTCATGTACTGCGGGTGTCAGTGCTGCCCGCCCGGCGCGGACTCCTTCTCCCGCACACCCTCGCCGTCGAGGTCCTTGAGCTGACCCTGGATGAATCCCTTCAGCTTTGAACGGTATTCGTGCTCGAACGACTTCAGCTGCTCGATCGCCGTGCTGATCGACTCACGCTCGGTGGTGAGCTGGCCGATGATGCGCTGCTTGCGCTCCTCGGCCTCCTTCACCAGTCCGGTCGAGCGTTCGTTGGCCTGTCGCATCAACTCGTCGTGCCGCTTCTGGCCGGTGCCCACCAGCTCGTCGTGCTTGGACTGGCCCTGCTGCACGAGCTTCTCGCGCGTCGTGGTGCCCTCGCCGACCATCGAGTCGTGCCGCTCCTGGGCCTCCTTGATGAGGCGGTCGCGGGTGGTCTCACCCTCGCGCACGTGCTCATCGTGCAGGCGCTGCGCGAGCGCGATGACGCCGGCTGCGCTGTCGTTGCCCGCGGTGGCCGCCGTACCGGGCGCCTGGGCGCCGGCCACGGAGGAGCCACCCTGAGCCGTACCGGCGTCGCGCACCCGTGCCTCGGACTGCGCCTCGGCCTCCTCGGCGCGCTTGGCGGCCGCGGCGGTCCGCTGCGTGGAGTCGGCCTCGGCCCGCTCGATCTGCTTCTGCAGTGCGGCCAGCCGTTCCTTGGCCTCGGCGACCTCGCGCTGCACCTTCTCGCGCTCAACCTTGGCGGTCGCCAGGTCACGCTCGGCGGTCGCGAGCTCTTCACGGGCCTTGGCCAGTGCTGCGGCATCGGGGGTCCCGGTCGCGCCGGCCTTCGCCGGCACGGGGATGGCCGCGGTGGCGTCGGCGTCGGCCTTGTCGGCGTCGCCCTTCACGGGGGTGAGCGCCGGGACGCCGGACGCGGTGTCGGCGGCCGTGGAACCGCCCTCCTTGCCCGCCACTCCCTTGGAGCGGCGCAGGTCCTCCAGCTTGCCGGTGAGGTCCTCGTTCTCGGCGTTCAGCCGACGCAACTCCACGACGATCTCATCGAGAAAGTCGTCCACCTGGATCTCGTCGTAGCCGCTTCGGCCAAACCCCTTGGGTTTGGTGAACTCTTTCTTGACTACGTCCTCAGGCGTCAACGCCATGTGTTCACCTCGGTGCACCTAGATGCCGCGGCGCTCGCGCGCGCTCCTGCGCGCACGGCAGACCGCCGGCAGAAATCGGATGTGTTGTCGTGCTCAGGCCAGAGAGCCTATGAGATTGAGCAGCAAAGAGACAGCCAGCAGCAGGACGAGGAAGGCCAGGTCGAGCTGGATCGAACCGATCCGCACCGGTTTGAGCACCTTCCGGACCGCCTTCAGGGCCGGGTCGGTGGCGGTGTACGTCGTCTCGGCGAGCACCAGCACGGGTCCGCGCGGCTGCCACTGACGCGCGAAGACCTGAATCCACTCCAACACCAGCCGTGCCAACAACAGCACCAGGAAGATGTAGAGCACGATCGAGATGACGCCCAGCAACGTGGCCATGACCCCATTGTCACTCATCCCGGCGCCGGGCACGACGACGGCCGGCGAGCTGCCCGCTCGATGCCGAGAAGAATCGGCATCCCGGACGCTTCGCCACCCGGTGCGCGCCGCCCGGCACGACGACGGCCGGCGAGCTGCCCGCTCGATGCCGAGAAGAATCGGCATCCCGGACGCTTCGCCACCCGGTGCGCGCCGCCCGGCACGACGACGGCCGGTGGCGCGGGGTGCGCGCCGCCGGGCACGACGACGGCCGGTGGCGCGGGGTGCGCGCCGACCGGCCGGTGGTCGTGAGGTGCTGCCTCAGCTCTGGTTGAAAAGCCCCCGGGGCGTGCGCGCGGCGTCGGCACCGGTCGTGGCGACCTCGACACCGGAGGGCGACAGCAGGAAGACCTTGGCGGTGACCCGCTCGATGGTGCCGTGCAGACCGAAGACGAGGCCGGCGGCGAAGTCCACCAGGCGCTTGGCGTCGTTGTCGTCCATGTCGGACAGGTTCATGATGACCGGCACGCGACCGCGGAAGTTCTCCCCGATCTCCTTGGCCTCGTTGTAGGTGCGCGGGTGGATGGTGGTGATCCGGCTGATCGGGCCACCGGCCGCCGGCGCACCGGCCGGTGCGTTCTTGTGCAACTGCGTCACGGGTGCCGCCTCACGTTCCTGCTCGATGTGGGCGGTCTCGTCGTAGCCGCTGTCGGCGTACTCGTGCGACTCGTCCGTGGTGTAGGTGTCGTCGTACTCGTCGTCGTAACGACGTTCGGCCTCGGAGAGACCGAGGTACTCCGTCATCGCGCGCAGCTTTCCAGCCATTCGTGGTACTCCTCGTATCGTCAGGCCGGATTCGGCCGGGCAGGTGGCCTGGTGGTGTCAAAAACGCTACCGCCGGGGAGGTCGCGAACCGAGGATTGCGCTGCCGACACGCAGGTGTGTCGCACCCGCGGCGACGGCCGACTCGAGATCGCCGGACATCCCGGCGGAGATCCACGTCGCGTCGGGATGATGCGCGCGTACGTCGGCGGCCACCTCGCGCAGCCGGGCGAACGCCGCCCCCGCATCGCCGTCCAGAGGCGCCACCGCCATCACCCCGCGCAGGCGCAGCGCCTGTGACGCGGCGATCCGGTCCGCGAGCTCGGCCACCTGGTCCGGCGACGCTCCCCCGCGTCCGGCGTCGTCACCGGACAGGTCGACCTGCACCAGCACCTGCGGCGCCCGCTCGTGGGCGACGGCCCCCCGGTCGAGCGCGGCCACGATCTTCGCGCGGTCGACCGAGTGCACTACGTCGGCGTACGCGCTCACGTGCGGGGCCTTGTTGGACTGCAGCTGACCGATGAAGTGCACTCGCAGGTCGGCCCGGACGTCCGTCGTGAGGTCGGCCACCTTGGCCGCCGCCTCCTGGTCGCGGCTCTCGCCGATGTCACGGACCCCGAGGGCGTGCAGGCGGAGCACGTCCTGCGCAGGGAAGAACTTGGTCACCACGATGAGCGACACCTCGCCGCGGTCGCGCCCGGCGGACGCGCACGCCGCCGCGATGCGCTCATGCACCGCGGCCAGGTTGGTGGCGAGCTCGTCGGCGCGGGGGTCAGGCGCCACGGTCGGCCCGTTCCCGGAGCACGACGACGCCGGCGAAGCGCCCTTCACCGTGGTCGCGGCGGTGGGAGAAGAGGCGATCGGACTCCCGGGTGCAGCCGGGCACCCACGTCACCGGGACGTGACGGGAGCGCAGCTGCGCGACCACACCGGACGCGACGTCGATGGCAGGAGTGCCGGTCCAGCTGACGGCACGACTCTCGGGGCTGCGGCGAGCCGCGTCCTCGCGCATCTGCTCGGGCACCTCGTAGCACCGGCCGCACACCGAGGGGCCGACGAAGGCCTGTGGCGCATCGGCGCCGAGCCCGGCCATCTCGTCGAGGGCGGCGTCCACGACGCCGTTGGTCATTCCGGGACGCCCGGCGTGGACGGCTCCGACCACCCCGGCGTGCACGTCGACCAGCAGCACGGGCGTGCAGTCCGCGACCAGCACCGCGAGCCCGAGACCCGGGACGTCGGTGACCTGACCGTCGCACTGCTGCGGCTCGCCGCTGCCCGCGGCCGTGGTCCGGATCGTGCGGTTGCCGTGCACCTGGTGCATGAAGGCGAGCCGGTGCGGAGCCAGGCCCATCGCCCGCGCCACGGTGGCGCGATTGGTGCGTACGGCGTCCGGGTCGTCGCCGACGAGAGCGCCCAGGTTGAGCGAACCGAGCCGCCCGCTGCTCACCCCGCCGGTGCGGTCGGTGAACGCCACGTCGGCGGACCGGCCGTCACGGCCGGTGACCGTCTCGCGCCACCAGAACACGGGCTCAGACCCGCGCCGTGGACCGACGCCGACCGCGCCCGGCGATCACTTGAGGAAGTCGGGGACGTCCAGGTCCTCGGGCGGGTCGACCGGAGCCTGACGCGGCGGGCGCACCGGAGCGGCCTGCTGCGGGACGCTCTGCTGACCCTGCTGGCCCTCGCCCTGACGACTGTCGGCGCCCTGCTCGCGACCCTGACCGCCCTGGCCGCCCTGCTCCCCTCCGACGGGACGCTGCAACGGCTGGCCGTAACCCTGCTGGCCCTGGCCACCCTGCTGACCCTGCGCCTGACGGGCGGGCTGCGCCGCACCGTCGCGCTGCACCGGGGCCTGCTGGTGGGGCGCGCTCGGCGAGGCGCCTCCGACGGCGGCCGCCACGGGCTGCTGCTGCCGCGCCGTCGGGCCGCCCTGGATCTGACCGATCGCCCGCTCGTCCGCCCGACGCTGCGGGGTCCCGCCGTCGAAGCCGGCAGCGATGACCGTGACCCGCACCTCGTCACCGAGGGCGTCGTCGATGACCGCACCGAAGATGATGTTGGCCTCCGGGTGGGCGGCCTCCTGCACCAGCTTGGCCGCCTCGTTGATCTCGAAGAGTCCGAGGTCGCTGCCGCCCTGCACGGACAGCAGCACGCCCTGGGCGCCGTCGATGCTGGCCTCCAGCAGCGGGGAGGAGATCGCGTACTCGGCCGCCTGCACCGCACGGTCCTCGCCGCGCGCCGAGCCGATGCCCATCAGGGCCGAACCGGCGCCCTGCATGACCGACTTCACGTCGGCGAAGTCGAGGTTGATCAGACCGGGGGTGGTGATCAGGTCGGTGATGCCCTGGACACCTGACAGCAGCACCTGGTCGGCGGTGTGGAAGGCCTCCAGCATGGAGACGTTGCGATCGCTGATCGACAGCAGCCGGTCGTTCGGGATGACGATGAGGGTGTCGACCTCCTCGCGCAGCGCGTTGATGCCGAGATCGGCCTGGCCGGCACGACGGCGTCCCTCGAACGTGAACGGCCGCGTGACGACGCCGATGGTCAGCGCGCCGAGGCTCTTGGCGATCTTCGCCACGACGGGTGCGCCACCGGTGCCGGTGCCGCCACCCTCCCCGGCGGTCACGAAGACCATGTCGGCGCCCTTCAGCACCTCTTCGATGTCCTCCGCGTGATCCTCGGCGGCCTTCTTGCCGACCTCGGGGTCTGCGCCGGCGCCGAGGCCACGGGTCAGCTCGCGGCCGACCTCCAGCTTGACGTCCGCGTCGCACATCAGCAGCGCCTGGGCGTCGGTGTTGATGGCGATGAACTCCACGCCCTTGAGGCCGCCCTCGATCATCCGGTTGATCGCGTTGACACCGCCACCACCGATACCGACGACCTTGATGACAGCCAGGTAGTTCTGAGGAGTTGGCACGAGGTGGAGCCTTTCGAGGATTGCCGGGTGAAGTGCTGCGGTGCTGCTGTGCTGCGTCCAGATGCGGTGCGCGGCGTATGTCCGGGCGTGCAGAGGGCACCGTACCGGCCACGATCATGCCGGGGGCGGTTGCGACTGCCCCTACGACACGCGCCGCGACCTGTCGAAAACCGCCCAGACCTGCACGAGGTGCGCAGAAAGAGCGGTGCAGACGACCGCTCACCCACGCGACCGCGATCGTACGCGACCCCGCTCGACACCGACAGTCGCCTTGACCTCAACTAGAGGTCGAGCGTTCGGCGAGCCGCTGCAGGATGGGAGACGCCAGGGCGGTGACGTCGCCCGCGCCGATCGTGAGAACGAGGTCGCCGTCGCGTGCGGCGTCGGCGACGGCGTCCACCGCGTCGGCTCCGGAGGCCACGAAGACCGCTCCGGGGACCCGGTCCGAGAGCAGTCGCCCGGTCACTCCGGGCACCGGCTCCTCGCGGGCGGCATAGACGTCCATGACGAACGCCGCGTCCGCCAGTCGCAGTGCCGCGGCGAACTGTTCGGCGAAGGCCTGCGTGCGGGAGTACAGGTGCGGTTGGAACAGCACGATCAGGCGCCCCCCGTCGCGCAGTGCCAGGCCCGTGCGGATCGCGGCCTGGAGCTTGTCGGGGTTATGTGCGTAGTCGTCGACGACCCGCACACCGGCCGCGCTCCCCCGCACCTCGAACCGGCGGGAGGTGCCATGGAAGTCGGCGAGCCCGCGGACGGCTGCCTCGGGCGCGATGCCGCAGCCGGCGGTCAGCGCGAGGGCCACCGCGGCGGCGTTCAGCAGGTTGTGCGCGCCCGGGACCTGCAGGCGCATCGCCACCCGCTCCCCGGACGGGAAGGACAGCAGGGCGGATGCCGACATCCCGTCGGCGCTCTCGTCGCTCAGGCGCAGGTCGGCGTCGGGCGACCTGCCGTAGGTGAGCACTCGCAGGCGGGCCGCGTGCCGGCGTGCCAGGGCCGCACTCCCCTCGTCGTCCGCGCATGCGACGAGCAACCCGCCCGGCCGGGTCGAGGCGGCGAAGTCGTCGTACGCCGCGTGCAGCCGCTCACTGGTGCCGTAGAAATCGAGGTGGTCGTCGCGCACGTTCGTCACGACGGCGATCTGCGGCCGGTAGACCACGAACGAGCCGTCGCTCTCGTCGGCCTCGACGACGAACGACTCGCCGTCGCCGACACCGGAATTGGCGCCGATGCCCGCGATGTCGGAGCCGATCGCGAACGACGGTCCCGCCCCCGCGGAGCGCAGCGCGACGACCGCCATGGCGCTGGTGGTGGTCTTGCCGTTGGCGCCGCCGACGGCGATCGCCCGGCGTCCCTGCGTGAGCACGGCGAGGGCCTGTGAGCGGTGCAGCACCCGCAGACCGCGCTCGCGCGCCGCCGCCAGTTCCGGATTGCTCTCCCCGATGGCACTGGAGACGACCACCAGGGTCCCCGCGTCGAGCCCGGTCACGTTGTCGGCGTTCTGGCCGATCACGACGGGCACACCGGCAGCGCGTAGTCGCTGCACGGCGTCGTTCTCGGCCCGGTCCGAGCCGGTCACGGTGACCCCGCGCGCCAGGAAGAGCGCGGCGATGCCGGACATCCCCGAGCCGCCGATGGCGATGAGGTGGACCGCACGGACGTCCTGCAGCAGGGGCAGCGGCGCGGCGAAGTCGAAGCGGCGATTGATGCCGTCGGCCACCGGTCAGCTCCCCGTGGCGGCGTGCTCGATCATCGTGACGAGAGTGCCGGCCGACTCGCCGTGGCCGGAGCCGCGTGCGGCGATGGCCATCTCCTGCAGCCGAGCCTCATCGCGCAGCAGCGGGATCAGGTGGGCGTCGACCCATTCGGGGGTGAAGTACTCATCGGGGACCAGCTGCGCGCCACCGGCGGCGACCATCTCTGCGGCGTTCAGCTTCTGCTCGCCGTTGCCGACGGGCAGAGGCACGAAGACGGCCGGCAGCCCCACGGTCGCCAGCTCGCAGACCATCCCGGCACCGGAGCGGGTGACTGCGAGATCCGCCGCGGTGTAGGCCAGATCCATCCGGTCGACGTAGGGCAGCACGACGTACGGTGCGCCCCCGAGCACTGCGGGCAGGTCGATCTCCTTGCCGCGGCCGGTCACGTGCAGCACCTGGATGCCTGCGGCGCTCAGCTCCCGGGCCCGCTGCGCGAACGTGGAGTTGAGTCGTGCCGCGCCGAGCGATCCGCCGGTCACCAGCACGGTGGGCAGGTCCGGACGCAGTCCGAAGAAGGCGCGGGCCGCCTCGCGACCGACGGACCGGTCCAGCCGCGAGATCTGCGTCCGCAGCGGCATGCCGATCACCCGGGCGTGCGGCAGCTGCGTCGTGCGGAAGGTGGTCGCGACGTACGGCGTGAGGCGTGCACCGGCACGATTGGCCAGGCCCGGTCGGGCGTTCTGCTCGTGGACGACCATCGGGATCCCGCGTTGCTTGGCGGCGAAGAACGCGGGCGGGCTGACGAAGCCGCCGAATCCGACGACGACCTGCGGGTCGACGTCGTCGACCACCGCGCCGGCCTCTGCGATCGCGCCACGCAGGGCGACCGGGAAGCGCACCGCAGCGGAGTTCGGTCGGCGCGGGAAGGCGACCTTCGGGATCAGCCGTAGCTCCAGGCCGGCCTCGGGCACCAGCCGCTCCTCGAGGCCGCCTTCGCTGCCGAGCACGGTGATCCGCGCCTGCGGATGGCGGGCGGCAAGCTCCTGCGCCGTCGCCAGCAACGGTGAGATGTGCCCCGCGGTGCCTCCGCCGGCCAGCAGCACGCTGCGCAGCGGCGCCGACTGCGGGCTCTGCCCGCCGCTCATCGGCCGGCGCGGGAGGACGCGAGGACGGCCGAAGCCTTGCGCAACAGGCTCGGGCGCGCCTGCAGGGCGGCCCGGCACTCCGGCTCCGCACGCGCGAACGACAGCAGCATTCCGAGTGCGAAGAGTGTCGTCACCAGGGCAGATCCACCAGCGGACACCAGCGGCAGCGGCACCCCGATGATGGGCAGCAGGCCAGTCACCGATCCGATGTTGACCATGGCCTGGAAGACGATCCACAGCATGATCCCTGCCGTCGCCAGCCGTACGAACATGTCGTTGCTCGTGACGATCAGGCGGTAGCAGGCGTACGCCAGCACGACGTAGAGGCCGACGACCGCCATGGTGCCGGGGATGCCGAGCTCCTCGCCGATGATGGCGAAGATGAAGTCGTTGTGCGCCTCGGGCAGCCAGAACCACTTCTCACGGCTGGCACCGAGGCCGACGCCCCACCAGCCGCCGTCGGCCATGGCGTACATGCCGTGCACCTTCTGCCAGCACCCAGGGGTCTGGGCGTCCATGCACGTACCGAGCCAGGCGTCGATGCGACCGGTGCGGTTGCCGCTGGTGAGCGCGAAGGTCAACGCGCCCAGCGCCGCGGCGCCGGCGGCGACACCGAAGATACGCAGCTGCACACCGGCCACGAAGAACATCGCGCCCATGATGGCCAGCAGCACGAGGCAGGTGCCGAGGTCACCGCCGCCCATGACAGCGGCGAGCACGATGAAGAGCAGCGGCCCGAGCGGCAGGAGCAGGTGCTTGTAGCTGTCGAGGACCCGGCGTTTGCGGGAGAGCACGGTCGCGACGAGCAGAACGACAGCGATCTTGCCGACCTCGGACGGCTGCATCGTGAAGCCGCCCGCACCGATCCAGTTGGTGTTGCCGTTGACCGTCAGGCCCAGGGGCGTGAAGACCAGCAACTGCAGGAACACCGCGAAGAAGAACACCGGAAATGCGATGGTCTTCCACATCCGGACGCTGATCCGACTCGCGACGAACGCCCCGATCACACCCACCACGGCGAACGAGGCCTGGTTCAAGAAGATCGTGTACGAGGAGTGCGTCGGCGACGCGTACGACGTGACGCTGGACGCCGACAGCACCATCGTGAGGCCGAAGATCAGCAGCAGGGTGCCGGATCCGAGGATCAGGTAGTACGGACCGACCGGCGACGTCACCCGCTCCTTGACCTGCTGCAGATAGCCGCGCGCCGGATCGAAGCCGGGGTTGGCGCCACTCGCGGTCATCGACCGGCTCCGCTCACCCGACGGGCGGCCTGCGCGAAGAGGTCGCCCCGCTCGGGGTAGCCGGAGAACATGTCCTTGGACGCGGCCGCGGGAGCGAGGAGTACGACGTCGCCCGGCCGGGCGAGGCGGGCAGCCTCGGTCACAGCGAGATCCATGGCGTCAGTCTGAATGCTGTCGATCTGCACGACGGGGACATCGGGCGCGTGTCGCCGCAGCGCCTGCGCGATCACCTCGCGATCGGCCCCGAGCAGCACCGCGGCGCGCAGCCGCGGGGCGGCGTCGCGCACGAGATCCTCGACGTCGGCGCCCTTCAGCTGGCCGCCCGCGACCCACACCACGTGCTCCACCGCGCGCAGGGCGGCCGCGGCCGCACCGGGATTGGTCGCCTTCGAATCGTCGATCCAGCGCACCCCGGCACCGGTCGCGACGACCTGCCCGCGATGCGGCTGGGGCGTGTAGCCCATCAGGCCTGCGCGCACGGCCGCCGGCGGCACGTCGTAGGACCGCGCCAGGGCCGCGGCCGCGAGAGCGTCGGCGACGTAGTGCGGCGACGGCGCCTCATCGCCCGCGGCGAGCTCGGCCACCGTGCACAGCTGCGCGGCGTACCGGCGGTCGGGCACGAACGCGCGGTCGGCGAGCACTCCGTCGACCACGCCGAGCATCGATGGTCCCGGCAGGCCGAGGGTGAATCCGATGGCGCGCGCACCGTCGACGACGTCGGCGTCCTCGACGAGTTCGCGCGTCGTGGAGTCGTCCTCGTTGTAGACGCACGCGTGCTGGGTGCGTTCGTAGACGCGCCCCTTCATCCGGCGGTACTCCTCGTAGGAGCCGTGCCAGTCCAGGTGGTCCGGTGCGACGTTGAGGCAGCAGGACGCGTACGGCGACAGGCTGGACGACCAGTGCAGCTGGAAGGTCGACAGCTCGACGGCCAGCACGTCGTAGGGCTGCGGATGCAGCACCGCCTCGACGAGCGGCGTGCCGACGTTGCCCGCCGCGATCGCGCGCAGCCCACCTGCCTGCAGGATCCGCTCGAGCATGGTGACGGTGGTGGTCTTGCCGTTGGTGCCCGTGATCGAGAGCCACGGTGCGGCGCCTTGGCGCGGGCGCATCCGCCAGGCGAGCTCGACCTCGCCCCACACCGGCACCGCGGCCGCCGCGGCGGCCCGCATGTACGGATGCGTGGGCGGGATGCCCGGCGAGGTCACCACCAAGTCGGTGCCCGGTCCGGGGCGCTGCTGGTGCTCGGCGCCGAACCGTACGACGGCGCCCAGGATCTCCAGCACGGTCGCCTGCTCGCGCTGGTGGTCGGTGGGGGCGCCTGACAGCACCGTCACGTGCGCGCCGCGCTGCAGCAAAGCGTCGGCGGCGGCGTACCCGCTCACGCCGAGGCCGAAGACCACCACGTGCAGGCCGGCCCAGTCCGCGTCGGCATGGTCGAGGGCGGCGAGCGAGGTACGACGCCCGTCGTCGACCGGCATCAGCGGCGGACCGTCCGTGCCTGCCGGGCGAGCCGGGCACCCATCAGGTGACGACCCACTCGGCGTAGAACAGGCCGAGCGCCACCGCGACGCACAGGCCGGCGATGATCCAGAACCGGATCACCACGGTGACCTGTTCCCACCCGAGCATCTCGAAGTGGTGGTGCAGCGGCGCCATCCGGAAGATCCGTTTGCGGCGCAGTTTGAAGGACCCCACCTGCAGGATCACCGAGAGCGTCTCGAGCACGAACAGCCCGCCGAGGATGACGACCAGCAGCTCCGTGCGCGAGCAGATGGCGAGGCCCGCCAGCGCGCCGCCCAGCGCGAGCGAACCGGTGTCGCCCATGAAGATCTTGGCCGGGGTGGCGTTCCACCACAGGAATCCGAAGCACGAGGCCATCACGCACGCCGCGACGACGGCGAGGTCGAGCGGGTCGCGCACCTGGTAGCACTTGTTGCTGAAGTGGTACTCGCAGTTCTGGTTGTACTGCCACACGCTGATCAGGATGTACGCGCCGAAGACCATCGCGCTGACGCCGGTCGCGAGACCGTCGAGGCCGTCGGTGAGATTCACGCCGTTCGAGGTGCCGGCCACGATGAGGTTGGCCCAGAGGACGAAGAGGACGACGGCGAGGGCCGTGCCGCCGAAGGCCAGGTTGACCCAGGTATCCCGCACGAACGAGATGTGGAAGCTGCCCGGCGTACGACCGCCCTTGTCGCCGAAGCGGGTCGCGAGGATCGCGAACACCGTCGAGACGAGCACCTGCAGCACGAGCTTCTGGACCGAGCGCAGGCCGAGCGAGCGCTGGTGGGAGATCTTCATCCAGTCGTCGGCGAACCCGACGAGACCGAGTCCGACCAGCAGGAACATGACCAGACATCCGGAGACGGTCGGCGGCGACCAGCTGAGCAGGTGGGCGAGGAAGTAGCCGCTCACCGAACCCGCGATGATCACCGCGCCGCCCATCGTGGGCGTGCCGCGCTTGGTGTGGTGGCTGGTGGGTCCGTCGTCGCGGATGAACTGCCCGTACCCGCGCCGCACGAGGAACTGGATGAAGATCCGGGTCCCGAACAATGCCACTGCCAGCGCGATCAACGCGCCGATCAGGACAACCTTCACAAAACATCCTCCGCTTCGAACCGTTCGGTGATCCGGTCGCCAAGGTAACGCAGGCCGGAGTCGCGGCTCGACTTGAACAACACGACGTCCCCCGGTTGCAGCATGGAGACCAGCAGGTCATACGCCGCGTCGGCGTCGACGACCCGCTGCGCCGCCCCCGCGGCGTCCTGCACGGCCTCGGCGACCGGCGATGCGTCGGGACCCACCGCCACGACGACGTCGATCCCCCGCGCCACGGCGTCGGTGCCCACGGCGCGGTGCGCCGAGACGCTCTCGTCGCCGAGTTCCCGCATCGCCCCGAGCACCGCCACGGTACGACGTTCGCGCCCGATCTGCGCGAGCGCCGCCAGCGCGGCGGACATCGACTCGGGGTTGGCGTTGTAGGCGTCGTTGACCAGAGTGATGCCCCGCTCCAGCTCATGCACCTCCATCCGCCAGCGCGCCTGCGCCGATGCACCCGACAGGGTCTGTACCGCCCGGGACAGCTCCACACCGGACTCCACCGCGGCCGCCAGCACCGCCAGGGCGTTGCCGACGTGGTGCTCGCCGTGCACGGCGAGGGTCACCGGGATGCTCCCCTCACTGGTGACCAGGGTGAAACTCGCCCGGCCGGAGGTGTCGGAGCGTACGTCGACCGCCCGGTACTCCGCAGCCTCCGAGCGGCCCACCCCGATCACCCGGGCCGACGTCTTCTCGGCCATTGCGGCGACCCGCGGGTCGTCCAGGTTCAGCACGGCCACGCCGTCGGAGGGCAGGGCGGCGACCAGCTCGGACTTGGTGCGCGCGATGGCGTCCACGGAGCCGAACTCGCCGACGTGGGCGTGACCCACGTTGAGCACGATCCCGATCCGGGGCGGCGCCATGCGCGTCAGGTAGGCGATGTGTCCCACACCCGAGGCCCCCATCTCGACCACCAGGTGCCGGGTGGCAGCGGTGACCCGGCACAGCGTCAGCGGCACGCCCACCTCGGAGTTGTAGGACCCCTGGGGCGCGACGGTCTCCCCGTCCTGTGCGAGCACCTGCCCGAGCAGGTCCTTGGTGGAGGTCTTTCCCGAGCTGCCGGTGATGCCGATGATGTTCAGACCCGGCACCCGGTCCACGACCGAGCGCGCCAGGGACGCGAAGGCGTCCTGCACGTCGGGGACGACGACGGTCGGGGTGGCCTCGACCGGTCGGCTGCCGAGGGTCGCGACCGCACCCGCGCGAGCGGCACCGTCGGCGAACTGGTGCCCGTCGGCGTGCTCACCGACCCGTGCCACGTAGAGGCTGCCGGCCTGCGCCTCCCGGGAGTCGGTCACGACCGGGCCGTCGACGAGGACGTCGTCGCCCACCAGAGATCCGCCCACGACCCGGGCGATCTCGCTCAATGCCAGAGGGATCATTTCGGACGTTGCTCGGTGCTCACGGCGGCGTACTGGATCGGGTAGAGCGAGACCGGCTTGCGGCTCGGCGCGACGCCGCGCGTGCGCAGCACGTAGCCGGTTACCTGGGAGAAGATCGGCGCGGCCGCCTCACCGCCGTAGATGGTGGTCTTCGGGTTCTGCAGCGCGACCGCGACGATGTACTGCGGGTTCTCCGCCGGAGCCATCCCGATGAAGGAGGCGGTGTAGCCGTTGTAGCGGCCGAGCTTGGCGTCGTACAGCTCCGCGGTGCCGGTCTTGCCGGCGACGTTGTAGCCCGCGACCTTGGCCTTCTGCGCCGTACCGTCCTGGCCGACCACACCGCTCAGCATCGTGCGCAGCTGACTCGCGACGCCGGTCGAGATGACCCGCACCGGCTTGCGCGAGTCCGCGGGCTTGGTCCACCCGCCGGACGCGTTCTGCACCCCCGCGATCAGGTTGACCGGCAGACGCACCCCGTCGTTCGCGACGGTCTGGTAGACCGACGCCTGCTGCATCAACGTGGTGGACAGGCCCTGCCCGAACATCACGGTGTACTTCTGCGAACCGCTCCACTGCGACGGTGGCGCCACGATGCCGCCGGTCTCTCCCGGGAAGCCCACGCCGGTGGGCGCGCCCAGGCCGAACTTGCGCATGAAGCCGTAGAGGTAGTCGGAGGACACCTTCGACCCGGTCAGCATCGTGCCCATGTTGGAGGACTCGGCGAGGACGCCGGCGACCGTGAGGCTCTCGGTGCCGTGCGGCTCGGAGTCGTGGAAGAGGGCTCCCCCGCGGCGCAGCTGCGACGGCACGATCACCTGGGAGGTGGGAGTGGCGACGCCGGCGGACAGTGCGGCGGCCATGGTGATGATCTTGCTGGTCGAGCCCGGCTCGTAGGTCTCGGCGAACCCGCGGGGCTGCAGGTTGCCCGGGGATGCCGCGCCCGGGTTGGTCGGATCGAAGCTCGGGTACGACGCCGCGGCCAGCACGTTGCCCTGCCGGTCCATCACGACGAGGTCCCCGGCCTCGGCGCGGGTCTTCTTGACCCCGGCAGCGAGCGCGTTGCTCGCGTAGTACTGGATGTCGGAGTCGAGCGTGAGCTTCACGTTCGAGCCGTTGACCGCGGGGGTGTCGGAGTTGCTACCGGTGGCGATGACCGTGCCGTCGGGCGCCTCCTCGTAGGTGCGGACACCGGGCCGGCCGTTGAGGATCCCCTGTTCCATCAGCTCGACACCGCCGGCGCCCGCGCTGCTGCCGGCGTCTACCCAGCCGACGATCGACGATGCGCTCGCGCCCTGCGGGTACTGCCGGGTCTGGGTGGACTCGGGGTAGATCCCGCCGAGCTTGAGGGCCAGGACCCGCTGCCACTGCTCGGGCGTGACGTTCTTGACCAGATAGACGAACCTGGACTTGCGCTGGGTCGCGGCCTGCAGCGTCGCGTAGTACTGCTTGGCGCTGCCGCCGAGCACCGATGCGAGCCCGGCTGCCACCCCGGAGTTGCCCAGCACCGTGGTGCGGCCGTTCACGAAGCTCTTGTACTGCGAGGTCTGAGTCGCGTCCGCGGTCACGTTGTAGCGCTGCACACTGGTCGCCAGCGCGGCACCCTTGTCGTCGACGATCTGACCGCGCAGGGCGGGCACGTTCTCGTGGTGCAACCGGCTGTCACGGGCCTTCGCCGACACGGCGGCGGCGTCGACGCCCTGCACGCGGATGATCTGCGCGGTGAACAGGCTGAAGATGAACAGCATGGCGACCATCAGCATCCGGGCACGCCGGCCCGGGTGGCCGAGGCGCATCGTGACCGGGCGGCGGCGCGGCGGCCCCCGTTGCCTCCGCCGCCGGCAGAGCGTGCCGGGCGGCCCGGCCGCTGCGAGCCGGTGACGGATGCAGGACGTCGTACGCCCGCTCCGGTCGGTCGGTCCGACCCCGTCGCCCTCGCACGCGTCGCCGCGGGCTTGGAGGAGTCCCGTCGCGGATCCCGTTGTCCCGCCACCCGATCGGCCGGACGTGCACCGGTGCGACCGCGCGAGGTCGTCCCGGTCGTGCGCGGACGGGCGGAGCCGGCGCCGCGGGCCCCTCGCGAACTCTGGGATCCCTGCGAGCCCTGGGAGCCCGGAGGACGGGTCTGACTCAACGGGTCACCTCGTGGTCGTCGCGTGCGTGCCGGTCGTGTTCTTGGTCTTGGTCTTCGTGCCCGTCGTGCTGCTCTTGCTCTTGGTGCTCTTGCCCTTGCTCTTCGGGCTGTCCTTGGTGCTCTTCGTCGTGCCGGTCTTGTCCGGCTTGGCCGTCTTGGTCGCCTTCTTCGGTGCCGGAGCCCCGACGCCGGCACCGAGGGAGGCCCCCGTCGCGGCAGTCCCGGCGACCTTCGCAGCACCGCCGGTGGTCAGCGGACCCACGGTAAAGGGGGTGCTGCCCGCCGCCCCGTTCGCCACGCCGATCGTCTTCCCATCGGATCCCACGTAGCGGACCCGGGACGCGGGAGCGAGGCCCATGGCGTGTGCGCGGGACGCGAGGGAGGCCGGAGACTCGGCCAGCTGCAGCGCGGAACGCAGGCTCTGCTGGGTGTCGGTGTAGGTCGCGGAACGCGCTTGCAGGGAGTCCATCGTGAACGACTGCTGGGCGCGCTGGGTGTTGAGCACCAGCAGGGTGGCGAGGCCCATCGCGAGCACGAACACGCAGGCGGCGATGAACGCGGCGCTGTGCCCATCACGGGAGTCGGCGGGCGCGACGACCCGCAACCGCACCGACGACGCACCGCTCGTGGGCAGGGACCGCGACTTCGACCCGGGGGTCGGGTGCGGCACCCGCGCTCGTGGGGCGCGCAGCGGTACGGCGGCCTGCTGGCTCATGCTCATCGGGAGGTCCCCTTCGTGGATCGACGACGTTCTGCTGCGCGCAACCGGGCGGAGGCCGCGCGCGGGTTCTCGGAGGTCTCCTGCTCGGAGGGCCGTTCGGCTCCCCGGGTGAGGCGACGCAGGTAGGGCTCGTGCTCGGGCAGCTCGACCGGCAGGTCCACCGGCGCCGAGCTCGTGGTGCCCTCGGCAAGGACCTGTTTGGCGATCCGGTCCTCGAGGGAGTGATAGGCCAGGATGGCGATCCGGCCGCCGACGGCCAGGTGCTCGATGGCCTGGGGCAGGGCGCCGGCCCAGGAGTCCAGCTCGCGGTTGACCTCGATGCGCAGCGCCTGGAAGGTGCGCTTGCCCGGGTGGCCGCCGGTGCGCTGGTGCGCTGCGGGAATCGCGTCACGCAGCAGGTCGACCAGCCGCGCGGACCGGTCGAAGGGCGCCTTCTCGCGTTCGCGGACGACGGCGCGGGCGATGCGGCGGGCGAAGCGCTCCTCGCCGTACTCGCGCAGGATGCGCTCGAGCGCCGCGGCGTCGTAGGTGTTGAGGACATCGGCGGCAGTGGGGCCTTCGCCCTGGTCCATCCGCATGTCGAGCGGCGCGTCCTGGCTGTAGGAGAAACCCCGCTGCGTCTCGTCCAACTGCAGGGAGGAGACGCCGAGATCGAAGAGCACTGCCTGCGACTCGCGCACGCCGAGACGGACCAGCTCGGTGAAAGCGTCGTCGTAGACGGCGTGTACAGGGCGGAATCGGTCGCCGAAGCGCTGCAGCCGCTCCCCCGCGAGGGCCAGGGCCTCGGTGTCACGGTCCACACCGTATGCCGTGACACCGGAAAAACGTTCGAGGACGGCCTCGGTGTGTCCCCCCATTCCGAGGGTCGCGTCCACGAAGACCGCGCCAGGGGTCTCCAGGGACGGTGCGAGCAGCTCCAGGATGCGTTCGCGCATCACGGGGGTGTGCCGCTCGGCGGCGTTGCTGTCGGTGTGGCTCATCGCGGCGGATCTCCCCTCTGGTGCGGCTCGGACGGTGTGACGTACTGATAGGTGCTGCGGGATCTGTGCGATGTGCTGCGGGGCGCTGTCTGATGCCTGGTCCCCAGCCGTCGCTGTTGCCGACGAGCGGCTGATGCTCCGGTGCCGGGGAAGTGGCATCGGTGCATCCGGCGAACGGATGGAGGCCGGATCTCAGAAGAACCCTCCGGGGATCACCTCCTCGCCCTGGGAGGCGAAGTCGTCCTCGGTGGCTTCCAGGAACTGGGTCCACGCGGCGGTGTCCCACAGCTCGAGCCGGTTGCCCGTGCCGATGACCGTGCAGTCCTTGCTCAGGCCGGCGTACTCGCGCAGCACTGCGGGAACGGTGACCCGCCCCTGCTTATCCGGAATCTCATCGGAGGCGGCCGACAGCAGGACGCGCTGGAAGTTGCGGACCCCCGGTTGGTGACAGGGGTGTTGTTCATCTGCTCGGCGAGCCGCTCGAAGTCCGACATCGCGAAGACGTAGAGGCAACGGTCCTGGCCGCGGGTGATGACCAGACCGCCCGCGAGTTGGTCGCGGAACTTCGCGGGAAGGATCAGTCGGCCCTTCTCGTCGAGGCGGGGGTGGTGGGTGCCGAGGAACATCGCGCCACACCTCCCGATCGTCGTCCCACGAGGTTCGGCCGACCCGACTCTCCGCTGTCCTCCACTTTACTCCACATCTCCCCACAATCGAAGCGAAAAGGGCCCGCCGAATCTCATGTCGCCCCAAAAAGTGCAGGTCAGGGCGGGTGGAGGATGGTGGAGGATCGGCGACGGCGTACGTCGGCCGCATGACCGGTCGGACCCGAGGTCGGGCACCCGGCTACATGGCGCCTGCCCATCAGGCAGGATTCATCCATGAAGCATTCCGCATCGGTCGATGCGCTCTCGCAGACGGCGACCTCGCGATCGGCGATGAGCCTGGACGACGTGCGCCGGGTCGCCGGCGACATCCAGGCCTCGGTGGCCGGGGTGATCGAGGGCAAGAGCGACGCCATCGCCACCGCGGTCGTGGTGCTGTTGGCCGAGGGACACCTGCTGATCGAGGACGTCCCCGGTGTCGGCAAGACGATGCTGGCCAAGGCTCTCGCGCGGTCGATCGACTGCACCATGCGTCGCCTGCAGTTCACCCCCGACCTGCTGCCCAGCGACGTGACGGGGGTGAGCATCTTCAACCAGGACACCCATCAGTTCGAGTTCCGCCGTGGCGCGGTCTTCGCCGGGATCGTGGTGGGCGACGAGATCAACCGCGCCTCGCCCAAGACGCAGTCGGCCCTCCTGGAGTGCATGGAGGAGAACCAGGTCACCGTCGACGGTCAGACCTACCTGCTGCAGCGCCCGTTCATGGTGATGGCCACCCAGAACCCGATCGAGATGGAGGGCACCTACCCGCTCCCCGAGGCGCAACGTGACCGGTTCATGGCGCGCATCTCGATGGGCTATCCGACCGCAGCGGCGGAGATGCGGATGCTCGACCTGCACTCGGCGCACCGTCCGTTGGAGGCGCTGCGGCCGGTCGCCGACGCCGCCCTGGTCCTGCGCGCCATCGAAGCGGTCTCCGGTGTCTATGCCAGCGCCGCGCTGCGCCAGTACATCGTCGACCTCGTGACCGCGACCCGGACGGCGCCCGGCGTCCGCCTCGGCGCCTCACCCCGCAGCGCGCTGCAGTTGCTGCGCGCCGCCCGCGCGCAGGCCGCCCTCGACAGCCGTGACCACGTGCTCCCCGAGGACGTGCAGCGCCTCTGGATCCCGGTCTTGTCCCACCGCGTCATCATGGGCGGCGACGCCAGCGGACGATCCGCGTCCGACACTCTGGCGCAGCTGTTGCAGCGTGTCCCCGTCCCCGCGCAGGCCCGCTGACCATGGTGCGCGCACCCGCTGCCGGGCGGCGGCACGCGCGCGCGCGCCTGACCTCGCGCGGGCACGCCGTCGTGGCCGCGGGAGTCGCCCTCACGATCACCGGGCTGGCGCTCGGTTACGGCGACATCACCCGGATCGGGATCTTTCTCCTCCTGCTGCCGTTGTTGGCGACGCTGCTCGCCTCCCGCCGCGCGGCGCACCTGGAACTGACCCGCACCATCGCGCCGGTGATCCTGCACCCGGACGAGCCGGCGCCCGTACGCGCCGTGTTCGCGAACCGGGCGAAGCGCGCCAGCCGGTTCGGCACGGCCCAGGACAGCATCGACGCCAGCCTCGGGGATCGACCTCGCTACACGCTGCCGAGCATCCCGGCGCGGGGCAAAGCCGTCGTCGAGTACACCGTCCGGGGTCGCGCCCGCGGGCTGCACACGATCGGACCGACCACCATCGAGCACCCCGATCCGTTCGGCATGTGCTGGGCGGGCACCGTCATCCCCGCCGACGACCAGATCCTCGTCCTGCCCCAGACCTTCCCCCTGGTGCGGCACCGGCTGCCGTACGCCAGCGGCGGCGAAGGCGACTCGGGTCACTCCATCGCGTTGCACGGAGAGCAGGACGTCAGCATCCGCGCCTACGTCGAAGGCGATGAGCTGCGCCGGATCCACTGGGCCGCGACCGCGCACCGGGGTGAGCTGATGGTGCGCCACGAGGACCGGCCCGCGTACAAGCACGCCCTGTTGATGTACGACGCCCGCACCAGTGCCCACCGCGTCGACGGCGCCTACGACTCCTTCGAGTGGACCATCAGCGCCACCGCCTCGATCGCGCTGCTGCTGCACGAACTGAACTATCTGACCCATCTGCTCTCCCCCGAGTCGCTGGACGGGGAACGGTACGAGACGCCGTCGTCCTCCGACACCATGCTGCGCGACCTGGCCGAGGCGCAGGAGTGCGAGGACGGGCTGCACGCGCAGGTGCTCGCGCAGGCGTCGCGGACGGCGTCCGGCTCGACCACGATGGTCGCCGTCCTCACCGACCGCCCGGCCGCCGGCCTGCGCCAGCTGGCCGCATGTTGCGGTCGCGGGGCCGTCGGCATCGCCATCGTGGTCGACACCGACGCCTATCGACGCGATTCGGAGGTGGAGGGGGCGGACGCCCGGGCGGTCGCGCACGAGTTCCAGGCGGCCGGCTGGCGCACGGTGGTGGTCGGCCCGCGATCCGGCGTGCCCGCTGCGTGGCGATCGGTGGCCGGCATCGCGCCGGTCGGGGCGGCGATGCGATGACCCGCGCCCGTCCCGCACAGACGTTCCTCGCCGCTCTCGCGACGATGATCGCAGCCTGGCCGATCACCACCCTCTTCGTGGGTAATGCGTGGATCGACGAAACACTCGGGCTGGTCACGCTGGCAGCCCTGCTCGGGATGGCCGGGCGGGCATTGGACCTGCCCCCGATGCTCACGCTGTCGGTTCAACTGATCGGAGTGACCGCGGTCACCGTGGTCACTCACCTGCACGACCACCTGGACACCAGCCTGCCCTCGGCGCTGCGCGCGCTCGGAGCGGACGCGCACCACACGGTGACGGCGTACGCCGCGCCGGCCCCGTCCACGGTCGGCGTGGTCTTCTTCATCGGTCTGATCATCGCGATCATCGCGATCACCGTGGACTTCCTGGCGGTGTCGGCCCGCTCGCCCGGCCTGGCCGGCGTCCCGTTGCTGGTGGAGTTCGTGATCTCCGCGGCCAACTCCGGCGGGTCGTTGCACCCCCGCTACTCGTTCGCTCTCGGCCTCGCCTGGCTGGCGATGCTCTACGCCGCCTCCGAGCGGTCCGCGCGTGACTGGTCGGGGCTGCGGGCGCGCATCCCCGGACGCCCCAACAATCCGACCGCCCTGCTCGGCGGACACGACTTCGGTCCCTTCACCCGGACAGCCGGTGTCGGCGCCCTGATCGCGGCGCTGGTGATCGCCGCATCGCTTCCCGCCGCCTCACAGAAGTTCATGGCCAACGGTCTCGCACGCGGCAACGGCCCGGCCACCACCGTCGGCTTCTCGACCGATCTGGACCTGCACAACAACCTCGTCGACCGCGACCACTCCCCCGTGCTCACGCTGCGCACCGCGGACCTCAACCCACCGCCGCTCCGCGCACTGGTCGCGGACGACTACACCGGCGACCACTGGGTCCCGGCGCGGCCGTCGTACCTGTTGCGCGGAGTCAACGGAGCGCCGCTGCAGCGCTACGGGCAGAACACGGTGCCGACCACCAGCTCCCCCTACACCATGGTCATCACCCAGAACACGATGCGCCCGCCGTACGTCGTGGCCCCCACCCAGGTCGCCAGCGCCAACTTCGGGGGCGCCACCTGGAGTTACGACCCGGACACCACCCAGCCGTCGACGACCCGGCTCGAGAACAGCTACACAGTCCGGTACCTCAGTCAACCCGCGAGCGCCCGGCCCTCGTCGCAGACCATCGACACCACGGGATTCGGCCCCGACCTCGTCGTCGACCAAGCCTCGAAGAGCCGCATCGACGCGCTCGTGCACACCGCGGCGCCGAGCGGGACGCCCTTCCAGAGGGTCATCGCGATCCAGGACTACTTCCGCGACGGTGACAACTTCGACTATTCGCTGACGTTGGACCCGACCCGCAAGGACTCCGCGGACCGGCCACTGGACCCCATCAGCAACTTCCTGGTGACCCGGCGGGGCTACTGCATGCAGTTCGCCACGGCGATGGTGATGGCGGCCCGGTCCATCGGAGTGCCGGCGCGCCTCGGGGTGGGCTTCCTGCCCGGCACGGTGGACTCCTCCGGCTCCTACCAGGTGCATCAGTCCGACGCGCACGCCTGGCCCGAGCTGTACTTCCCGGGGATGGGATGGACCCGATTCGAACCCACCCCTGCGGCACGGACGGGTCTCGCGCCGCCGTACGCGAGCCCGACGATCGGCAGCCCCGAGAGCGCCGCCCCCCGACGTTCCGCCTCCGGCGGCCGCACCGCACGGGGCAGCGACTCGACGACCAGCGCATCGGGCACCACCACCCCCACCTCCTCGCACTCCGTGAACCTGCACCTGGTCTGGCTGCTGTGGGTGTTCGCCGCCCTGCTGGTCCTTGCGGCCGCGTTCGCCGTCCTGCCGTTGCTGGCCCGGTGGTCCCGGCGCCGACTGCAGGTCGGGCACGGCGCCGCAGACGATGCTGCCCGCGTGCAGGCGCAGTGGGACGACCTGGTCTCGCGGATGGAGGACCTGGGCATCGACCCGGCGCCGCAGGTGTCGCCGCGCTCCCAGGAGGCGCACTACCGGTTGCACCTGGTGGTGGGTCGGGAGGGGCAGGAGTCGCTGCACCGCGCGGTCGACGTCCTGGAGCGGGTCCGCTACAGCCCGCGACCCGGTCCGGGTGACGATCTGTCGGCTCCCGCCGACGATCTGCTGATGCGGATCCGCCGGAGCCGCTCGTTCCGTACGCGGGTCGTCGCCACCTTGTTCCCGCGGTCGGGACGGCGCGCGGTGCGCTCCCTGTTCTCGAGGCGCACGCGGCGCTGAGCGACCGGCGACAGACCGCGACAGATACGCAGAAGGCCGCGCACTCTTGCGAGCGCACGGCCTTCTGTTGGTCCGATGTCGACCTGGAGGTCAGTCCAGGTAGTCGCGCAGCACCTGCGACCGCGACGGGTGACGCAGCTTGCTCATGGTCTTGGACTCGATCTGGCGGATGCGCTCGCGCGTCACGCCGTAGACCTTGCCGATCTCGTCGAGCGTCTTGGGCTGGCCGTCGGTCAGGCCGAAGCGCATCGAGACCACGCCGGCCTCCCGCTCGGACAGGGTGTCGAGCACCGAGTGCAGCTGCTCCTGCAGAAGGGTGAACGAGACGGCGTCCGCGGGCACGACGGCCTCGGAGTCCTCGATGAGGTCACCGAACTCGGAGTCGCCGTCCTCACCGAGCGGGGTGTGCAGGGAGATCGGCTCGCGGCCGTACTTCTGCACCTCGACGACCTTCTCCGGGGTCATGTCGAGCTCCTTGGCGAGCTCCTCCGGGGTCGGCTCCCGGCCCAGGTCCTGCAGCATCTGACGCTGCACCCGGGCCAGCTTGTTGATGACCTCCACCATGTGCACCGGGATGCGGATGGTGCGGGCCTGGTCGGCCATGGCACGCGTGATCGCCTGCCGGATCCACCAGGTGGCGTACGTGGAGAACTTGTAGCCCTTCGTGTAGTCGAACTTCTCGACCGCACGGATCAGACCGAGGTTGCCCTCCTGGATCAGGTCCAGGAAGAGCATCCCGCGACCGGTGTAGCGCTTGGCCAGCGAGACCACGAGGCGCAGGTTGGCCTCCAGGAGGTGGTTCTTGGCGTTCTTGCCGTCCTGGGAGATCCACCACAGCTCGCGCTTGAGCTTCATGTCGATCTTGTCGCCGGAGTTCAGCTTCTCCTCGGCGAACAGACCCGCCTCGATGCGCTTGGCGAGGTCGACCTCCTGCTCGGCGTTGAGCAGCGCGACTTTGCCGATCTGCTTCAGGTAGTCCTTGACCGGGTCGGCGGTCGCTCCCGCGGTGACGACCTGCTGGGCCGGGGCGTCGTCGTCGTCGTTCTGGCTGAGCACGAATCCGCCGGCGGCCTCCGAGGCCTCCTTGGCGGCCTGACCGTCCTGCTTCGCGGTGGTCTCGTCGGTGGACTCCTCCGGCTCGGCCTCGGACGACGCGGCGGCCGCGTCGGCAGCCTTCGCGGCCCGTGCACGCTTGGCCGTCGCGGTCTTCGCGGCAGCGGCGGTCTTGGCGGCCGCGGCCTTCGTGGTCTTGGGAGCCACCTTGGTCACTGTGACACCGTCGTCCTGGCCAGACTCGACGGCGGCCTTGGCCGGTGCCTTCTTCGCGGCGACCTTCTTGGTGGCCGCGGCCTTCTTGGTGGTGGTCGCAGCGACCACGGGGGTGCGCTCGGCGGCGGGGGTCACCTCGACACCGGCCGCGGCGAGGGCGCGCAGCACAGCAGGGGCGCGACGTACGTCGTGCCCGGCCTCATGCATGGCCGAGGTCAGCTCCGCACCGCTCACGCCTCCGCTGGTCCGCGACGTACGCACCAGCTTCTCCAGGGCGGGGTGGGAGATGTGCTGCGGCAGCTCGGACGCAGTGTTGACTTTGGCCACGGGTGGTCACCAACTACCTTTCGAAACAACAGCATCGGCGCGATGAGCGCGCGCGACACCGACCGCTCAGGGCGGCATCGAAGTTTGGGGATCGTGAAGCTCGTCCGCCCAGGTCGGCGACAGCCTCTGGTTACCATTATAAAACGACTTCGGCCGTGCTCCGTCCACCGGCCGATCGGGCCGCTCAGGGCTTGACCGCGAGCACCGGACAGTCGGCGTCCAGCAGGATCCGTTGCGCGTGCGAGCCGAGGATGAGTTTACCGACCGCGCTGCGCCGTCGTAGGCCGATGACCAGCAGTCGAGCGGACCGGGACCGCACCAGATCGAGCAGGAAGTCGGTGATGTCATCGCCGTCCGGGTCTGCGACCTCCGCCTGCACCCCGTCCGCCCGGATCCGCTCCAGCGCCGCGTTCAGCTCATCCCGACGCCCCCGCGACGGGACGACGATGAGCGGGCCGCCGCCGTCGCGCGCCTCGTCGGCCGCGCGGGTGATCGCCGCCTCCCCCTCCGGGCTCGGCAGGTAACTGACCACGACGCTCATCGTTGCCTCCTTGGACCGGCGGGGCGGGCTCGACGTCTGCGGCCGACGCTACCCGACCTCGCGGGGTCGCACCCCGCGGACGGCATCCACCGCGTCAGCCACCGCTGCGGCGATGGCGTCGGTCTCAATCAGGAAGCCGTCGTGCCCGTGGGAGGACGACATCACGTGCACCCCGCCTCGCCCGTGGGCGTCGACGATCTCCTGCGACAACTCCACCGGGAAGAGCCGGTCGGAGTCGACGGCGACCGTGCGCAACATTCCGTCGTACGCCCCGAGCACGTGCGCGAGCGAGCCGCGCCCGCGGGTCACGTCATGCGTCGCCATCGCCCGGGACAGCTGCAGGTAGGACCCGGCGTCGAAGCGGGCGGTCAGTTTGGCGGCCTGATGGTCCAGATAGCTCTCGACGGCGAACCGGCCGTCGCTCATCGGGTCCTCGGCGCCCTGCGGGTCGCGCCCGAACCTGATGTCCAGCTCAGCGGCGCTGCGGTACGTCGTGTGCGCGATCCGGCGGGCGAGGCCCAGCCCTTGCCGGGGGCCCGGTCCGTGCCCGTAGTAGTCGCCGCCGAGGTAGTCCGGGTCGGAGGTGATCGCGAGTGCCTGCGCCTGGCCCCAGGCGATCTGGTCGGCCGTGGCGCGGGCGGTGCTGGCGATGATGAGCGCGCCGTCGACCCGGTCGGGGTGACCCGCCACCCATTCCAGTGCGCGCATCCCGCCCATCGACCCGCCGAGCACCAGCCGCCAGCGGTCGATGCCGAGCGCGTCGGCGAGCCGTGCTTCCACGGCGACTTGGTCCCGCACGGTCGTCGCCGGGAACCTCGCGCCCCACGGGCGACCCGCCGGATCCGATGATCCCGGACCTGTCGTGCCGCGACAGCCGCCGAGCACGTTGCTGGCGACCACGAACAGCTCGCGGGTGTCCAGCGGCGCACCCGGCCCGATGAGCCCGGGCCACCAGCCGGCGGTGGGCTGCCCGGGCCCGGCCGGGCCCACGACGTGGGAGTCGCCGGTGAGTGCGTGCTCGACCAGGACGGCGTTGTCGGCGTTCGCGTTGAGGGTCCCCCAGGTCTGGAACGTCACGGTCACCTGGGGCAGCGGCACACCGCTCTCCAGAGTGATCTCGGGCAGCAGCAGGGCTCGAGATGCGGGGTTGGTGCCGACGGGCGGGCGCACCCAACGGTCAGCCGGGCGCGCAGCGTCGCGCTCCGGGGTCGGTCGGTGGCGTTGTTGCGTCACAGTCATCGGCGACTTCCGGCTCAGGGGGCCGGTGCCTGGAGGGATGGCTGACCCCGCGCTTGCCGGTGCCATGTCGACATCGGCCTTGTCCTCACCCGGGGCACCCCACCGCGGTGGAGGGTTGCCGCCCAGTCAGCCGGGGCTTGGCACTGGGACTCTTGACGTCGACCACCGTAGCAGCGGGACTTGGTGCCCGACCTCGGCTCCAGCACACCGGTGCGGGCGGGCGACGCACGCGGGCGCAGGAAAGTGACCGCACCGCCGACACCCCACCCCGGCGCCGTACGTCGGCGCAGGAAAGTGACCGCACCGCCGACACCCCACGCACGCGACGTCCAGCAGCGCGAGCGGACCGCAGCGCTCCCCTCCACGCCGCTCGAGAACCCGCCGTCTCCACAGCAGAGCGGCCGCAGCGCCGACACCCACCCGGGCGGAGTCAGGCGCACCGGCGGGGACGGGCGCCGAGCTCCACCGCCCTGCCCAGCAGCCGCGCGAGCCGGTATCCCGGGTCGATCCGCAGGGCCTGCTCCACCGCGACGGCCGCGAGCGCTCCGGAGCCGCTGCTCCACGCCGAACCGGCGATGAAGGTCAGCACCGGAGGACGCATCCACTCCGGGAGGCAGTGCAGCCACTGCACGAGCCTCGCCCGAACGGCGCGGGGATCGAGAGCCCCCGCCACGTAGGGGGGACAGCGCAGGCGTCGAGGGCGTCGGGCCCGGCAGGCCGGGCGCCACCCAGCCGAAGACCTCGTCCCGCACGGCCGGGTCGGCGATCGCGCGGCTCAAGGAGGCCAGCATGGGGACCGGCATCTCATGGATCGGTGCCGAGCCGTGCAGGATCTCCCACATCGCGGCGGTGAGCGCAGCCGGGCGCATCGGCCGATCAACGACGGGCGCGGCGCCGACCGCCCGCGCGACCTCCGTGCGGCACTGGTTCAACGACGCGCGCAGGTCGGCACGCGAGGCGTGCGGCGCGATCCCGTCCAGCACCGACTCGAAGACCGCATCGACCCGGTCCGGGTCCGGCAGCGCGGCGGGACGTCTCGGGCAGCTTCCGCAGCCGCACCGGTGGGCCCACCATCCGCCGTCCCGGGTCACCAACAGGTGCGCCGCGTCGACGTCGTGGGCCCGGAGCACGTCGTAGGCCACGTCGAGCAGTCGGGTCGGCGCATCCTGCGGCACGGGAGGGGTGTCCACGAAGGCGCAGCACAGCGCGCTCGCACCCCGGCCCGGGCGAAGACCTGCCCGATACGACCGATCCCGGGCAGGAGGTCGTCCTCCTCCCCCAGGTCCAGGCGGGCGACCACCCGGATCCGTTGGTCGGCGAGCCCGACGACGACCAGGGAGTCGGTGGGCCGGAAGCCGAGCTCGTAGGGCAGGTAGGCGATCAGTTCGCCGAGGCCGTGCAGAGTGCTGCGCATGCGCCCACCGTGGCGCGGCGCGACGCACGCGGGACGTCCGCCCTCAGGGGGTGTGGATGTCTCCTGGGTGCCTCGGGGGATGTGGACGACCGACGGGTCAGCGCAGACGACGCCCGCGCACCGTGTGCTTGCGGGCCGCCTCCCAGGCCAGGAAGTCGTCGGTGTCGTGCACCAGCGCGTTGGCGAGCCAGGCGAGGACCACGGCGTCGTCCGCCAGGCCCACGATCGGTGCCAGCTTCTCCGGGATCAGGTCGACGGGTGAGGCGATGTACGCGGCGGCGGCGACCATCGCGGCGACCCGGGCGGGTGAGGATCCGGTGTACTCCTTGGCGGCCACCGCGCGCACCATCCGGGGCAGCGCGGTCAGCCGCGCCGCGACGCTCGGCCCGGACGGGTCCGCCACCGAGGCGATCGAGTCCCGCAGGGAACGGACCGCGGAGGCACTCATCCGACGACTCTGCCGCGGGCTCATGCGCTGGCGCTCGCAGTGCCGGGCGATCCCGGCCGGGCCACCGGGAACTGGATGCGGGCCGTCTTGGCGACCTTGTTCAGCAGATAGACGTCGAGGCCGGCTCCGACGACCCCACCGGCGAACGGGATCGACTTCCCGAGCCGGGGCAGCAACTTCTCGCTGACCTGGGCGATGAGCCGGAAGCCCACCGCCTTGTCGATGACCATCCGGGCGGCCGGCGGCAGACCCCTGGTCGCGAGATTGGCGAGCCGACCGGTGCTCACCACTCCGGCCTTCTTCAGCAGCGCGTCCGCCTCGCCTCCCACCAGCGCCAGCAGGATGGCCAGTCGCAGATCGGGGTTGCGCAGGTCGTAGCCGCGCAGGTGCGCGATCGCCGCCGTCATCCGGGTCGCCAGCGCGTAGAAGCCGGCGATGTTGGCCGGCAACGAGACGGTCATCGTGACGAATCCGCCCAGCCCGGTCACGAACCCGCCGGCAGCAGCGAGTCGTCGGTGGTCGGCGATCACCTTCTCGATGGCCGCGTCGACGTCGCCGCCGCTCTCCTGCAGTGCCCGCTGGGCCACGTGATCCGCCGAGTCGAAGCGCCCCTTCCCGTCGATGCCGACGTCCATCAGCCGGTTCGCGAGGTTCATCGAGGTACCGGCGAACGCCCCCTTGTTCAGGTCGAGTTCGGTCGATTTCTTGGAGTTGCGATGAAGGAGGGCCACGAACCCATCGTGCCAGTAGCCGAGCCGGGCCCGCGGAGGCTGCGCAGGCGCCGGCTGCTGATCCTCCCGGCGTACCGTGGCGCCATGGCTGCCCCCACTGACAACGACCCGGCATTCCAGCACTTCGCACACCCGGAGCGACTCGTCTCCACGCGGTGGCTGGCCGACGCGCTGGACCGCGGCGAGGACCTCGTCGTGCTCGAATCCGACGAGGACGTCCTGCTCTACGACGCCGGCCACATCCCTGGTGCGCACAAGCTCGACTGGCACCTGGACCTGAACGATCCGGTGAGCCGCGACTTCGTCGACGGCGAGCACTTCGCGCAGGTGATGGGCGAGCGCGGCGTCGGCCGTGACACCACCGTCGTGATCTACGGCGACAAGAGCAACTGGTGGGCGGCGTACGCGCTGTGGGTCATGACGCTCTTCGGCCACGAGGACGTGCGGCTCCTCGACGGCGGCCGGGCCGCGTGGGCGGCCGAGGACCGCCCGCTGACCCGCGAGGTGCCCACCGCGACGCCGGTGCAGTACCCGGTCGTACGACGCGAGGACCCGCCCATCCGCGCGTACCGCGACGACGTCCTGGCACACCTGCCCGGCCCGCTGGTCGACGTACGCTCCCCCGGCGAGTACAGCGGTGAGTTGCTGAGCATGCCGGACTACCCGCAGGAGGGCGCGATGCGCGGCGGCCACATCCCCGGCGCGCGATCCGTGCCGTGGGCGCGGGCGGCCGCCGAGGACGGCCGGTTCCGCGGGCGCACCGAACTCGAGGCGATCTATCAGGGCGAGCAGGGGCTCGCGCCCGACGACGACGTGGTCGTCTACTGCCGCATCGGTGAGCGGTCGTCGCACACCTGGTTCGTCCTCACCCATCTGCTCGGCTTCGGATCGGTGCGCAACTACGACGGCTCGTGGACCGAATGGGGCAACTCGGTGCGGGTGCCGATCGAGACCGGCGCACCGTGAATGAGGACCTTCCCGCCCCGATGGCGGAGCTGGCGGACGACTTCAACGCGCTCGAACCCAAGGATCGACTGCAGTTGCTGCTGGAGTTGAGCGACGAGCTCCCACCGCTGCCGCAGCGGTACGCGGACGAGCCGGGCAAGCTCGAGCAGGTGCACGAGTGCCAGTCCCCGCTCTTCCTCGCAGTCGAGGTGGACGACCAGGAACGGGTGCGCCTCTTCTTCCAGGCCCCACCGGAGGCGCCGACCACCCGGGGGTTCGCCGGCATCCTGCACACCGGGCTCGACGGTCAACCCGCGCGTGCGGTGCTCGACGTACCCGATGACGCCGCATGGAGGTTCGGGCTCGCAGAAGCGGTGTCTCCGTTGCGAATGCGTGGGATGCTGGCCATGCTCTCCCGCATCAAGAGACAAGTCCGCGAACGCACGTCGGGGATGCCTGTGCCCGACCACACCGGTGAGGTTCGAGAACACCCATGAACAAGAAGGCATTGATCGCGATCCCCGCAGTGATCGCGGTGATCGGCCTCGTGCTGCTGATCATCGGATTCGCCTCCGGTGGGGGTGCGAAGGTCTCGTCGTTCTCCAACGGCGCCCGCGTCACCTCCTCCGACGCCGGCTTCTCCCTCTACAGCAAGGACAAGGCCGCCCGCGCCGCCACGGTCTGCACGGCGGTGTCCAACGGCAAGACGTCCCCGATGGGGCGTCCGACCTCTGATTTCTCGGTCAAGAGCGGCGGAAGCACCTACTGGGAGGTCGCGCGCAGCACCGACGGCATGACCAAGGGCGACTACACCGTCAACTGTGCGGGCAGCAACAACCTGTTCGCCGGCACCCGCGCTGACAAGGTCGGCGGCGGCTTCAAGGTACCCGGCATCGTCCTCGGCCTGATCCTGCTCATCGGCGGCCTGCTCGGCGTCGTCCTGCTCAGCCTGCTGGGCCGCAGGAAGACGGCTGCGGGCGGCGCCCAGGGGCAGTACACGGGCTACCAGCAGGGCAGCGCCTACGGCCAGGGGTACGGCGCGCCCGGCGCGTACGGCTCGTCCTCGGGTCAGCAGGGCCGGCAGGGTGGCTACGGCCAGCAGCCCGCCCAGCAGAGCGGGTACGGCCAGCAGCCCGCCCAGCAGAGCGGGTACGGCCAGCAGGGCCAGCCCGGCCAGCGGGGTGGCTACGGCCAGCAGGCCGCCCAGCAGGGCGGGTACGCACCCCAGTCCGGCCAGGGCAGTCAGTCGGGCAGCGGGTACGGCCAGCAGGGTGGCTACGGCCAACAGCCGGGCCAGCAGGGTGGATACACACCTCAGTCCGGCAGCGGGTACGGCCAGCAGGGTCAGCCCGCACAGCAGGGCGGCTACGGCCAGCACTCGGGCCAGCAGGGTCAGCCCGCACAGCAGGGCGGCTACGGCCAGCACCCGGGCCAGCCCAGTCCGTCCGGTGGCTACGGTCAGCAGGGTGGGTACGGCCAGCAGCCGGGCCAGCAGGGCGGGTACGCACCCCAGTCCAGCCAGGGCGGTCAGTCGGGCAGCGGGTACGGCCAGCAGGGTGGTTACGGTCAGGGTCAGCCCGCTCAGCAGGGTGGATACGGTCAGCAGGCTCAGCCCGCTCAGCAGGGTGGGTACGGCCAGCAGCCGGGCGGATACACCCCACCGTCCGGTCAGTCCGGCCACTCCGGCCAGCCCGGCCAGTCCGGGACTGCCTACGGCCAGCTGCCCTCCCAACAGGGCGGACACGGCCAGCAGCCGGGTCAGTCCGGTGGGTACGGCCAGCAGGGCCAGCAGAGCGGTTACGGCGAGCAGCCCTGGCAACAGGGGCAACAAGGGCACAGTTCGACCCCGGTCGATCCGGCCGACGCGCCCACCACGGCCATCTCGGGACTTCCCGTCGATGACCAACAGGGTCAGCAGAACCAATATGGTCAGGACGGTGGCCGGCGCCCGCAGGGCGAGCGTGACGAGCACGGCACCGACGACCAAGGCGGGCAAGGCTGAACAAGTCTACTGTCACCGCACGGGCCCCGTATCCCTCGTGGATGCGGGGCCCGTTGCTCGGCCTTGCCGTCGACGCGCGCACGGGCGAGGTGGCCATCGCGACGAATGCCGGCTCACCCGGCACCGCGCAGATCGACCACCAGGCGCACCTGTCCGAACCCGTCCGCGCGGGCGAGTTGATCGCCGCTAGGGACGGCGACACCGCCCATCCCGTGCGCTGGGTCTGGTGGTCCGACCAGGTCCCTCGCGCGCTGCTCGCGCACGGCATCCGCCCCGGCCGCGGACTCGACCTGTTGCAGACCGACCTGCTGCTGCACGGCGGTGCCCGAGCCGCGCCCGAGCACATCTGGGCCCGCGCGATGGGCCTGGACCCTGACGGCGTGCCTGCCCGCCACCAGGGTGATCTGTTCGACAGCCCGGACGATCCGCCCGTCGGGAGCGACGGGCCGCAGCCCCTGGACGAGCAGGGCTACCTGCGACCGGGTTTCCTGGCCGCAGAGGGGTCGACCGCTTCGCAGTGGGCGCATCTGGCCGTGCGCGTGGCCGAGCAGCAGACACAACAGCTGCAGGAGCGTCCTCGGGCGGTGGCGACGGCGTACAGCGAGTCGGGCGCCGCGATGCTCGCGCTGGAGCTGGAGCGCACCGGCCTCCCCGTGCACCGGCCCACCCTCGAGCGGCTCATCGAGGCCTCGGCCGGACCTCGGCCGCACACTCCGCAGCACGAGATCGACGCGCGTGCGGTCCGCGATGCCGCCGTGCTGGCGCTGATCCCGCCGGGGCGGGCCGTCGATCTGCGCAACCCCGAGCAGGTGCTCAACATGTTGCACGGGTTGGGGATCCGGGTGGACAACACCCGCAAGTGGGAGCTGGATCGATACCGCAGCACCCACCCCGTCGTCGACGCCCTGCTGCGGTGGCGGGCCGACGAGCGCATCGCGACGACGTACGGCTGGGCGTGGCTTCGCGACCATGTCGGACCCGATGACCGACTGCGGGGGCGGTGGCACTCCTTCGACGGCGGGGCGGGGCGGATGACCGCGGAGGCGGGGCTGCACAACCTGCCGGCTGCGCTGCGCCCGGCGGTCGTCGCCGCGCCCGGGCACCTCTTCATACGCGCCGACCTCGGCCAGATCGAGCCGCGCGTGCTGGCCGTCGTCTCCGGCGACCCGGCGCTGATCGCCGCGACCGCACAGGACGACCTCTACCGCACCGTCGCCGATCAGCTGCGGGTCGAGCGGCCGATCGCCAAGGTCGCGGTCCTGTCGGCGATGTACGGCGGCGCGGCGGGTCAGGCGGCCGCGGCGCTGGAGGGTCTGGACCGGGCCTACCCCACCGCGATGGCGTATCTGCGGGCAGCGCAGGCCACCGGTGAGAGCGGGGGCTCGATCACGACGTACGGCGGACGACTCATCACTGTGCCGCGCAGCACCGAGCAGGCTCAAGCGCGGGCGCGGGGGCGCTTCGCCCGCAACGCCGTGGTGCAGGGGGCTGCTGCGGAGTTCTTCAAGGCCTGGGCGCTCACCGCGCGGCACGCGATTGCGGCGTACGACGCCCGCATCGTGCTGTGCCTACACGATGAACTCCTCGTGCACGTGCCCGAGGAGCACGCTCCCGCCACGGCGGCCGCGGTCGACTCCGCGCTCCAGGACGCCGCACGCCGCTGGACCGAGGGCTCACCGGCGCGTTTCGTCTCCGACACCGGCATCGTGCGCAGCTGGGCCGACGCGAAGCCCTGACTCGACGAAATGGACATGCAGGGCGGGGCACATGTGCCCCGCCCTGCATGTCCGAAACGTGAGATCAGTTGGAGTTGTCATCCGACTCGTCGCGCAGGAACTTCTCCAGCTCGGCGCCGATCTCGTCGGCGCTCGGCAGTTCGGCCATCTCGTTGGCCAGCAGGTTCTGCCGCTGCAGTCCCTCCTGGAACGCGTCGTACTGCTGCTCCAGCCCCTGCACCACCTCGACCACGTCGGGGTTCTCGGCGACCTGGCGGCCGATCTCGGCGCGGTGCAGTCCCGCGACGGCGGTCAGCTCCTGCATCGGGATGCTGAGGCCGGTGAGGGCGCACACCGCCCGGAGCGCGGCCACGGCGGCGTCACCGAAGTCGGTCTGGGTCAGGTAGTGCGGCACGTGGATCGCGAATCCGGCAGTGTCGATGCCGGATTCGGCCAACCGCAGGTGCATCAGCGACTCGAGGCTCGAGGGGATCTGCACCATCCCGAAGACCGGGTTGTTCTCCGGCATCAGCCGCTGGTCGCTGGCATAGCGCGTCATACCGACCGGGCGGGTGTGCGGCACGGCCATCGGGATGCCGTGAGCGCTCACGACGAGCTGCACACCGAGGCGGCGTACGAGCATCCGCACGGCCTCGATCACGCGCTCCCACTGGTAGTCCGGCTCCGGGCCGGCCAGCAGCAGGAACGGGGTGCCGTCGTCGTCGGTCATCCGGAAGAGCGTCAGCGCCGGGTCGTCGTAGTCGCTGTAGTGGTCGCGGTCGAACGTCATGACCGGACGGCGTCCGCGGTAGTCGAGCAGTTGGTCCAGGTCGAAGGACGCCACCACCGTGTGCTCGAGGGCGCCGAGCAGGTGTGACACCACCTGCTTCTGGGTGTTGCCGGCGTCGATGAGGCCGCCGAGCGCCACGACCATCGTGTGAGCGCCCAGCTCGCTGGGATGGGTGTCGTTCTCGAAGCGATACAGCTCCTGTGGATCCTGCACGGTGCTCTCCTGCTGACGAATGATGCGCTGTTCGCGCCTTCCTCTGCCCGTTCCAACGCCCGGCCAGCGCGCACGATTCCCGCGTGGCACTCCCCCGTCGCGCGATCTGCGTCACTGTCCGCGCGGGACGCCGGCACGCGTCAGGCGGGGACCTGCTCGCCGTATCCGAGAGTGCGCAGCCGCGCACGGAGCCGGTCGGCGTTCGTGGCCAGCACCTGCGGGTCCTGTCCGTGCGTGACGGCGTTGACGTCGAAGTCGCCGTGACCGTTCGCGGGCCAGACGTGCACGTGCAGGTGGGGCACCTGGAAGCCTTCGATCAGCACTCCCGCCCTCCGTGCGCCCCACTCCTGCACCTGCGCGCGGCCGATCACCTTGCCGACCGACATGAGGGTGGCGATGAGGTCGTCGTCCGCGTCGAGCCACTGATCCACCGGTGTACGCGGCACGACCAGCGTGTGTCCGTCGGTGAGCGGGTCGACCGAGAGGAACGCCACGCACACCGGGTCCTGCCACACGATCTGGCCGGGGATCTCTCCGTCGATGATCTTCTCGAACAGGGTGCTCACGGGGCGCCTCTCGACCGCAGGGACATCGGGTCCGGCCAGCATCTCAGGTCGTCGGCGCGCCGCGGTTCTCACGGGTCCGGCGTCGCCGAGGTGAGGCCGGGTTAGCGTGGTGAGCTCCGAGCATCGACAGCACTGGATGGGACCGCGATGACCGAGCACGCGACGCTGCGACAGTTGAGCGGCATGCCAGAGGCACCCGCGCCGTTGGCCGACTCGACCTTGATCATGATCGACCTCCAGAACACCTACACCCGTGGCGTCATGGAGCTGGACGGCGTCCAGGCGGCGCTGGACCAGGCTGAGGAACTCCTGTCGAACGCGCGGGACGCCGGCATCCCGATCCTGCACGTCATGCATGACGACGGTCCGGGATCGCCCTACGATCTGCAGGACGACATCGGCCAGATCGTCCCGCGCGTCGCCCCACGTGACGGCGAGCCGGTCATCGTCAAGAATTACCCGAACGCCTTCACCGACACCGATCTTCACGAGCGGCTGCAGGCCGCACCGGGCCGCGACCTGATCATCGCCGGGTTCATGACCCACATGTGCGTCAACTCGACGACGAGGGGGGCGTTCAGCCTCGGATACTCGCCGTCGGTCGTCGCGGGGGCTACGGCGACGCGCGCCCTACCCGGCACCGACGGCGGCGCCCCGGTGTCGGCCGCTGCCCTGCAGGCCGCCAGCCTGGCCGCCCTTGCCGACCTGTTCGGCGTCGTCGTCGGCACACCCTCCGACATCCCGGGCTGACCGCTTCGAGCGTGGTCGTCGCATCCGGGCCGGCCACGTATCAGGTCATCGGCGCCGCCTCGATCCGGTCCATCGCCTTGCGCAGTCGCTGCACCGAGACCGCCCCTGAGGTGCCGAGCCGTTGGGCGAAGAAGCTGATCCGCAGCTCCTGCACCTGCCAGCGCAGCCGGCGTACGGCGTCCTCGCGGCGACGGGCGGGCGGCAGACCCTCGATGAGGTCGCCGAGCTCCCGCTCGACGGCGTGCACCTCGTCCATCCGCTGGGCGTCGCGGGCGATGTCCTCCGGCGCACGTTCGAGGCGTTCGAGCATCCCGCGCAGATAACGGTCCAGATCGCGCAACCGGGAGGCGCCCGTCGCCGCTACGAACCCTGGATAGACGAGTCCCTCATGCTGATGTCGCACGTCGGCGACGAGCTCCGCGACGGACGGGCGGATCATCGAGTCCAGCGCGAGCTGCACCTCGCGGGAGTGGTGCAGCACGGGCACCAGGCCCTCCACGATCGACAGCACCTGCGCCGACGCCTGCTGGCGTGTCTGCCGCAGCACCGCGTCGAACCGCTCCCGGGTCCGCACCGGCCCCGGTGAGGAGTCCGCTGCCACCACGGCGTCGACGGCGGCGGCCAGGACGTCGGAGAGCACCGCCTGCTGGTCGGCGTGCGGTCCCCAACCGAGCGCGAGCCGCTGGGCGTTGTCGAGCATCCCCAGCAACCGCGACCAGGGCACGTCCAACTGCAGCAGCAGCAGGCGGCGTACGCCGGCCGGGTGCTCGGCGTCGCGCTCCGCGGCGCTCGGCAGCACCCGCAGGGCGACGCTGTCACCTTCGTCCACGAGTGCCGGGTAGCCCTGCACAGTCCGTTTGCCGATGCGTTCGGTGAGCTCGGGGGGCAGGTCCTCGAAGTCCCAGGTCATCAGTCCGGATCGCTCGATCTCGCTGCCGGCCCGGGACAGCACCGAGCGCACCCGACCGGAGAGCTGCTCGCGCAGGGCGGACAGGTCCTCACCGTGCGAGAGCGCGCGGCGCCGCGAATCCTCCACGCGGAACGTTGCTTTGAGGTGGTTGGGCACTCGGTCCCAGTCCCACTGGTCGGCCGGGACGCGCACGCCGGTGAGTTGCTGGAGTGCTCCGGCGAGCTCGGTCGTGATGGAGCCGCGTGCCGGGTGCATCAGCGGCAGCGCCCGCGCCGCGACGTCGGGCGCGGGCACGAAGTTGCGACGCATCGCCTTCGGTAGCGACCGGATGAGCGCGGTCACCAGCTCGCCGCGCACACCGGGCACCAACCAGTCGAAACCGTCCTGGTCGACCTGGTTGAGCTGTTCTACCGGGACATGCACTGTCACACCGTCATCACCGGATCCCGGCTCGAAGCGATAACTGAGCCGCAGATCGAGCTCTCCGCTGGACCAGGTCCGTGGATACTCGTCGAGGTCGATGTCGGCGGCATCGTCGCCGCGCAGGTCGTCCTCGGACATCGTCAGCAGGTCGGGTGAGCTGCGCTGCTCCTTCTTCCACCACGCGTCGAAATGCGCTGCGGAAACGATGGATTCGGGGATCTTGGCGTCGTAGAACGCGTAGACGGTCTCGTCGTCGACCACCACGTCACGGCGCCGGGTGCGTGCCTCCAGATCGCGCAGCCGCGCGAGCGTCTGACGGTTACGTTCGGTGAAGGCGTGCCGACTCTCCCAGTCGCCTTCGACCAGCGCGGATCGGATGAACAGGTCGCGCGACATCACGGGGTCGATGGACCCGTAGTCGACCTTGCGACCGGCGGCCAGCGGCAGCCCGTAGAGGGTGACCCGCTCGGCGGCGACCACACTGCCGCGGCGGCGCTCCCAGTGCGGCTCGGCGTAGCTGCGCTTCACCAGATGACCACCGGCGCGCTCGACCCAGGCGGGGTCCACCGCGGCGTTCGTCCGCGCCCAGAGCCGGCTGGTCTCCACCAGCTCTGCAGACATCACCCAGTCCGGCGGTTTGCGGAAGAGCGCCGACCCGGGCTGGATCGCGAACCGCACGCCGCGGGCACCGAGGAAGTCGCGCTTCTCGCGGTCACGCAGACCGACGTGCGACAGCAGACCGGTGAGCATCGCCTGGTGCACGGCGTCCTCTCCGGCCGGGGTGTCCGCGCGACGCATCCCCTGCTGCTTGCAGGCCTCGCGCAGCTGGGTGTGCAGGTCCTGCCACTCACGCACCCGCAGATAGTGCAGATACTCCCGTTGGCACATCCGGCGGAAAGCGCTGCTGGACAACGCCTTCTGTTGCTCCTTCAGATAGCGCCACAGGTTGAGCAGCGACAGGAAGTCGCTGGTCTCGTGGCGGAAGCGGGCATGCGACTGGTCGGCCTGCGGACGCTTCTCGGCCGGTCGCTCACGAGGATCCTGGATCGACAGGGCCGCGACGATGACCAGCACCTCGGCCAGGGCGCCGTTCTCCGCGCCGGCGAGCAGCATCCGGGCGAGCCGGGGGTCGGTGGGAAGCGCGCTGATGGCGCGGCCGGCGGCGGTCAGACGCGGGGTGCCCCGGGAGCCGCGCTCCTCGACGGCCTGCAACTCCTCCAGCAGCCGCACCCCGTCGCTGATCTGGCGGGAGTCCGGCGGCTCCACGAACGGGAACCGGGCCACGTCGCCCAGGTCCAGCGACGCCATCTGCAGGATGACCGAGGCGAGGTTGGTGCGCAGGATCTCCGGATCCGTGAACTCCGGGCGAGCGAGGAAATCCTCCTCGGAGTAGAGCCGGATGCACACGCCGTCGGCCACCCGCCCGCATCGGCCCGACCGCTGCCGCGCGCTCGCCTGCGAGACGGGCTCGATGGGCAGCCGCTGCACTTTGGTGCGCTGGCTGTAACGGGAGATGCGCGCGGTGCCGCTGTCGACGACGTACCGGATGCCCGGAACGGTCAGTGAGGTCTCGGCGACGTTGGTGGCGATGACGATCCGTCGTCCGCCATGCGAGCCGAAGACCCGGTGCTGCTCGGCGGCGGACAGCCGCGCGTAGAGCGGCAGCGTCGCGGTGCCGGGGAGGTCGAGGGCGTCGAGCGCCTCTGCGGCGTCACGGATCTCGCGCTCGCCGGAGCAGAAGACCAGGATGTCCTGCGGTCCCCCGTCGGACACCGGCTCGCTCCACAGCTCCTCGACGGCGCGCACTATGCCGGTGACCTGGTCGACGTCGACCAGTTGGGGCCCGGACGGCCCGGCGATCTCCTCGACCAGGGGCCGGTAGCGGACCTCCACCGGGAAGGTGCGCCCGGAGACCTCGATCACGGGAGCGGGCACGCCGTGCTGGGCGAAGTGCTCCGCGAACCGGCCCGGATCGATGGTGGCCGAGGTGACGATGACCTTCAGGTCCGGTCGCCGCGGCAGCAGCTGCTTGAGGTAGCCGAGGATGAAGTCGATGTTGAGCGAGCGCTCATGGGCCTCGTCGATGATCAGCGTGTCGTAGCGGCGCAGATCGCGGTCGCGGCGCAGCTCCGACAGCAGGATGCCGTCGGTCATCACCTTGACCAGGCTGTCCGGGCCCGAGTGGTCGGCGAAGCGCACCTGGTAGCCCACCACTCCCCCGAGCGGGACGTGCAGCTCGTCGGCGATCCGGTCGGCGACCGAGCGCGCGGCGATCCGGCGCGGCTGGGTGTGCCCGATCATCCCCGCGATGCCGCGGCCCATCTCCAGCAGAATCTTCGGCAGCTGGGTGGTCTTGCCCGAGCCGGTCTCGCCGGCCACAACCACGACCTGATGCGCCTCGATCGCGGCACGGATGCGCACGCGCTCGGCGACCACCGGCAGCTGGGGCGGGTACTCGATCGCGGGCAGCAGCGACCGGCGGCGTTGCTGCGCGGCCTCGTCCAGGCGCGGCGGACGCCCCGCGGACGTCGTACGCGGGCGGCGGCGGGTCGGGCGGGTGCGGCGTGAGGGCTGGGTCATCGGGGATCTGGTCCATTCTCCCGTACCGGCCGGGCAGGTCGCGCTGAGGTGAGATCCGCGTTCGGGACGGTGAGTCGCGCTCAGCACCATCGCGAAGCCGGATCTCAGAGGGACGGTGACGGCCCGAGGTCGCCGAGGGGCAGGCGCGCCAGCACCTCGTGTCGCGCTCTGCCATGTGGCCCCTCGCCCCGGTAGGAGGCGATGACCTTGACCTCTTCGGCCGACCAGAACGCTCCGCTGTAGCCGTCGAGCAGACGCACCCAGCGGTCGAGCGGGGTCGGGCGACCGCAGCGGGCGACGGTCACGTGCGGCCGGAACCGCTGTCCGTCGACCTGCGCGCCGCTGTGGGCGGCGGAGCCACGGACGCCGGCCGCGAGCGCCTGCAGTTCCTGGTCGGCGTGCTCGTCGGTGCGCAGCCCGACCCACATCACCTTGGCGCGCGCGGGATCGGGAAAGGCCCCTCCTCCGCCGAGGCACAGATCGAACCGGTCCCGGCGCCCGGCGGCCGCCGCGACAGCCTCCACCAGGTCGTCGAGGCGGTGTTCGGGGACATCGGGCAGGAAGGCCAGGGTGAGGTGGAACTGCTCGGCGTCGGTCCAGCTGAACGGCGCGGCGTCGCGTCGTACGTCGAGGAAGTCGTCGAGGCGCGCCACCTCCTCCTGAGGGGGCCGCAGAGCGATGAAGACACGGGGCATGAGGATGCCAACCACCCTGCGGGTGCTGGCATTCCGTGCAGCCCTAGGGCATGGGCACCTCGATGAACACCGGGCGTGATGCCTGGGGCGCCTGCGCCATACCCGCGAGGGTCGTAGCGGTGCGAGACAGCGAGACGAGCAGGTCACCGTCGCGCAGGGCCAGCTCGGGGTGCGCCAGCGGCTGGTAGGTGATGGTGCCGTCGCCGGGAGCCGGCACCGCGACGATGCGCGAAAGCGCCCACGGGCCCTGCGGCTGCGATGCGGTCCACACCCCCACGCGCTGTTGCAGATCGCCGCCGCGCATCGAGACGGCGACCCAGGAGGTTCCGAGGTGACTGACGCTCAGGGCCTGGCTCACGGTGTCCCTGCCGAGCAGGGGTTGGGCGGCTGCGGCGTCGGGGATCCAGGCGAGGCCGTTCCAGTAGGTCCACGCGGTCGGATCCTGCACGCCGGATGCCGCCACCCGCGCGATGTACAAGCTGCGTCCCGCACCACGCGCGGAGCCGCCGCGGGTGCCGTAGACGTACACCTCGTTCCAGTCGCGGACCAGGGCCGAACCCCAGGTGATCTCCTGCGAGCGGGGTACGGCGACCACCGGGCCGGGCACCGGCGTCCCGCCACGCGGCACGTCGAACCGCGCGATCGCCGTACCGGAGATGGTGAAGTCCAGGAGCGACCTGCCACGCCGGATGCGCGAGCACGCGACGTAGACCTGGTCGCCGCGCGCGGTGGGCACGGCCGTGACCGAGGTCGGCCAGCACACCGTCGGCGGGGTGTCGGCGATCACCGGACCCCGGCCGGCCGGCACCACCTGCGAGGTGCACAACCCCGAGGTGACGAGCATGGAGTTCGCGGCGAACCGGTCGGCCGCGCTCGGATCGCGCAGCGTGTCGCCGAACGCCCACAGCACCCGTCCGTCGCTCAACGGCGTGCTCGCGCCCACGTCGGCAGCCCGCCAGAGCGGAAAGCCCTGCAACGACTGCATCCAGGAGTTGAGTTCGCCGACGTCGTAGGTCTGGCCGGGCGCCACGTCGCCGCACGCGGTGACCGTCGAGAGCGCAGCCGCCCCTCCGGTCCAGGATCGAGCGGAGTAACTGGGCGGCGCCTCGTCCCTCGGCAGGGCGCAGCCAGCGAGGGCCGACACGCAGATCATCGTCAGCACAGCGACGACGACCCGGCGGGGCTCCCTCATCCGGCCACCCTAGGCGGCGCACGGCGGCGGCGACGGCTCGTCGTACTCAGCGGAACGCCTCGTCTCCGGGACGTCAGGGAAGCACGCCTGCGGCGGTCAGGGCCTGCGTGATGCGATGCGCGGGGTACGGCGTCCTGGGGCGGCCGGCGTACAGCTCCCAGTGGAAGTCGTTCATCACGACCGCGATCGCGGCATAGCGACACACCGTCGACCCCAACGGTGCGGGCAGTCCGACGGCGGAGCCGTCACGGACGCACCGTCGCAGGTAGTCGTTCCGTTCGACCGGGCCGGGATGGGCGATCACGGTGGTGACGATGGTGTTGACGAGCTTGGTCACGACGTAGGCGAGGTCGTGATCGACCGTGTGCTGCAGGAACTGTCGCTCGGGCTCGGTGACGTCGAACGACGGTGACGCCGCCAGACCGAAGTCGGACACGTAGACGCGGTCGCCGTCGGTCAGCAGGTTGCGGAAGTGGGCGTCGAAGTGGGTCAGTCCGCCCGACCGCATACAGCGGACTGCTCCCAACAGTTGGTGCTCGAGAAGCGCACACGCGGCCTCCGCGGCCGGCGCGTCGCCGGCCAACTGCCTCGTGAACCACTGACGCACGGTCTCGGGGACGTGCTCCAGGAACAGGACGACCGCGTCCGAGGCCCGCGCCATCGCCTCCAGCCGTCGTCGAACCGCCGGGGAGCCGTCCCAGAACCGGACGGCATGTTCGATGTCGTTCCGCTGCCCCAGGGTCGCCTCGGAAGGTGGACTCGGCAGAACGCGGTAGTAGTGCAGGAGCGGGAAGTTGGCGCAGGTACCCGCCAGCGCCCACCTGGTGGTCATCTCGTGGGCGGCCACCTCGCGCCACGCTCCGAACCCGGCGGAGCCTACTCCCCACGAGTACCAGGTGGGCAGATCGAAGACGTTCGCGGTGGGTCGGTTCGAGCCGGGACGGCGTTCGGCCTCGGTCAGAACGACCGATTTCACGAACACCGATGTGCCGAGCACGCTGATGCGCATCGTGGAGCCGCCGATCCCGGTGCCGCCGAGCTCACCGCCTTCGAGCGCGGCCGCCAGCTCGCAGTCGGACCAGGAGGCCAGCTCCGCCGACACCGCGCGGTGCCTGATCGTTCTGCGCTCAAGGTCGTCCACTCGGCGAACGCTGCCACACGGCCGGGCGGCGCGTCCCTCCGACGCGGGGTCGGACGCGAATCGCCGCCGTCCCGAGGCGGGAGCGGCGGCGGATCGTCGTACGACGGGTGCCTACTTGGCGGCCGCGAACCCCTGCTCGAGGTCCGCCAGGATGTCGTCGATGTGTTCCAGCCCGACCGCGAGCCGCACCAGACCCGGCGTGACGCCGGCCAGCAGCCGGTCCTCGTCGCTGCCCTGGGAGTGGGTGGTCGAGGCCGGGTGGATCACCAGCGAGCGCACGTCGCCGATGTTGGCGACGTGGCTGTGCAGGGTGAGCGCTTCCACGAACGTCTTGCCCGCCTCGGCGCCGCCGGCGATCTCGAACGCCAGCACCGCGCCGGATCCGAGCGGCGTGTACTTCTGTGCCAGCTCGTAGTACTCGTCACCGGGCAGCGACGCCCAGCGCACCGACTCGACCTGATCCTGCTGCTGCAGCCATTCCGCGACCGCGCGGGTGTTCTGCACGTGCCGCTCGATGCGCAGGCTGAGCGTCTCGACACCCTGCGCGATCAGGAACGCGTTGAACGGCGAGATCGAGGACCCGAGGTCGCGCAGACCCTGCACCCGTGCCTTCAGGATGAACGCCAGGTTGGCGCCGAGCGGGCTTCCGACGCCGAGGTCGCGGGCGTAGACCAGCCCGTGGTAGCTCTCCTCGGGGGTGTTGAAGTTGGGGAACTTCTCCGGGTCCTTGCCGAAGTCGAAGTTGCCGCTGTCGATGATCGCGCCGGCGATCGCCGTGCCGTGCCCGCCCAGGTACTTCGTCGCCGAGTGCACGACGATGTCCGCGCCGTACTCGATTGGGCGCAGCAGGAACGGCGTGGCGACGGTGTTGTCGACCACGAGCGGTACGCCGAGCTCGTGCGCGACGTTCGCGACGGCCTCGATGTCCAGGATCTCGATCTTGGGGTTGGAGATCGTCTCGCCGTAGAAGAGCTTGGTGTTGGGCTGGGCGGCTGCGCGCCAGCTCTCCGGGTCCTTGGTGTCCTCCACGAAGGTCACGTCGATGCCGTACTTGGGCAGCGTGAACTTCAGCAGGTTGAAGGTGCCGCCGTAGAGCGACGGGCTGGCCACGATGTGGTCCCCGGCCTCGGCGATGTTGAGGATCGCCAGCGTCTCTGCGGCCTGGCCGGAGGCGACCAGCAGCGCGCCGACCCCGCCCTCGAGGTTGGCCAGGCGCTGCTCGACCACGTCGGTGGTCGGGTTCATCAGTCGTGTGTAGATGTTGCCGAACTCCTGCAGGCCGAAGAGCTTGGCCGCGCGGTCGGTGTCCGGGAAGACGTACGACGTCGTCTGGTAGATGGGCAGGGCGCGTGCGGTGGTGGCCGCATCGGGCTCCTGGCCGGCGTGGATCTGACGGGTCTCGAAGGACCAGCCGGGGCTGTCGGTCATCGTGTCGCCTTTCGTGACGCAGGGTGCGGCACCGGCGAGCTCGCACTGCGCCGACGCTGCAGCGGATGGCGGGAGGCCCACGATCCGCGCTTGCCGGGGGACGATCGGCATCCACCGGCCAGGTCTTCACCCGGGGCACCCCACCGCGGAGGAGGGTTGCCGGCCAGCACGCCGGGGCCTGACGCTGGCACTCATGACCTACAACGTGAGGTTATGACACCCCAAGGCCGGCGCGAGGTCAATCTCGATATACGGACGTCGGTCGTCAGCGTTTTCGTGACGCCGACACCACAGATCCGCTGACAACCGCGAGGTCAGAGCAGCTGGGCGATCGTGTAGATGAGCAGCCCGACCAAGCCTCCGACGATCGTGCCGTTGATGCGGATGAACTGCAGGTCGCGCCCCACGTGCAGCTCGATCCGCGACGCCGCCTCCTTGCCGTCCCACCGCTCGATCGTGGTGGTGATCACCGAGGTGAGTTCGCGCCCGTACGTCGTGACGACGTGGCCGACGATGCTCTCGAGTCGGCGTTCTATGGAGTCGCGCAGGGCCTCGTCGGTCCCGAGCCGCTCCCCCGCATCGGTCAGCGCGCGCGACAGGCGTGCGTGCAGGTCGCTGTCCTCGTCGCGCAGTCCGTCGACGATCGCCGTACGCACCGAGGCCCACAGGGCCAGCACCGTCCCCGGCACCGAGGGGTGCTTCAGCAGGTGCTCCTTCAGCGACTCGGCCTGGGCCATCGTCGCCTCGTCGTGCTGCAGGTCGTGGGCGAGCTGCCCCAGCAGGTGGTCCAGCGCCTGCCGGGTCTGGTGCTCCGGGTCGTCACGCACGTCGGCGAGGAATCGCAGGATCTCCAGGTGGATACGCGACGTCACCGTGTCGTCGAGCCACTTCGGGGACCACCAGGGTGCCCGGGAGCCGAGGATCGCCACGATGGTCTCGGGGTTGGCCGCAACCCAGTCGTGCAGCTCCCGCACCCCGAGATCGACCAGCGACGTGTGCGACCGGTCGCGCAGGATGCCCTCGAGCAGGTGCCCGGCCAACGGTGCGATCGGTTCCCTGCTCAGCCGGGGCAGGACCAGCCGGTCGAGCAGCTCCAGCACCTCGCGGTCGTCGATGGACTCCAGCCCGCGCGCGAGCGGCGGCGCTGCCGTGCGTACGACGCGGACGCTGTTGTCGCGCACCGCGAGCCACCGCCCCACCCGCGCCGGGATCTGCGCGGCTGCGAGCCGCTCCTGGACCGTGTCGGGCGTGAGGAAGTTCTCCGCCACGAAGTCCTCGAGGCTCGCGCCGATGGCGTCCTTGCGCTCCGGGATGATCGCGGTGTGCGGGATCGGCACGCCCATGGGGTGCCGGAAGAGGGCGGTGACGGCGAACCAATCGGCGACGGCGCCGACCATGGCCGCCTCCGCCGCTGCGTTCACGTAACCCCAGACTCCCCCGTGGCCGTGGGTGAGCACGAAGATCACCGCCGCTAGTAGCAGCAGCCCGAGCGCCACCGTCCGCATCCGGCGCAGACCGGCGCGGCGGGCCGCGTCACCGGCGCCCAGCAGCGGACCCAGAGGAGGGATGGGAGGTACTTCGGAGATCAGATCAGCCCTTCCACTGTGCCTGCGGGGTGTCGTTGAGACCACCCGCGAACGCCAGGGTCATGGTGCTGAGGTCGGTTCCGACCGGCACCTCGAACACGACGGCTCCGTTGGCGTCCTTGGTCGTCGAGTTGAGCGTGGTGCCCGACAGTTGCTGGGCCTCGGGCAGAGCGCTGGGGCTGCTCGTGCGGTAGCAGGTGCGGTGAGCGGCATCGAAGAGGTTGAAGTCGATGTAGCTCATGTAGAGGGTGTACCCCGAGACCAGATGGGTACGCACGTCGACGGCGACGTACTGCATTCCCGGGTCCAGCAGGCTGGGGTCCGCGGCCGTGATCTGGCGCGGCTTGGCCGGGCTGACCTGCAGCGTGCGCTGAAGCTCATCGGTGACCTGCACCATGGTCCCGAACGGCTTGGTCGCCATGGTCGCGGAGTACGTCGGGCCGATGGTGGAGTCGGTCTTGCAGACTGCGCCGGCCGAGCTCTGCGGCGCACTGCTCGACGTGCTGGGATTGGTGCTGTCACCGGACGTGCTCGAGGAGCCCGACGGCGCGGCGGATGCCGAGGTCGTGCCCGACGCCGCGACAGTGGGAGTCTCGAGGCCGGGCGCGGTCGCCGTGCCGCATGCAGCGACCGTCGTCGCGGCGAGCGTGATGAGGGCCGGTAGACACAGGGACGAGGCGCGCGACATGGGTGAATTCCTCACGGACGGGACGACATCGGGGAGCAGGGGACCAGTGTCCTTCATGCGATGCCCCGACGCGGCACATTGGAGCCAGCTCGTGTCGCGGAGCGGGTCAGCGCGTCCACTCCGCCTTCGCCAACTCATCCGAGTCATCTGCGAACGTGAGCGTGTACGACGTCAGGTCGGCGCCGGACGGAGTCTCGTAGATCACCGAACCCCGTGCATCACGATGCGCCGTGCTGACCGTTGCCGTCGACGCGAGCAACTGGCCCGCGGGCAGGACGTCGTCGAAGGCGGACGCCTGCTGGCAGGAGATGCGGTGCGGGTCGTACAGCGCGAAGTTGTCGTCGGACTGCCCGTAGGAGGCACCTGAGACCAGGTGGGTGAGGGTGGGGAACGCGACGTACTGCATCCCGTCGGGAGGCGGGTTCTCACTCTGCGAGCTGACGATCCTGGGCGTCCCGACCGTGATCTGCACCTTCGCTGCCGGGTACGCCGTGAGCACGGACACGGTCTTCCCGAACGACACGACCTGCGCCTTCGGGTTCAGCACGGCCGACAGGTCGGCGTCGAACGGACAGGTGACCGTACCCGCCGGGCCGGCGACACCGCCTTCGCTGACTGTCGGTATCGGCTGTGACGACGACGTCGCCGAGCGCGACGGGGGCACGACGACGCCCGGTGCCCGGGTCGAACACCCGGCGAGAGCGATCACACCGGCTGCTGCGAGCGCTGCCCAGACACCTCCACGACCTGGCGCGCCCATCCGCCGACCGTGTCGTCCGGCCGCGGTCACGACTGCCACCGCGCACTGGCGACCCGGCTGAACGCCCCGTTGTAGGCCAGCACGAGCGCACGTGGGTCGGACCCGGCGTCGACCTCGAAGACCAGGGCACCGGATGCGGGTGGCGACCCGGCGCTCGGGTGTGAGTCCTGCAGCAGCTGGGCATCCGGCACGACATCGGAGTCCTTGGCATCCTTGCAGGCGTCGCCTCGCGGATCGAAGAGCGCGAACTGGTCAGCGCTCACGGAATGGTCCGAACCGGCCACCACCTTGAGGGTGACGGCGACCGTGACGAACACGTGGCCCGGATCGGGTGCCTCCGACGGCGAGGCGACCTGCGACGGCGTCGTGGCCAGGATCTGGACGACCGCCGGCGGTCCGTCCAGGCCATCCGGATCCGGAGCCGAGCGAACGGCGACCGCAGAGCCCCAGGGGCGGGTCGGTGTCTGCGCGTCCGGCGAAGGGTCCGACCCGAACTGCGGTGCGTCGCAGCGGGCCGACTTCACGCTCGAAGTCGTCGAGTTCGACGAGGTCGGCGCCGGTGGCCGAGAGGCCGCCGAGGTCCCGGAGGAGGACGACGCATGTGCACCACCACTGCATGCGGTGACGAGGCCGAGACATGCCCCCGCGATGGCGACCCACCCCACACGGCGTCCGGACCCCCGCACTCGCTCCTCCTCGCACTAGGCCGACCTGATCGAGTCGACGGTACGGGAACCCGAACGGCCGGATCCAGAAAAGACCCGGAGCTCACGAGATCCAGGATTCGGTCGCCAGATGGCTCAGTCAATCCACCTGTCGGTGGCCGTATCACCCAGACCTCGAAGGAACGCCACCGTCAACGACGACACGTCCACGGCGATCGGCACCTGGAAGACCATCGAGCCCTTCCTGGTCTTCTTCGTCGCGCTCAGGTCTCCGTCTTTCCATTCCTGCGCTGCAGGGATCGCACCGGTGTCCTCGCGATAGTCGCAGCGATTGCCCTGACGGTCGAGCACACTGAACGAGTCGATCGAACCGATGTAGGTCGAGTCCCCGGAGTTCAGCGTGACCGAGAGGTCCACGGCGACGTACTGATAACCGTCCTTCGGCGCGTCCTCGGCCACCGCCGAGACCACGCGCGGCGCCCGCACCGTGACCGACAGCTTCACCACGTCCGAACCGGCGCCTGTGTCGGCGTCGTCGACCGGAGCGGTCGTGCCGAAGCGATGAGACCTGGTGCTCCCACCAGGGGTCGGTCCGAATCCCAGGTAGGCACCGCAGGTGCCGACTCCCGTGTCGGACGTACTGGGCAGAGCAGTGACCGGTGGGGCGCTGGTGACGACGTCCCGGCTCGGGGTGACGACTGTCGGTGCGTCGGTGCCTGCGCCGCATCCGGTGAGGACGCCGACCGACCCGATCGCCGACGCCACGACCGCGAGCCGGACCCCGCGACCGCCGCGCCGGGTCAGCAGATACGTCATCTTCCGTCTCCCGTCCGAAGGTGGCGACATTCTCGCCGAGCACCGGATCCCTGTGTGAGTAATCGCTGAGAGCCGTCAGCGCAACGGTGCCGGTCCGTCATCGGGTCGTGGGTACGACGGCGCTCGCCTGCACCCGGTTCCGTTGCGGCAGCGGGCCGAGCGCCGAAACGCGCACCAGCTCGGCGATCTCGTCCAGGCGAGCCGACAGCGCGTCCGGTGTCGCGTCGAGCGTGAGGGGCAGGCACAGCAGCCGAGTGCCGGTGCCGCGGATGCGCATCTGCGGCTCGGGTGGGTGCTCGGCGTCGGCGTAGACCAGCAGTGCGGTCGGCACCGGTAGCGACGCCGCCTGCAGCAGCAGCGCCGAGACCTCTTGCGACAGGGCCGACGATGCGCCGACGAGACGATGGCTAGCCTGCAGTACCAGGGCCGGCCGAGCACCACGCATGACCACCAGGTCCGGACGGACCGGCAGCCGGGCATCGTCGTCCAAGGAGTACGCCGGCCGCTCACTCACGTGCAGCATCGGCCACAGCCGGGCCTGGAGCTCGGCGGCGACCCACCGCTGGAACACGTCCTGCAGATCGATCAGGAACGCGTGGGCCCGGTGCTCGCCCTCCCGATGGGAGATGGTGACGCCTTCCAGGGCCTGCCCGGCCAGGTCGAGCGCCGCCGCGTAGTGCTCGTTGAGCCGGGTGATCGGCACTCCCCCGCGGTGGTCGTCGGGCACCGTGGGCGACACCCCGTCGAAGCGCACCGCGAGCGCGGTTGCCCCGCGACGCAGCACCGGCGGCAGGGCGGGCCAGCGCAGCAGCTGCTCCAGGGCGCACCGCAGCATCCTGTTCTCCGGGACGTCGACCGTGAAGTCGTCGTATCCACAGGGCGGGCGGGCCGCGGCCCACGGACGGACCGCCACCTGCTCGACCAGCAGCCGCCCGCGGATCACGTGCAGCGACTCCTCCCGGTGCAGGTAACCGTGCAGCAGCCCGCGGCGGGTGCAGTCGTCGATCGCCCGCAGCAGGAACGCGGCCACGCCGTCCACGAGGTCGACGCCGCCCTCCCAGCCGACTTCCTCACGTCCGAGGGTGCCGCCCGGGATCCCTGCGGAGAACATCGTGAAGAGGTTCGCCATCCCCGCGCGCGGGGTGACCCGCACGGTGAGCCCCGGCACGTGCACGGCGCCCACCCAGGAGGCGGACCGCAGTCGTACCTGCCCGGGGTCGGCGGTGGCCTGCACCTCCAGTCGCCCCGGCACCAGATCGAGCAGCCGTTCGCGGGCGGCGCCGTCCAGGGGGAACGGGTCGGACGTGGAGTGCTCGGTGAGCGTGACGGTGCGCACGGCGTACGACGTCAGGCGGGCGGGAGCGGGCGGGTGGACCCGGCCGGACCGTGCCGCTCGAGAACTGCCGCCCAGGTGAACGTGCGCAGCAGATCCTCCCGGCCGTAGAACTGGTCCTCGATGAACGGGTAGATGCTGTAGTTCCAGATCCGTTGCAGCGCAGCGTCATCCAAGTGATCGACCATGAAGTGGCTGTGGCCGATCTGCAGATGCGGCCCCCGCAGGGCGTGCCGCAGCTCCTCGTTGACCCGGTCGACCAGCTCGGCGACCCAGACCGGACCGTCGTGTGCGCTCAACCAGCGCAGCAGCAGCCCCTCCATCGGGCCCTCGTGCGGCATGAACGGCACGAAGTGGAAACGCCGGCGCAGCGCCGCGTCGACCAGGGCGATGGAGCGGTCGGCGGTGTTCATGGTGCCGATGAAGAGCAGGTTGGGCGGCAGCTCGAAGCCCTCGTCGGGCCGATAGGAGGTGAGGACGCTGCTCGAGCGGTACTCCAGCAGGTAGAGCAACTCACCGAACACCCGCGGCAGGTTGGCCCGATTGATCTCGTCGATGACCATCACGTGCGGGGTCGTCGGGTCGGCCTCGGCGGCTTCGGCGAGCAGCGCGAGCGGGCCCTTGCGCAGCTCGTAGACCATCTGCCCCTGGGCGTCCAGGCGTGGTCGGAAGCCTTCGAAGAAGTCCTCATACGACGTCGAGGGGTGGAACTGCACGACGGCCCGTTTGGTCGAATCGGGTTGCAGGGCAGCGGCGAGGCGCTGCGCGAGGAAGGTCTTGCCGGTGCCCGGCGGCCCGTAGAAGACCACCTGCTTCTTCTCCTCCAGCAGGCCGTGCACCTCGCGCAGGAAGTCCTCGTCGACCAGCAGGTCGGCGGCTGCCTCGGCGATCAGATCGCGATCCGGATCCGCGACCGCCTCTCCGCGGTGCAGCAGCCACCGGGCGAACTGCACCTGCCCCCAGGGGTCGCCGGGCAGCAGCGGTTCGAGCCGCGCACGCAACCGGTCGGACGCGGTGAGGTGCAGCCGCGCGCGCGTCGTATCCGAGGTCTCGGGCAGGTCGACCCCGAGCACGCGGGCCAGAGCGACCTTGCCGTCGGCCCCGCCGAGGGGGTAGACGGGCAGATAGCGCGCCGGGTGGACCACCGCCATCAGCTTCATCACGACCGTCTCACCGAGGCCGGGCACGGGCGGGTCGCTGAGGACGGCGTCGATCCGTTCGGCGTCACTGCCGCTCCCCCAGAGCAACGTCTTCAGCGCGCCGGCGAGCCGGTCGAGGCCGGGCGCGTCGAGGCCGGCCAGGGCCGCCTGGAGCACCGAGTGGCTGCCGACCGCGCCGTACGCGCGTCCGGTCACCAGCCGGCGGAAGGAGGCGAGGTCGAAGGCGTCGAGACCGTCCGGGTCCAGGTGGGCGGCCAACGATCGACGCTGCTCCTCGTGCCAGCCGTCGCGCTCCGTGGGGTAGGGCCGGCCGACCCGGAACTGCTCCAGGTGCGCCAGCAGCTCCAGGTCGGCCGGGCCCGTCGGTGTCGGGTCGTGGCCGGCGAGCACGTCCACGAGGGGCGTGACCGCGCGGGCGGTCGCGAGCAGTTCCTGGGCGACGTCCGCCCGGTCGAGCGCCTCGGGGTGGGGCCACCAGCGGCCCACGAAGATCTCGCCGCCGGGATAGGACCGGCCGGCGGGAGACACCCGGTCGGCGGTAGCCGCACCGTCGACGGCGAGGAACTGGACTTCCGGCGGCAGATGACGCTGCACGGCGGCGGCGATCCGCGCCTGGCGGTCCTCGGCGCCGACACCGACGTGTCCGGCCCCGGGCCAGCCCGCGTGCAGCCCGACGGCGACCCCCGAGCGCGTTACCCACAGTCGCAGCGCCGGCGCCCCTGCGTCGCCGGGCAGCGACCAGGTGGCGTGCAGGTCGGCGCGGAAGGGGGCGTCCCGGCCGGTGCCGACGCGCGTCTGCAGGTTGGTCTCTCGCAGCCGCAGCCCGGTGGCCTGCTCCAGCGGCCGGTGCAACGAGCGCGTGAGCAGCGTTGCCGCACCTCGCAACTGGCCCGCCAGGCCCGCTGCCCGCGCCTCGGACTCCGCGCGCGGATACCCCGGCATCGGCTGATGCTCGTCCATCAGCTCCGCAGCCTCGTCGCACGTCTGCGGCAGGCCGCTGCCCACGCCGACGAACGGGCCGGCGGCCTCCAGGTAGACCATCAGCCGTTCCACCTCGCATGGGTCGTGCGAGGCGAGACCACGGCACAGCTGAGCGAACGCGACGTAGCGCTCGGCGTGGGTCATGTGCCGCCCCATCCAGCCGAGCGTGAGGAACGACGCCACGGCGGGCGACCACGCGACCGGCCAGCGGGCGGCGCGGTCGGTCGTCCAGAACACGGAGAGCACCGGCAGAACGGGCGAGGTGGTGTGCGCGCCCGTTCTGGCGACGTCTTCCAGAGCCCTGATCCGTGCGGCGGCCTCGTCGTCACCGTCGGGGGTGCGGCACACCGCGACGAACAGGTCGGCCAGATCGCGTTCGTGTCCGGCGCTCGCCTCGACGAGCTGGTGCAGCCATGCCGGACCGGACGGAGCGAACTGGGCGAACGGCCCCGGCCGCGCACCCCAGGCGGCAACGGCATCCGCGAACGCGCGTACGTCCCGGCGCAGCGTCAGAGCCTGCAGGATCTCCCGCATCTCGGCGCACCGCTCCTCGCCGTGGCGGTCCTCGGCGGCCCAGCGGGCCTGCGCGGTGGCGTCCTGACGCGCGGCTGCCGCGAGCAGGTCGTACGTCGTACGCCATCGCTCGAGGTCGCGTCGGTGCTCCGGCGACGGCTGGTCGGTGGTCGCGGGCTGATCGTGCGCGGTGTGCGGTTGGGCCACGTGAGGTTGGACTCTCAGGGTCGGTGCGTGGACGGTGCGGGATCCGGGATGTCGCCCACTTTAGCCGGGCACAGCGGGCCCCAGCGGGCACCCGGGACCGGTCGGGCACTACACCTGTTGTGTGAAGTGGCTTACAGTGACGACATCCAACCGAGCGTCCGGAGAGTCCCCAGGATGACCGCGAATTTCGCCCACACCGAGCTACCGCACCCCCCGGGACGCCGACGCGTGCTCGGTGACGTCGTCTCCGTGATGCGCGCTCCGGGCGGGGGTCCCGTCCAGAAGATGCTGCACCTGTCGAAGGGCGCGGGGCCGCTGTTCGAGCTGCGGACCTTCGGGATGAAGTTCGTGCTGACCACGGACGCGACGCTGACCGCGGAACTCAGCGACGAGGGCCGCTTCCAGAAGGCCCTCGCGCCCGGCGTCAAGGCACTGCGCGAGGTGGCGGGCGACGGGCTCTTCACGGCGTACACCGACGAACCGAACTGGGCCCTGGCGCACGATCTGCTGCTGCCGGCGTTCACCCGCGCCTCGATGCGCGGGTATCACGACACGATGAACGCCGTGTGCTCGGAGTTGATCTCGGCGTGGGATCAGGAGAGCGAGCCCGTCGACGTGTCCCCCTGGCTGACTAGGATGACGCTGGAGACCATCGGGCGGACGTCGTTCAGCACCGATTTTGGCTCGTTCACCAGCGACGAGCAGCACCCGTTCGTGACCGCCATGATCACCGCACTCGCGGGCGGGCAGCGCCGCGCGTTCCTGTCGGCGGTCCCCGGCGGCCGGCTGCTCATGCGGCACGGACGGAAGGTCTACGACGAGCGTCGGGCGTACGTCGACGCGATGATCGACGACATCGTCGAGGCCCGCCGGGCGAGCGGCGACCGTCGCACCGACGACCTGCTGGGCCTGATGCTGAACTCGCGCCACCCCGACACCGGTGCCGCCCTGGACCTGACCAACGTGCGCTACCAGATCAACACCTTCCTCGTGGCGGGACACGAGACCACCTCGGGCGCCCTGTCGTTCGCGCTCTACTACATGAGCCGCGACCGCGAGGTGATGCGCCGGGCCCAGGAGGAGGCCGACGCGATCCTCGGGACCGATCCCGACGCGGTGCCCACCTTCGAGCAGGTGCCGAAGTTCCGCTATATCCGCCGTTGTCTCGACGAGGCCCTGCGCCTGTGGCCGACGGCTCCGGGCTTCGCGCGCGGACCGCGGCACGGCTCCGAGACGATCGGCGGCCGGTGGACGCTGCACCGCGACGACTGGGTGCTCGTGATGCTCACGGCCGTGCACCGCGACCCGACGGTCTGGGGCGACGACGCCGACTCCTACGACCCGGACCACTTCCTGCCCGCGAACGTGCGTGCTAGGCCCGCCCACTCCTACCTGCCGTTCGGCGTGGGCGACCGGGCGTGCATCGGGCGGCAGTTCGCCCTGCACGAGTCCGTGCTGGCGCTGGCTCGGCTGGTGCACCGCTACGACCTCACGCCGGACCCGTCGTACGACCTGCGGATCGCCGAGCGGCTCACGCTGATGCCGCGGGACTTCCGCCTCGGGGTCACCCGACGTACGCCGAAAGACGTTGCGGGGTCTACGGATCCACGCCCGTCAGAGACGGAAACGGCATCCGGGGTCTCCGGCTGCCCCGTCGCCCACTGACCGCGCGGGCGAGGTGACGCTCAGATGACGCGCAGCCGGATGGTCTCCGGCAGGGCCGCCAGCTCGTCGACGACGGCGCGCGGGATGTCGTTGACGTCGGTGATGACGTAGCCGTTGTCACCGAGCGTGCTCAGCATCTGCCCCTCGATGTTGACCCCGTGCGCGGCCAGGATGCTGTTGACCTTGGCGAGGACGCCGGGCATGTTCACGTGCAGGTGGGTGACCCGGTGCCCGCCGGGGCGCGCCTCCAGGGTCAGCGTCGGGAGGTTGACGTTGAGCGTGGTGGTGCCGCGCTGCACGAAGTCGCGCAGCTTGGTCGCCACGAACCGGCCGATGTCCTCCTGCGCCTCCTGGGTCGAGCCACCGACGTGCGGGGTGAGGATCACATTGGGGATGCCCTGAAGGGGTGAGACGAACCGCTCGCCCTTGACCTTCGGCTCGGTCGGGAAGACGTCGACCGCCGCGCCCGCGATGTGCCCGGACAGCAGACCCTCGCGGAGCGCGTCGTAGTCGACCACGAAACCGCGCGACAGGTTGAGGAAGAGCGCGCGCGGACGCATCCGCCCGAACTGCTCGGCCCCGAAGAACCCGGCGTTGCCCGACCGTCCGTCGACGTGCAGCGTCACCACCTCGGCGACCTGCAGCAGCTCCTCCAGGCTCTCGCAGCGGTGGGCGTTGCCGAGGGCCAGCTTGTCCTCGGTGTCGTAGAAGAACACCCGCAGCCCGAGCATCTCGGCCACGACCGACAGTTGGCTGCCGATGTTGCCGTAGCCGACGATCCCGATGCTGCGGCCGCGGATCTCGTGGCTTCCGGTCGCGTCCTTGTTCCAGGTGCCCGCGTGCAGGTCGCCGTCCTTCTCGGTGAGCCGGCGGGCCATCGCGATGATCTCGCCGATCACGAGCTCGACCACGCTGCGGGTGTTGGAGAACGGCGCGTTGAAGACCACGACTCCGCGTTCGGCGGCCGCCTTGAGGGCGACCTGGTTGGTGCCGATGCAGAAGGCTCCGATCGCCTGCAGCTGCGTGGCGGTCTGCAGCACGCGTTCGGTGACCTCGGTCTTGGACCGGATCCCGAGCAGGTCCACCCCGTCGAGCGCCGCGATCAACTCGTCCTCGTCCAACGCGCCGGCGTGCGACTGCACCTCGATGCCCGAGTCCTGCAGCAGCGAGACGGCGAGGGGGTGGATGTTCTCCAGGAGCAGTGCTTTCACGCGGCCCATTGTGCCGGGCCCCGCTCGCACCCGGCTCGGGTGTCCGGGTGCCGGTCGGCCGCTCAGGGCCGGACGGGCCCCAGCGCCCCGAGGGCGGGAAGGATGACCCGCAGGGCCTCGTCGATCTGTCCCACGGCCTGTCCCGCGGCCGCGCCGCCCTTGCGGATCGGGTCCTCGACCTCGTCCTGCTCGGTGATCCGGTCCTTCGTACGCGCCAAGTGCTCCAGCGGATCCGCGCCGGGCGGCAGGTCCCGCAGCAGGCGGGCGGCCTGGCGGATCGTGTAGGTGCGGCGGTAGAGCGTGGGCGTCTCGTCGACGATCCAGTCGTTCTGCGGTCTTCCGGCGGTGAGGATGAGGCGGGCTTCGCCGAGGATCGCCGGGGTCGCCTGACGGGAGCGGAAGCCGCCGGCCGGCACGTCCATGAGGGCGAGCCGGCGCTCCACCTCGCGCAGCACCCGGTCGCTGCGCACGGCGCGCACACCGCAGCTCGCGAACCGCCAGGGCCCGTCGGCCACGGCGCGGTGGCGCGAGATGAGTTCGGCAGCCGGCGACCGGGCGAGGTTGCCGTCACAGACGAACAGGAGCAGATCCGGCTGCCGGAGGGTATCGGGGGACGTCGTCGACACGGTGCACACGGTAAGGGAATGGGGGCGGCCCATCGACACCGCGGCGACCGATGGTGACCCTAGACTTCCTGCGCTCCCCACCCGTTCGAGAGGTCCCGCCCATGTCGCACGCCCACCCCGACGTCCAGGACCGCGCGAACCACGCGTCGTACACCGGCGCCGATGCGGTGCGCCACTATCCGCGGTTGTCGCACCTGCACCCCGCGGAGAAGGTCCTCTTCGACGCGTACGACGCCGACCTGCGCGGGCGCACGGTGCTCGACATCGGTGTCGGCGGTGGACGCACCACGGGTCACCTCGCGCCCCTGGCGCGGGAGTACGTCGGGCTCGACTACTCGCCGGCGCTGGCCGCCGCGACGGCCGCGCGCTTCCCGGATCTGCGCATCGAGGAGGGCGACGTCCGCGACCTACGCCGCTTCGACGACGCCTCGTTCGACGCGGTGATCTTCTCCTTCAACGGTCTGGACTACATCGGCCACGACGACCGGGCGATCGCGCTGCGGGAGATGCGCCGGGTGCTGCGCGAGGGCGGCCTGCTGCTGCTGTCCAGCCACAACCGCGACCACCTCAGATTCCACCTGCTGCCGTGGCAGGGTCGCCCGCGACCGGGCCGCAGCGTGCTCCGCAGCAGCTACGCCGCCTGGCGCGCCCGGGCGAACCGGCGCCGACTCCGGGCTCACGAGGTCATCCGACCGACCTGGGCGGTCATCAACGACGACGCACACGACTACTCGATGCTCACCTACTACGTCGGAGCGGACGAGTCGCGCAACCAGCTGCGTGCGGCCGGTTTCGCCGACATCGCGACCTTCGACCTGGCGGGCGACGCCGTCGAGCGGGACGACCGCGCCGTCTGGCTCTACTACACGGGACGGGCGGCCTGAGCCTCGACCACCACGTGGAGAGGTCCTCCAGCGCGCGTGCGCTGCGGTGCCGTACCTTGGGTCAGCAGGTGCGGGAGATGACCTCGACGGGATCGTCGTGGTCCATCAGGAGAGTGAGCACCGAGTCACCCGAGGTGATCTCGTGGTGGGACCACCGCAGTTCGATGCCCGCCTCGGCGAAGGTCGCCGTGGCGTCGTCGCCCATGTACGCCGTCGCACCCGCGCCGGACAGGTACGCCGTGCCACCGACCGCCTGCACCTGCTCGATCAGTCGGGGCACGCCGGAGGCGGCCGGCGGATCGGTGAACGCGAGCGGCGTACGGATGTCGAGCACGTTGCGCAGCACGTGGATCATCGACAGGTTGACCTCGGCGAGGGTCTCCCCGCTGCAGTCCGCGATCCGGTCCAGGAGCGGCAGGCCGCGCGATTTCCAGTGCCGGGCGCCGGTGTAGCGCCCCCGCACGACGCCGATCAGCCGGTCCTGCCAGCCCGGCAGCACCCGCACTGCCGTGATCGGCACCAGCGACGGCTTGCCCTCCAACTGGTGGGAACACCAGGCGTCGCGCATGGTGACCCGGCGCTGGTAGCCGTGCTTCTGGAACTGGTCGTGCTGGGCGATCACGAAGACGTCGCTGAAGATCATCTTGAACCAGAAGCCGGAGTAGGGCAGCAGATCCGGCTGGTGGATTGCGACGATCACGGGCGGATGCTCCGCACGAGCGCGTACTGCTCGGCGTACCGCACCAGGCGCGCGTGCCCGAGCGCGACCGCCATCTCCTTCAGACCGGTCATCGCGTGCACCTCGTCCGGGATCTCCGTGGCGTACGCGCGGCAGGCCGCGACCTTCGCGTCGATGTGCTCCTCCTGCAGCGATTCGAAGACGTTCCAGCGCAACTCGGCCTGGTAGAGGTTCACGTCGTACGCCGCGATGTCGTAGACGAAGACCGATGGCGGGAAGAAGTGCGTGACACTCATGGAGGCCCGGCAGGCGCGCATGCCGGCCTCGTAGGCCGCGATGTGGTCCTGGTGCAGCGACGGGTAGGGCAGGTAGACCTCGTGTGGCCGGTAGGTCTCGAAGACCTCGTCCAGGGCCTGCACCAGGGCCCGGGGATCCTCGCCGACATGTCCGTCGGGCAGGCCCAGCCGCACCGAGTCCCGCACGCCCAGTGCGGCCAGCGCGGCCCGGTGCTCCTTCGCCCGCACGTCGCCGCTGTCCGCGACGACGACCACGAGACTGTCCTCCGGGTGCTTGGCCAGCAGTCCCCCGCAGCCCAGCGATTCGTCGTCCATGTGCGGCGCCACGACGATCCGGCGAACGGGACGGACGGTGCCGTCGGCAGCGCTGAGATCCACGAGCGCCGATCGTACGGTGCGCGCGGCCCCAGACGGCACAATGAGCCCTGGCCGACCGGATCCCGGAGCCGACGACGACCGAAAGTGCACCTGTGAGCCTCGCCCGCCGCCTGACCGAGGCGCGCCCGTCGGTCCGCTGGCACCTCGGCCGGGCGGTGACGACCTCCCTCTACCGGCGCTCCTTCGCGGCCATCGGCGCCGGCAGCGTCGTCGTGGCGCCGCGCATCCTGCGCGGGGTCGACCGGATCAGCCTGGGCGCGCGCGTCGCGGTCTACCCCGGCGCCTGGCTGCAGACCGAGGACGGCGGCTCGCTGCGCATCGGCGACGGCACCTACCTCGGCCACGACGTGCACCTGCACGCGGCCGATCCGCTCGAGATCGGCGCCGAGTGCGTGCTGGCCGACGGGGTCTTCGTCGCCACCACCGATCACGGGCGGGACGGGCGGCACGAGATCGTGCACAGCGGACCGGTGCGCATCGGCGACCGCGTCTTCATCGGGCAGCGGGCGATCGTGCTGGGCGGCATCAGCATCGGCGACGGCGCCACCGTCGCCGCCGGGGCCGTCGTCACCCGCGACGTGCCCGCGGGCGCCGTCGTGGCGGGTGTGCCGGCGCGCGCCCTGGCGGGTGGGGAGTGAACGAGGCGATCCAGCAGGTCGGCGTCGTCGTGCCCCACTACGGCGATCCCGCACCGACGCGCGACCTGGTCGCGTCGTTGATCGGGCAGGCACTGTCGATCGTGGTGGTCGACGACGCCTCCCCCGAGCCCCTGGCGCCGATCGCCGGCGCGAGCGTCGTTCGCCGGGAGGTCAACGGCGGGTTCGGCGCGGCCGTCAACACCGGGATGGCGCGGCTGCCCACCGAGCTGGCGCTGATCCTCAACAGCGATCTGGAGATCGGCCCCACCTTTGTCGCCGACCTGCTCGCGGGCGCCGCGCCCTGGCAGCCGGTGGTGGCGAGCCCGCAGGTCACCACCCTCGACGGCGACCCGGAGTGGGTGGGCCGGCACTTCCCCACGATCGGCCACCAGGTGATCGAGTGGCTGACCCCGCTGGCCAGGTTCCGGCACCTGCCGCGGCTGCACGAGGGCGTCGGCCACGACACGCGTGCGGTCGGCGACGCCGTGGTGCCGGTCGACTGGGTCGTCGGCGCGGCCGTGCTGGTCCCGGTCGCGGCGTTCCGGGCGGTGGGCGGTTTCGACGAGCGGTACTTCATGAACGCCGAGGAGGTCGACCTGCAGCGTCGCCTGCGCGGACTCGGCATCCCGTCGGTGGTGCTCGGCACGGTGTCGGTGGTGCATCGCGGCGGCGGCTCGTCGGACCCGGCGCGCAGCCGCCAGTGGCTGGTCGCCTCCCGTCTGCAGTACGCGCGCACCTGGGGCGGATTGCGCCGGCTGCAGATGGCACTTGTGGGGGCCAGCGCGGTTAATCTGTGCGCCAACGTCTCCCGCCGGGCACTACGGCGACCGGTGCGTCCGGTCGACGTGCTGCGCGAGGAGTTGCGCCTCATCCAGGGGCGCGGCGCCGGCCACGCCGCCGCCCGACCGCCGTCCCCCGCCGGGGTCCCGACCGACACGGAGCAGGATCTGCCATGCGAGCGCTGATCAGCGGCGGAGCCGGCTTCATCGGTCGGCATCTGGCGACCGAGCTGCGCCTGCAGGGTCACGACCTCATCGCACTGGACCTGCTGAGCCCCCAGGTGCACAGGGAGCCGGAAGCCGCGCGCGCCGGCTTCCCCGGCCGCATGGTCGTGGGCGACGTGTGCGACGCCGACGCCTGGGCGCGGTGCAGGGATGCCGACGTCGTGATTCACCTCGCGGCCGAGACCGGCACCGGCCAGTCGATGTACCAGCAGGACCGCTATCGCCAGGTCAACGTCGAGGGCACCCGTCTGGCGGCGCGAGAGGCGGCGCGCCGAGGCGTACCCCTCGTCGCCATCAGCTCGCGCGCCGTCTACGGCGAGGGTGCGCGCGTCGAGGCCGACGGCACCCGCACGTACGACGGCGTCGTACGTCCCGGTTCACGGGCCGCGGACTCCCGTGAGGACGACCCGCACGCGCCGGTGTCCGTCTACGGCGAGACCAAGTCCGAGGGCGAGCAGGTGATCGCCGCAGAGCTCGGTGACCGAGGGTCCGCCACGGTGATCAGGCCGCAGAACGTGATCGGTGCCGGCCAGGCGCTGCACAACCCCTACACCGGCGTGCTCGCGGCGTTCCTGGCCTGCCTCAAGGAGGGCCGTGCGATCTCGGTCTACGGCGACGGCGCGCAGACCCGCGACTTCGTGCACGTCACCGACCTCACCGCGATGATCAGCTGGGCCGTCGCGAATCCGGCCCCGGCCGCGGACGGCCCGCGGATCATCAACTGCGGCAGCGGTGTCCGTACGACGCTGCGCGAGCTGGCCGACCACGCGGTCGCGGCATCGCTGAGCGCACCGGTCGACATCGTGCACGTCGACGTGCACCGCGCCGGCGACATCCGCGACGCCTGCGCCGACCTCACGCGGGCACGCGAGCTGGGAGCCCCCTCGCCGCGGTGGTGTGCCGCCGACGCGGTCGCCGACTTCGTGCGCACGTCGTGGGATCAGCCGGGCGCCCGCGCCGACGCCTGGGACAGGGCGCTGGACGAGCTGCGCGATCGCGGGCTGACCTCGTGACGCCCCGCCGCGTGCTGCTGGTCAGCCCCGGGTTCCACGGCTACTGGCGGGCCATCGCGGCAGCGCTGCAGGACCGCGGGCACACCGTGGACACCCATGTGTACGACGCGCCGCCGAGCCTGCCCGGCAGGATCGCCAACAAGCTGCTGCACGACCTGCCGGACGCGGTGACTCCCGCACGGCTGCACGCCCGGCTGACCGAACGTGCCATCGCAGCCGTGCGGGCACACGCCCCGCAGGTCGTCGTCGTGGTCAAGGGCGACCTGCTCCAGGACTCCTTCTGGCACCTGCTCGACGAGTTGCGACTTCCCCGCGTCACCTGGCTCTACGACGAGGTGCGCCGCACCCGCTACACGCTCGAGGCGCTCGCGGGGCTGGGTCCGCTCGCGACGTACAGCCGCACCGACGCACAGGCGCTGGGCGCCACCCACCTGCCGCTGGGGTTCGATCGGCGCACCACCTACACCCCGCGCCGGGAGTCGGTCGTCACCTTCATCGGTGCGCGTTACCCCGCGCGCGAGACGGCGCTGCACGGCCTGGACGATGCCGGGGTGCCGGTGCGGGCGTACGGGCGCGACTGGTCCCGCGGGCTCGGCGACCGCCTGCACACCCATACGCTGCGCGCCGCCAGGGTGCCAAGTGGTGGGCAGTTGTCGCGGTCGCAGGCGTACGGCGTGATGGCAGGCTCCGCCGCCACGCTCAACCTGCACGGCGACCAGGACGGTTTCACCATGCGCACCTTCGAGGCGGCGGGCGTGGGCGGGGTGCAGCTGATCGATCGGTCGGACGTCAGCGAGCTCTACGAGGTGGACGGCGCGGCAGGCGAGGTGCTCGTCGTCGCCTCTCCCGGGGAGCTGCGCGAGGTGGCCGGCCGGTGCGTGCGGGAGCCGCGATGGGCCGACGGGATCCGTGATCGCGGCCGGGCGCGGACGCTCGCCGAGCACACCTTCGACCACCGCGCCACGGTGCTGGAGTCGCTGTGGGCCTGATCCATCCGCGCGACCTGAGCGCCTGGCAGGACTGGCAGGACTCCCGTCATCGCGTGCGCCGCGTCGCACGGCGGGTGCGCCGTACGGGGGCGCCCTCGCAGTTCGTCCTGGACCTGCCTCGTGACGGTAGCGCACGTGTCCTGGTCGCCCTGGACGTGGCCGAGGGCCCCAAGAAACAGTGGCTGCTGGAGCCGCTGGAAGACCTGCCCGTCGCGGTCCTGAGCGAGCAACCCGTGCCGGATGTCGCAGCAGGAGAACGTGTTTCGCGTGCGGTCTCTGCCGACGACCTGAATGCACTACTGCCCGACGTGGGTGCCGTGCTCTCCTACGGCCATTACCTCGCGGTGGGATCGGCCGCCCACGCGTTCGCCGAGCGCACCGGACGCGCACAGCTCGTGCTGCAGCACGGACTGCTCACGCCCTACCAACCGCCGCTGCCACCGCACGCCCACGCCCTCGCATGGTCCGCGGCCGACGCGGACTTCTGGACGCTGGGCCGCGACGACGTGACCGCGCAGGTGGTCGGATCGCAACTACTGGCAGCGGCCGCGGTCGCACCGGCAGGCGCGGCCTCGGCCGAGACCCCCTCACCTATCTGGGTCAGTTGCACGGCGCCGAACTGCCGCGGCGCGGGCTCGCCCACGCGGCGTACGGCTTCTGCCGCGACACCGGCGCGACCTACCGCCCGCACCCGTCCGAGACCGACCGGCTCTCGCGCTCCCAGCACCGCGTGTGGGAACGCCGCGGCATCACCCTCGACCGGAGCGGCACGCCGCTGCGGACGCATGGGGGGCCGGTCGCCGCAGCGTTCTCCACCGGCGTGCTCGAGGCCGCGGCGCGCGGGGTGCCCGCCTTCGTGCACTACCCCGACCCGCCACCGTGGCTGGAAGAGTTCTGGGCCAGGTACGACATGCGCCCCTGGGGCGGCGAGCCGACTCCGACGCCGTCGACGGGGACGGACCCCACCGCCGCGATCCGGGCGGCGGTCATCGACTTCAGCGGAAGGACCAGCAGGTGAACACCCTCTGTGTGATCCCCGTGCGCGGCGGCTCCAAGGGCGTGCCCGGCAAGAATCTGCGGCAGATCGAGGGCCGTCCCCTCGTCGTGTGGACCATCGAACAGGCGCTGAACACACCGGGCCTGGACGTCCTCGTCTCCACCGACGACGAACGCATCGCCGAGGTCGCGCGCTCGGCGGGCGCCGACGTGCCCTTCCTGCGGCCGCCCGAGCTGGCCCGGGACGACACCCCCACCGAGCCGGTGGTGCGGCACGCGATCGCGCATCGGGTGGGTGAGGGACGATCGCCGGACGCCGTGATGCTGCTGCAGGCGACCTCGCCACTCCGGCTGCCCGGCACGCTCGAGCGGGCGATGAGCCAGTTCGACTCCTCGGGAGCGGACTCGCTGGTCGGAGTCGTGCCGTTCGCGCCGTTCTTCTGGTGGCAGGCACGCCACGGGCAGCCGCCGCGGGCGGACTACGACGTCACCGCGCGGCCCCGCCGGCAGGACCTCACCTCGGGGCAACTGCGCTACCGCGAGACGGGCTCGCTCTACCTCACCCGACCATGGGTCTATGAGCAGTGCGACAACCGTCTCGGCGGCCGCATCGAGCTCTTCGTGATGGACGAGGTGGAGGGCATCGACATCGACACCGAGCACGACCTGCGCCTGGCAGCGCACGAGATGCGTCGCCTCGCCGAGATCCGTTCGACACCAGGTGGTTCCGCATGATCATCGAACGCAACATCGCGCCGTACATCGTTTTCTCCGAAGACCCGATCGTCCGTGCGCTGGGCAAGATCAGCGACAACAAGGAGCGCATCGTCTTCTGCGTCGGGCAGCAGGGCCACCTCGAGGGGGCACTGTCCGACGGCGACTTCCGTCGCTGGATCGTCGCCACCCCGGATGCAGATCTGCAGACCCCGGCGGTCCAGGTGGCCCACCGAGACGTCGCGAGCGGCCGTTTCGGTACGCCGACCGCGTCGTTGCGCGCAGCCTTCCGGCCCGGCGTCACCCACGTCCCGCTCGTCGACGAGCAGCACCGGATGATCGCCATCGCCATCGACCGCGACGACGAGCTGCGGATCGGCGCCCACGCGATCGGACCGGGTCACCCCGCGTTCCTGATCGCCGAGATCGGCAACAACCACCAGGGGTCCGTCGACCTGGCGCGGCAGTTGGTCGACCTCGCCGCCGATGCCGGGGCGGACGCTGTGAAGTTCCAGCTGCGCGACATGGCCGCGCTCTACCGCGGCCCCCAGGGCTCGACGGCGGGTGAGGATCTCGGCGCGCAGTACACCCTCGATCTGCTGGCCAAGTTCGCCCTCGACTTCGACCGGCTGAGCATCGTCTTCGATCACTGTCGCGATCGCGGCATCGACGTGATGTGCACGCCGTGGGACAGTCCGAGTGTCAAAGCCCTTGCCGACTACGGCATCCCGGCCCTGAAGATCGCGTCGGCCGACCTGACCAACCACGCGCTGCTGCGGGAAGCTGCCGGATACGGGCTGCCGCTCGTGCTGTCGACCGGCATGTCCCGCGAGGACGAGATCCGCGAGAGCGCCGCGCTGGTCCGGTCCACCGGAGCGAGCTTCGCGCTGCTGCACTGCCAGTCGACCTACCCGGCGCCGTTCAAGGACGTGAATCTCGCCTACATGGACCGCCTCGCCCAGATCGGCCAGTGCGTCGTCGGCTACTCCGGGCACGAGCGCGGCTTCCACGTGCCCGTCGCCGCCGTCGCCCGGGGTGCGCACATCGTGGAGAAGCACTTCACCCTCGACCGGTCCCTGGAGGGCAACGACCACAAGGTGTCGTTGCTGCCGCAGGAGTTCGCGCAGATGGTCGACCGCATCCGCGAGGTGGAGGAGGCGCTCGGCAGCGCCGCCCCCCGTGAGGTGTCGACCGGGGAGATGATGAACCGGGTCAACCTGGCCAAGAGCCTGGTCGCGACCCGCGCCATCGCGACCGGTGAGACCATCACCGCCGATGCCGTGACCATCAAGAGCCCCGGTCGGGGTCTGCAGCCGAACGCGCTGCAACAGCTGGTCGGTCGGGTGTCGCGCCGTGACATCGACGAGGGCGACTTCTTCTACGACGGAGACCTCGGCACCGCCCAGATCGACCGTCGCCAGTTCTCCTTCCGACGGCCCTGGGGCCTGCCCGTGCGCTACCACGACTTCCGCTCGCTGGTCCGCGGCTCGAACGCCGATTTCGTCGAATTCCATTTCAGCTACAAGGATCTCGACCTCGACCTGTCGCAGATCTTCCCCGCCGACGTCGAGCTTGCTGCCGCACCGTACGCGTTCACCACCCACACCCCCGACCTCTTCAGCGGCGACTTCATCCTCGACCTCGCCAGTGAGGACCCGGCCATCTGGGAGCGCTCGATCACCGAGCTCCAGCGCGTCATCGACATCACCCGCTCGCTGCGCCCGCACTTCACCTGCGCGCAGGATCCGCTCATCGTGGCGACGCTCGGCGGGTTCACCGCCGACGAGCACGTCGACCCGTCGCTGCGGGAGCGGATGTACGCACGGGTGGCCGAGGGCCTGTCGAAGGTCGACGAGACCGGGGTGCGGCTGACCGCGCAGACACTCCCGCCGTACCCGTGGCTCATGGGCGGGCAGCAGTTCCATAACCTCTTCCTCGACGCACGCGACACCGCGGCGTTCGCGCAGCGACACGACCGCAAGCTCACCCTCGACGTCTCGCACAGCAAGCTCGCCGCCAACTTCGCCGGGCGGCCCTTCAGCGAGTACGTCGACCTCCTCGGCCCGCACACCGAGCACCTGCACATCGTGGACGCCACGGGCGTCGACGGCGAAGGGGTGCAGATCGCCGACGGTGAGGTCGACTTCGCGGCACTGGCGACCCAGCTGGACCAGCTCGCGCCGCATGCGGGATTCATCCCGGAGATCTGGCAGGGCCACGTCGGGGGCGGTGAGGGATTCTGGGTGGCGCTCGACCGACTCGAGGCGTGGTTCTGAACACCCGCCCGATCGCGCTGTGGGCGCTGCCGGTCGCCAACCTGGCGGGCGTCGCCCGGCACACCCTCGACGCGCTCACCGCGGGCATCCCCGGCTGGCGGGCGGTCGTGCTGTGCCCGCCGGGTCCCCTGGTGACCCGGTTGCAGGAGGCCGGGGTGCCGGTCGTGGCGGCGGCGTTCGGTCCCGACGCCGGGCTGCGCGCGTCGATCCGGACCCTGCGGCACACCTGCGCGACCCTGCGGCCCGCGCTCGTGCACACCCACCTGGCATACGCCGACATCGTCGCGGCGCTCACTCCCCTAGACGGTGCAGCGAGAGTGAGCACCGAGCACGGGATCGCGGCCGACGACCTGGTCTATCAGGGCAGCAGGTGGCGCTCGCAGATCATGCGCCGCTCCCACCAGGCGCGGCTACGGCGCGCCGACCGCTTGATCGCGGTCTCGCACGCGACCGCCGGGGCGATGCGCGCCAACTGGCACACCGATGCTTCGATCACCATCATTCCCAACGGTTTCGACCCACCGACCGACAGTGTGAATCGTCCCGCGACCGATGCCCCCGGGTGCTGTCGCTGTCCCGGCTCGCACCGGAGAAGCGGATCGAGACACTCCTGCAGGCGTTCGCGCTGGTGGTGCGGGAGCACCCCGGGGCACACCTCACGGTCGCCGGCGACGGAGAGCTCGACGGGCCGCTGCGCGCCCTCGCGGGTCGTCTCGGTATCGCCGACCGGGTCGACTTCCCCGGCTTCGTCGACCCCTCGAGCGCGCTCGACGACTGTGACGTCGTCGCCCAGCTCTCGGTCTGGGAGAACTGCTCCTACACGCTGCTGGACGCCGTCGGAGCCGGCGTCGGAGTGGTGGCCAGCCCGGTCGGGGGCAACCCCGAGATCCTGCCCGAGCAGTGTCTGGCCGATCCGGACGCACCGGCGCAGGTGGCCGCCGCGATCGCACGTCAGGGCGGCATACCCGCACAGCGGCCACGGCTGCCCCCGTCCTGGCCGACCCCGGCCGGGATGGCCGCCGCGATCGGCGAGGTCTACGACGGCCTGGACCGCCCGGTCTCCAGCGGACCGCGCGACGCCGCGAAACCATAGACTCTGCCCGCACCCGAGCTCCCAGAAACCCACCCGGAAGACCGCCATGACCCTGCTGCAGGAACGCTCGCTCGCCGAGCACCGGCAGCCCAAGGACGCCGACGTCCCCGGTGCGCTCGAGCGGATGGACAACCCGAAGGTCATCTCGGCGACCCTCTCGGTGCTGGCGATCTTCGCCTCCCTCGCCGCCGACAAGTACGGCGCGGGGCTGCCGGTGCCGCCTAGTTCGCTCCTGCTCGGCGCGGCCGTCTTCGGTGCGGCGTTCGTCGTGCCCACCCGCGGCGTTCCGCGGCCGAACTGGGGCGTCTGGCTGACGCTGGCGATCCCCGGCTGGCTGGTCGTCAGCTCCTACCTCAACCACATCTCGGGCACCAAACGACTGGCGAACCTGGGCATGGAGGCGCTGCTCGTGCTGGTGATCGCCTCGGGCCGGCTGTGTGTGATCTCGGTGGCTCGCGGAGCGGGCATCGCGGTGGTGCTGGGATCGCTCTGGGGGCTGGGGACGCTCGGCGCGAACGGGTACGTCGGTCGTCTCGTCGGCGGGTGGGGCGACCCCAACAACGCCGGCCTGTGCCTGGTGGTGCTCGGATGCGTCGCGTTCGCGTACGTCCGCACCCGTCTCGCGCGGGTGCTGATCGCGGTGGCGGGGGCCTCGGCGGTCTTCGCCACCTTCTCGCGCACCTCCCTCTTCGCGATGGTGATCGTGATCCTGTGGGTGGTCGTGGGAGACCGGGTGCAGGTCTGGGTCCGGGTCGTCGTGGTCGGCTCGGTCATGTGGTACGTCCACACCCTGCCGGCCACCGACTACGCCACCGGCATCTTCGCCGGCCGGGGCGGCAGTGATGCGCTGCGCCGCAGGATCTCCCGCGCCGAGCGGCTGACCGTCTCCGAGCACCCGCTCTACGGGCACGGCGCCGGCAGCGCGCGGACCAATGTCGACGGTGACACCTTCTATTTCCACAACTCCTACCTGGCGTTGCGAGCCGAAGGAGGCTGGATCCTGCTCCTGATAGTCGTCGCTCTCTACGCCCTCCTGCTGTGGAATCTGCTGCGCCTGCCCGCCGGGCACCGCAAGCCGTGGATCGAGGCCTCCCTCATCGGCGTGCTCGTGTGCGCGGCCAACCTCGGAGAGGTCTTCCTGGCGCCGCCGGCCATGATCGCCGTGGGCGTGGCGCTGCGCCATCTGGCGCTCAGCCGCCGCCGGATCATGGATCCGAACGCGCCGCCCCCGCTGGGCCTGTGGGAGCGGTCCCGTCCCGCGGACCGTCTGCCGTTCGCCTCCGGCACCCGTTAGACGCCGCCCGTCCGGCTCCCGGCCGCTTGTGGCCAGGCCGCGGGACGAGGCACGGAACGGACCGCCCGACTGAGCGTCGGGATGAGCGCGACCGCCGCTGTGAGGCCGACCAACAGGGCGATGGCCCCCGGGCCGCCCAACCTGTGCAGGGCGAGTCCGGCGACGACGGGATAGAGCGGAAGCAGCAGATAGGACACGAACTGGCTGACCGACTGCACCCGGCCCACGAGCTCCGGCGGGGTGATGTGCAACCGGTACGCGCCGATACCGGAGTTGCCCGACGGGTTGAGGAAGATCCCGACGGACAACGACACCGCGGCCGCCAGCGGCGTGTTGAAGAACATCAGCGGCACGGCCAGGGGCACCCAGCTCCACCCGACCAGCACGGTGAGCAGCCCGGTCGGAAGGGCCCTCACCACGCGGGGCGCGCAGACGGCGCCGGCGATGCCGCACACGCCGGCGGCGGTCTCGACCAGGCCGATCTGCACCGGGCTGCGACCGGCCTGGATGAGCCGGAGCACGGCCGTGAAGGCGATGGTGTTGACGGTCAGGTTGAGCAGCGGTGACCAGACGAGCAGCACCCGGAAGAACCGGTGCCGGGTCACGAAGCGGACCCCTTCGGCCAGTTCGGCGCGCACCCGGCGACGAGGCGCTGTACGGGCCGGTGCGGTGAGATCGGCGCGGATCCGTCCGAGCAGCACCCAGGACACGGCGTACGACACGGCGTCCGCCGCGAACGGCAGCCACCGGGTGACCCCGTAGAGCGCTCCCCCGATCGGTCCGCCGACCAGGGACGCCACGTGCTGGCGTGCCTGGTTCTGGGCCAGAGCGGTGGGTAGCAGATCGCTCGGGACCACGGTGCGTACGGCGGACACCTCGGCCGGTGAGAAGGCGCCGGCTGCCAGACCGGTGCCCAGCGCGACCACGATGAGGTGCACCAGGCTGAGGCGGTGCATGCCGATGGCCACGACCAGCGACAGGTAGAGGACCAGGCCCACGGCACTCGCGCACCGCATGATGCGGCGCCGGTCGAACCGGTCGGCGAGCACGCCCGCCGGCAACAGCATCGCGGCGACCCCGAGCAGATTCGCCGTCTCCGCGAGCCCGGCCGCGAGCGTGGAACGGGTCTGGGCATAGGCGATGAGCGGAAAGACGAACATGCTCACCCGGCTGCCCAGCTCGCTGATGGTCTCGCCCACCCACAGCAGGGTGAAGTCGTGCTGCCGCCTCAGACTCCGGAACCCCGCCATATCTCGCACGCTATCTTGCGCACGTTGTGTTGCGCAATAGGACGTGCGCGATTGGCTATGATTGGCGGATGGTGTCGAAGAGACCGGCCAGCACCCTCGTCGAGGACCCGCGCACCCTGCGGGCCATCGCCCATCCGGTGCGCAACCGGATCCTGACCGAACTGGCCGCCACGGGGCCGGCGCGTGCCGCCGACCTGGCCCAGGACCTGGGCATCCCCGCCAACCAGACCAGCTTCCATCTGCGGCAGCTCGCCAAGTACGGACTCGTCGAGGAGGCGCCGGAGGCGGCCCGTGACCGGCGCGACCGGGTGTGGAAGGTCGTGGCCGAAGGGGGTTACCTGGTCAACCTGCGCGCCCTCGAGGCCGCACCCGAGACGCGTGCCGCGAGCCTGGTCTGGCGCAGCCACTTCGAACGCTGGGCCCATGCGGTCATCAGCGCCGCGATGCGCCGGACCTCGGTCGACGACGGCGCGGTGGTCACCATCAGCGACACGGCGCTGCGCCTGACCGATGAGGAGGCCCGCGCCATGGTCCAGGAGTTGAACGACGTCGTGTCGACCTGGGCGGCGCGCACCCGCGGGCGCGACCCGCAGCGGCGTACCTATCTGTTGATGTACGCCGCGCAGCCCTACCCGGACCTGGAGATATCGCGGGACGAGCACGGCGCCGATGACGGCGACGCCAACGACTCACTTGGCAGCTAGTCGGGTGCCGGCCTGCTCGGCGTCCCAGACGGTGGCCCGAGAGACCGAGGCGACCACGTGTTCGCGACGAGCTGTAAATGACCTCAGAAGATGACCACGTCCGTAGAGGGGATGTGGACAACTCGATCGCGAATGATCAACATTCGCAACATCTTTCGAATTAATTACCCTTGTTCGCAAGGTCGAACAGGCGTATGATTCAGGGTAGATGGCAAGGGGTGCCGTCATCAGCGCAGGAGGGGACGTGGCGCAGTCGACGACAGATACGCATCGTCCCGCTGGGCCGGGTGCTGGTGCCCGGTTGATGGCCCTGCTCGGCGACTTCAGCAGCGCACTGGAGGAGTGGCCTGGCGCGTTGTGGCAGTTGGACGAAGCGGCGCTGGGCGAGGTCGTCGGGAGCATGCTGCGGATGGGCGGCCGGATGGAGAACGTCGCGGCGCTGGCGACCGCCGACGCGCTGAGCCGCGGCACGGTGGCGAACTCGACCGCGACCGGGGCACCGGCGTGGGCGGCCCGGCAGGCGATCGGTGTGGAGCCGACCGTCGTACGACGGGTCGGGAGGGTGGGCGTGGACTGCGCCGATCCTCGCAACCAGGTCGTGGTTGACGCGCTGGCCGATGGGTCGGCGAGTGTGCCGGTCGCCGACGTGGCGCTACGGGAGGTGCCGCGGATCCTGCCGCAGCTACCGGCCGCCGACCGCGACGGGCTGCTCGGTCGCTATCTGTCGTTGTCCGACCACGGGTCTCGCACGTTGCGGCAGCTCAGCACCCGGATCTTGGGTGAGTACGCCCCCGAACGCCTGGTGCGCGACGAGGAGCGCCAGCAGGACTGCGAATCGGTGTTCTGGGCCGACCTGCCCAGTGGCCTGACCCGGTTCGTCGCCGAACTCTCGAGCGGGCACGCCGCCATGGTCAAGCACGCCCTACGCGCCCTGTCCGCACCCGCGCCAGTGGAAATCGAGGAACGGGACACCCGGACCCCGGCCAAACGGCGCGCGGATGCCTTGGTGCGACTGGTCGACACCGCCGCCGGTGTGCTGGACGGCACCAGCCCGCGGCCGGTCGGAGAGTTCGGCGGCACCGCCAAGATCCTCATCACGGTGGACTACGCGACGTTGTACGAAGGGCTTCGCGAAGTAGGCCGACTCGGCCAACACGGTTCGGACAGCGGCAGATTCACACCGACGCACGTGCCGGGGATCGGACGCACCACCGACGGGGAGCACCTCGACGCGGGCACCCTGCGCAGGCTCGCGTGCGATGCCGACCTCATCCCCATCGTCCTGGGTGGGGAATCCGAACCACTGGACGTCGGGCGCGCCAAACGCCTCTTCACCGGGGGCCTGCGGACCGCGATCATCCACCGCGACCAGCACTGCACCTTCCCCGGCTGCGAAAGACCACCCGACTGGTGCGATGCGAACCTCACCCCACGAAGTTCTCCGCTGCGCTCCGATACTTCGCGGGGACCCCGAGACCACCACATCACCCCGTGGTGGGCCGGCAGACAGACAACACTCACCAACGCCGCACTGCTCTGCGCGCGACATCACACCATCGTCCACCGCGACCTGCTCACCGCCCAGGTCACACCCACCGGCGTCACCTGGGACCTCACACCAGGACTCATGCCCACCCGACCACGGCAGGATCCAGCTGCGTGACGTGAGCCGATCGGCTCAGTCGACCTCGATCGAGCGCAGCGCGCTGTCCACCGTGCGACCGACCACGTCCCAGTCGAAGCGTGCAGCCCGGCGCGGCCCGGCGAGCGCCAACCGATCCCGCACGGCGGTGTCATGCGCGGCGGTGACCAGAGCCGCAGCCACGGCATCGTTGTCGGCCGGATCCACCAGCAGGGCAGCGTCGCCGGCGATCTCCGGCACAGCGCTCGCGTCACCGCCGACCGCGGGCACGCCGCACGCCATCGCCTCGAGCAGCGGCAGACCGAAGCCCTCGTACCGGCTCGGCATCGCCACCACCCGCGCCCCGCGGTAGTACGCCGGCAGCTGCGCCTCGGGGACGAGGCCGGCGAAGTGGATCCGCTCCCCGAGCCCCAGGTCGCCCGCTGCGCGCACGGTGTCCGCGACGGCATCGCCGGTCATCACCAGGTGCAGATCGCGCAGCTCCGGGTCGGTCATCGCCCGCAGCAGCACCGGCAGGTTCTTGTGCGGCCTGTGGTTGCCGACGTAGAGCACGTAGGGATAGCCGGGTTGGTGCACGGGTCCCCGCGGCGTGTACGACGCGTCGACGCCGTTGCCGACGACGAGGACCCGGGCGCCGTCGACGCCCGACCACGCCACGATCCTGCTCTTGGCGTGCTGGGACATGGTCAGGGTGAGCGGCGCACGTCGTACAGCAGGGCGCACCACCCGCTCGTAGTAGTTGCGCACGCCCCGGCCGGCCTCGCCCGGCACGTCGAGGTGCATCAGGTCGTGCAGGGTCAGCACCACCGGCCCGCGCCAGCCCACCGGGGCGGCGAACCCCGGGCTGACGAAGAGGCGGCGGTGGCGTGCCCGCGCGGCCGTCAGCTGCTGCAGCTGCACGAGCCCGCGCATCGAGACCGGGTCCGCGCCGGGCACGTCCTCCCAGTCCCCGGTAAGCCGTGATCTCACCTCCCGAGCGAACCGGCCGATGCCGTGCGGGCCGCTCCAGCGGGCGTCGTACACCGCTCGCGCGTTCGTCATCGATCTCCCCGGGGCCATGTGTCGTCGCGGAAGCCTACCCGGACCTCGCAGCGCCACTGCTCCCTCGCATTGCCTATCGTTGAGGCGTTCGCGTCGGCCGAAAGGCCCTGAGGAGTAGGGAGTGTGGACCACCGGCATGAGTGAGCCGACCGTGGCGATCGCCCACGACTACCTCACCCAACGCGGTGGCGCCGAGCGAGTGGTCCTCGCCATGCATCGCGCGTTCCCCGAGGCACCGATCTACACCACGCTCTACGCACCGGACCGCACGTTCCCGGAGTTCCGCGACGCGAACATCGTGATGACGGGCCTGAATCGGATGGCTCCCCTGCGCCGTGAACACCGCTTCGCGTTGCCCCTTCTCGCGGCCACCGTCGGGCGGACCCACATCCCCGCCGACGTGGTCATCGCCTCGACCAGCGGGTGGGCACACGGCTTCCGCACCGACGGTCGGATGCTGGTCTACTGCCACTCCCCCGCACGCTGGCTCTATCTGACCGACCAGTACGTCGGCCGGGCCTCCTGGCGCAGCCCACGCGGTCTGGCGGCGCTCGCCGTACGGACGCCCCTCATCCGCTGGGACCGCGCGGCCGCGGCGCGCGCCGACCACTACTGGGCCAACTCCCGGGTCGTGCAGACGCGCATCCACGACGTCTACGGCATCGATGCGGAGCTGCTGCACCCGCCGTACGGGATCGACGTCACCGGTCCGATGGCGCGGCCGCCCCAGGTGCCGCCGGAGCCGTTCCACCTCCTGGTGGCCCGGCTGCTGCCCTACAAGAACGTCGACCAGGTCCTCGCCGCGTACGTCGGTCGCTCCGAGCGGCTGCTCGTCGTCGGCGACGGTCCGATGCGCGATCAGCTGCGGCGCGCCGCACCCCCCAACGTGGCCTTCGCGCCGCAGTTGGACGACGCCCACCTGCGCTGGTGCTACGCGCACGCGTCGGCGCTGCTCGCGGCCAGCTACGAGGATTTCGGGCTCACGATCCTGGAGGCGGCGGCGTTCGGCACGCCTGCGGTCGCACTCCGCGCCGGGGGCTTCTTGGACAGCGTGCGCGAGGACGTCACCGGAGTCTTCTTCGACGAGCCGACCAGTATGGCGATCTCGCGCGCGCTGGACCGGCTGAGCGAGCAGGAGTTCGACCCCGAGGTGATCGCCGGGCACGCGGCGACGTTCGGAGAGGCCCGGTTCGCAGAGCGACTGCGGCAGTCCGTGGCCTCGTTCGCGACCGGGTGAACCGGCCGACCCTCAGACCTTCGCGCGCCGCTTGAGGTGCACGTGCCGCTCGCTGCGGCTGCTGACCGACGCCCCGCCGTCGACGGCACCGGTCGCGGCGTCCACGTCGGGGGTGCTCTCCGTCTGCTGCTTCGGCTCCGTCACCTCGGAGCTGTAGTAACGCTGGCTGGCCCGGCGGTAGCCGCCGTAGCCGTAGCCGTAGTAGGCGGCACCGATGCCCCGCGCCGGCGCACGGTTGATGACGCTGCCGAGCAGGCGGGCGTTGATCCGCTCCAGCATCGAGACCGACACCCGCAACTGCTCCTTCGCGGTGCGGCCCATCACTGCGACGAGCACGGCGCCGTCGGCGGCCGCGGCGAGCAGTCCCGCATCGGTGACCGGGAGGATCGGCGGCGCGTCGATGATGACCATGTGGTCCTCGCGCAGGGTGGAGAGCAGGGAGCGCATCCGGTCCGAACCGACCAGCTCCGAGGGGTTCGGAGGCACGCGCCCGGCGGGCAGGATCCGCAGATTTTCGGTGCTGACCGAGCGCAGCGCGTCCTCCAACTCCACCGTGCCGGCGAGGACCTGCGACAACCCCACCGACCCGTCGATGCCGTAGACCTCGGCGACGGTCGGACGGCGCAGGTCGGCGTCGATGAGCACGGTGGGCGTGCCGGCGTCGGCGAGCACGCGCGCCAGCGTCGACGCGACGGTGGACTTGCCCTCACCGGGATTGGGGCTGGTGACGACGATCGCCTTCGGCGGGTTGTCGACGTTGACGAACCGCAGGTTGGTGCGCAGCTGTCGCAGCGCCTCACCGGCGTGCGAGTGCGGGTCGGCGTCCCGGCGCGAGTTGCCCCGCAGCATCGAGGTCTTGGGCAGGATGCCGAGTGTGCCCGCACCCGTGATCGTCTCGACGTCCTGGACGGTGCGCAGCCGCTGGTCGAGCATCAGCCGCAGGACGGCGAGTAGGTAGCCCAGCACGACGCCGGCGGCGAAACCGGCCTCGACGTGCTTCTTCACGTTGGGGCTGATCCGACCGCCATCGCCCGTGGCGTTCTGCAGCGGCACGACCCGTATCACGGTCTGGCCGCCGTCGCTCTCCAGGTTCTTCACCGTGTTCGCGGTCGCGACCAGGGCCGCGTTGGCGATCTTCGGGCAGTCCGAGGGGGTGTCGCAGGTGACGGAGACCGTGATCAGGGCGGCCGTTCCGACACTGGCCGTGATGTGCCCGGCGATGCGCCCGACCGGGATGCCGGTGGCCTTGGACACCTCGTTGGCGACCGGCAGCGTGCCCACGAGCGTGGTGTAGGCCTGTGCCTTCTGCTGAGCGACCTGGCTGCCGTTGATGGTGTCGGCGATGTTGCCGGTGCCACCCACCTGCACGAACGCCGACGACGACGACGCGTAGGTCACCGGCAGGCTCAGCACGTAGGCGTACGCACCCAGGGTGCACACGACGATCGCGACGAGCAGCACATGCCAGTTCGCACGGCTGAGCCGGAGGAAGTCGACGACGGTCACGTGGTGTTGGGTCCTTGGCCTGAGGGCGGGCCACGATCGACGGGCGCCGATCCGGCTCTTGTGGGCAGCAGGAATGCTACCCGTCCACAGCCCCCTGATCGGGTTCGCGCACCTGCAGAAGTCCACGCCGGAGCAGTTCGCGCAGGAAGCTCTCGACGGAGTCCCGGACCGTGTCCGGGGTCTGCCCGGTGGCCAGCGCGACCTCGGCGGTGATCTCGTCCTCAGGCATCGAGCGGGCGGCATCCCAGATCTGTGCCGCCGGCCCCTCCAGGGCGATCGGGAGACCGGCTCTGACGCGGGTCAGATAGACGGCCGGGCCGTGGGGGCCGCCGTCCTCGTCGACGACCCACGCGACGCCGTCCGGGACGACGTACGCCGGCTGCATCACCGCCCCCTTCGACGCGGCAGACGGCGGGTCAGCAGCACACCGATCTCCCGCGCTGCCACCATCGGACGGCGCACCGTCGCCTGCAGCCACTCCGCGCGGGACGGCTCGTGGCCCAGCCGCATCTGCAGGTGGTCGCGGTTGACCAGCAGCACCTCACCGCACAGCTTCGCCTTCTCCGGCAGGGTGGTGGCCGCGCGGAAGCGGGCACGCCACTCCTGCAACCGCGTGCCGCCCTCGGAGGCGACCACCCACAGGTCGTGATCGGCACGGTCGCGGAAACGGTGGAGATCTCCGCTGGCAGCCGCCAGGGCGACCTCCGCCCCCAGCCCTTGCGCCAGGCGCGCGACCTGATCAAGCTCGGCCGGGGTGAGCGCGGCACGGACGCGGTCGATGTCCGCGCGTCCGCGAGCGGTGTCGCGGGCGCCGTGCAGAAGGATGAGCAACGCCTGGTCGAGCACGCTCGGCACCTGCACGTCGTACGCCGCGATCGTGGCGGTGCACCGACGTTGCCACAGCTGCTCGAACGCGACGGAGGCATCGACCCCGAAACCAGGGAACAAGCGGTGCACATCGACCCAGCCCCAGTAACGGTGATGCAGATTGGCGGCATGCCGGAAGATCGAGCCGGACTCGAATCCGGTGCGCGGCTCGAACTCCGCAGCCTCCAGCACGGACGTCAGCTGGGGCACGTGAGAGGGCCGGACCAGCACGTCGACGTCGCTGCTGGTGCGACCTACGAGCCGGAAACGGGCCGTGGTCGCCGGCCCCTTGATGTGCAGCAGGTCCACCCCGGCGTCACGTGCCAGGTGCTCGACGACGGCATGCGCCAAAGACAGTCGCGCCCATGCGGGAGGACGATCTCGGACTGATGCATGGGCTTCGAGTCTAGGTCGAGGTCACCCGCCTTCGGCGACTTGCGAGCCCCTCGTCATCGGGCGTCGTGCAGCGGCCAGCCCTTCTTCTCCAACCGCTCCTGCACACGCCGCAGATCCGACTCGGACGGCACCCCGTCGGTGTACTTGGTGACCAGGACGCCGACGTCGACCCGGGAGATCGCCGCATCGTCGCCGTGCTCGCGTGCGCCTGAGATGAGTTGACGCGCAACGTCTTTGACCTCTTCGTCGGACAACTGCCGACGCAGGAGCGCGAGCAGCGGCTGGTAGTCGCGCTCCGGGACGCCGTCCGGATAGCCCGCGCGCAGCCAGGTCATCAGGTTGGCCATGAAGACGGGTCGATCCATCAAAAGACCTCGATCCCGAGGTAGTGCTTCAGGCTGGCCTTGGTGATCCACAGCACCCCCAGCAGGATCGCGACGGCGATCAGCCCGAAGAGCAGGTACGCCGCACCGAGGGCGACCGGGTTGCCGCGGCTCGCTCCCCCGGACGTCCCGGCGTCGCCCGCGAAGGCACCGCCTGCTGACCCGCCGTGTCCCTGCGCGAGCAGCCGGACCCCGACAGCGAACAGGGCGGGCAGGCCCGCGCCGAAGACCAGCCCGGCGAGCAGGACCCGGAACAGTGAGGCGAATTCGTCCGCAGTGATCATCGTGGCCTCCTAGGCGGCGGGTTGACGCTCGGACAGTTCGGAACGTACGGACGGAGCGCCCTCCCACTCGTCGTTGACGTTCCCGGCGTGCACCGCGGTGGCCCGGCTGCGCAGATACATGTACCCGGCCGCGCTCAGCAGCACGATGAAGATGACGACCGCGCCGCCGACACCCCCGATCAGGTGCGCGACGCCGTAGCAGGCGGCGCCGACGATCGCGGCGCACGGGAGGGTGAGCACCCAGCCGGCCGCCATCCGCCCGGCGACACTCCATCGCACCTGGGAATTGGGCCGGCCGAGGCCGGTGCCGACGATCGACCCGGAGGCGACGTGGGTCGTCGAGAGCGCCATCCCGAAGTGGCTGGAGGTCAGGATGATCGCCGCGGACGAGGCCTCGGCGGCCATGCCCTGCGGTGCGTCGATGTCGACCAGGCCCTTGCCGAGGGTGCGGATGACCCGCCAGCCGCCGAGGTAGGTGCCGAGCGCGATCGCCGCGCCGCAGCTGAAGATGATCCAGATCGGGATGCCGTTCTTCATGATGTCACCGGAGGTCAGGGAGCCTTTGGCGATCAGAGCGAGCGCGATGACGCCCATCGTCTTCTGCGCGTCTCCCGTGCCGTGCGCTAGGGACACCAGCGAGGCCGTCCCGATCTGGCCCCAGCGGAAGGAGCTCTCCTTCTCGCTGTCGCGCACCGACCGGGTGATCGCGTAGATCAGGAAGGTGCCGATGGCCGCGACGATGCCGGCGACGAACGGTGAGGCGACGGCGGGCAGGAGCACCTTGGAGACCAGGCCGTCCCAGTTGATCCTGCTGAGCCCGCCCGAGGCCAGACCCGCGCCGATCAGGCCGCCGAAGAGGGCGTGCGAGGAGCTGGAGGGCAGCCCGTGCAACCAGGTGAACAGGTTCCACAGGATGCCGCCCACCAGCCCGGCGAAGATGATGATGAGCGCTGTCTCCGCGGTGATGCCGCCGAGCAGGTTGCCCGATCCCTTCTGCTGGATCTTCAGGACCGACGTGGTGACAGTCGTCGCGACCTCCACCGACAGGAAGGCGCCGACCAGGTTGAGGAGGCCGGAGATGGCGACGGCCACCTTCGGCTTCAGCGCACCCGTCGCGATCGAGGTGGCCATGGCGTTCCCGGTGTCGTGGAAGCCGTTGGTGAAGTCGAACCCGAGGGCGGTCACGACGACCAGCACCAGGACGACGACCTCTTGGGCGTGTGCGCTCATGGCGCAAGTGTGGGTGCCACGAGGACTCAACGTCTAGTCGAGTGAACGCCGGCCTACCCCACCTGACCTGCGCAAACGCGGATGACGGCCGGTGTTCACCCGATGTTCATCCGGGGCGGGCGGCTCTACTCGTCCTGCGCCTCGTCCGCGCGGGCGAACGACCGGTCCGCCGGCGGCACCTTCCCGCCGGGGTAGCTGGATGCCAGTTGCTCCATCGTGGGGCGGCGGCGACTGCGCGCCTCGTCAGGCAGCAGGCGCGCGATCGCCTTCATCACCCGGTCGGTGTCGGCGGCCGCGGAGCGGTACTTCAGCTCGACCGGTGGACCGAAACGCACGGTGATCTGCGGCGGGTGCAGGTAGTTGAGCATCTGCGGCAGCTTGGACGAGCGGGGCCAGACCTGCTCGGTGCCCCAGATCGCGCACGGGATGACCGGCACCCCGGTGCTCTTGGCCAGCCGGGCGACCCCCGTGTGGCCCTTGAGCGCACTGGAGAAGAAATCCGGCCCGCGCGGGATGGTGCCCTGCGGCATCACCCCGACGAGCTCGCCACCGCGCAACGCGGTCTCGGCGGCAGCGAGCGGGTCCGGAGCATCGGGGACCTTGCTCTCCCGGTCGACCGGGATCCCGCCGGATCCGGCGATCAGCTGCCCCACCACCGGTACGTCGAAGATTTCCCGCTTGGCCATGAACCGGCCGGTGCGGCCGGCGCGACCCATCGCCAGGAACATCGTCGGCAGGTCGAAGTAGCTGCGGTGGTTGGCCGCCACGAGGACGCCGCCCTCGCTCGGCACGTGTTCGGTCCCGAGCACCTCGAACCGCGCGTAGGGAAACGCCTCGGGACGCGCCATCCACTGGCCGATCCGCTGCAGTTCGATGTCGACGAACGGCACCTTGAAGACGCCGGGAGACGCGCTGAAGTGCTCCACCGGCCAGCGCCGTACGGTCGCGAACGCGAGCAGCCGCGGGTCGGGGTTGACCGCGTGCGGGTGTCCGACCGCGGACAGCAGGGGCAGGTCGTAGACGGAGTCGGAGTAGGCGAAGGACTGCGTCAGGTCCACGTCGTGCTCACCGGCCCAGTCGCGAACGGCGGCCAGTTTGCCCGTGGACCAGACGAACGGACCGTCCAGGCCCCCGTCGTACCGACCCGAGACCGGGTCCACGGAGTAACGCGTCGCGATCACGGCGTCGAGTTCGAGCAGATCGGCCAGCGGCTGGATGAGGTGCAGCGGTGTCGTCGTGGCGAGGACGACCTTGCGCCCGGCGGCGCGGTGCTTCTCCAGCGTGAGGTGGGCGAACGGCTCGATCAGATCCATCAGGCCGACCGCCGCGCGCCGCGCCGCCTCGTCGAACGCGCCGGCGCGCTTGCCGCGGGCGACCAGCGTCGCGTTGCGCGCCAGGACCATCGACGGAAGGGTCTCGCCGAACCGGTTGAACACGCCGTAGAGCAGGCTCTCGCCGGGCAGCTTGGTGGTGACCAGGCCGGCCTCGCGCAGGGCATCGGTGATGATCGGCCCGGACGCCCCGCGGAGCAGCGTGCGGTCGAGGTCGAAGAACGCGGCGCCGGTCATGCCTGCACGCCGAGGACGTCCGCGATGACCTCGTAGACCCGCGGGTCGTTGACCAGGTCGTTGTGACTCATGGACCCCATCATGGTGGACCGGCTCAGGTCGTTGTCCGCTCCCGCGCGAGCACTCGCGCGCGGCACGATCCCGTCGCCGATGATCCCGCCCAGCCGCGCGTGCGGATCCTTGGTGAGCACGCCTGCGACGGCCAGATGGCGCACGACCATCTGCGGGGCCAGCGCCTGGCGCCATTCGGCGGCGTCCGGCATCGCGCCGCGGGTGTCGGCGAGGAAGAGGTTGCCCGGCCGCAGGTCCTTGATCCCTTCGCTGCGGAACTGGATGACGTCGCCCAGCCACCGGGTGGCGCCGTACCCGGAGAAGAACTCGGCGAGGTAGTTGGCGCCCTGCTCGATCGGCGACCCGTGGTACGGCGTGCCGAGGGTGATCAGGTCACTCACCAGGGGTCCCCACGTCGAGGAGGTCGGCCACTGCAGCAGGGCGCTGCTCGCCACCAGACCGCCCATCGAGTGCCCCACCAGCACCACGCGTTCGACGGGCACCGGCCAGTGGTCGACGACCTGCTCGATCAGCAGGGCGAGCTCCAAGCCGTTGGACTTGATCCGCAACCCGGTGTTGTAGCGCACCCAGAGGGCCGACCAGTCACCGTGCGCCTCCAGACGCCGCCCGTAACTGAGCCGTCGCCCATCGTCGTCGCGGTGCGCGTGCCGCTTCCACATCTGCTCGGTGCCGACGAAGCCGTGCACGAAGATGACGATCTGGGGTGTGGCGTCCGGGTAGGCGCGGGCCAGGCCGTCCGCGGTCGCAGGGACCCGCTCCCCGGAGCGGCGCAGGCTCATCGGGGAGGACAACGGCATCCGCCCGGACGACGCCATCTTGTCGCCGTTGAACCCGTGCACGAAGGCGAGGACTCCGCTCGCCCGCCGCGTGGTGCCCCGCCCGAACTTGCTCGTCCGGCCCGCCTGCGCGGCCTTCGCCGCAGTCGCGCCGACCGCCTCGGCCACGCCCTCGAGCGCGACGGCCGACGCGCCGTACGCAGCGCGCGCGATGTGGTCGTGCGCGAACTCCACCGGGGTGACGACCGGGCCGACAGTGCGGCGCGCAGACGCGAAGACCTTGCTCGCGACGGCACCGTGGGTGTCACGGATGGCTCCCGTGACGCCGCGTACGGCGGTGCCGGCGCGGTGAGCAGCGGCGACCTGGCTATCGGCGGGGGCAGCGAGGTGTGCCTCGCGATGTGCGTCGAGCTCTGATTCGATCTCTGAGTCGAGCGGCGGCTGGGCCCGTTGGGTCACGAAGTCTCCTCATCAGGTGTAACCCGCTCAACCTACCCGTGAGTAGCAGTCCTGCGCCGGACCTGACCGTTTGCCGGACAACGCAGCGTCCGATGACCCGGTCGGGCGATCACATCCGGCTCAACGACCCCCTCACCCACTCGCGTCGCACGAAGCACGAATGTGCACCACTTTTGCCTGTGGATAGCTCACGCGAGCCGGCCGGATCACGCATGCTGGGTCACCGTGGACGATCCAGGTCCATCAGGAGGCCGGTGCGCCACCGGTCAGGGAGGGTCCTCATGCCGCGCACCCGTGGCCGGTCCGTCGCCGTGCTGCTCGCAGTCGCCGGGGCGGCAAGCGTGAGCGCGTGCTCCGGAGGGTCGAGCACCACGCCGTCGACCACGTCGTCGACGACCAACAGTCCGTCGTCGACGAGCAGCTCCACGACCAGTTCCCCCGCACCGAGCAGCTCGACCTCTGCGTACGACGGCCCGGCCGGAGTTCCCACGGCCGCCCGCGCCCACACCGATGCGGGCCGCATCGCCTTCGCCAAGTACTACGTGCAGCAGATCAACGAGACCGGGAAGCACCCGAAGGTGGGCGTCCTAGAGCCCCTCGCCCTCCCCACCTGCAAAAGCTGCGCCAACTATGTCAATTCTGTCAACGAATTGAAGTCGACTGGTTCGCACTTTTCCGACGACGCCTACATCATCAAGGCTGCGACGTTTCCTGAAGCAGGGAACCACGACCGGGTCGAGTTGGCTTGTTCGACTCCTGCCGCAAATCAAGTGTCGGCGAGCGGCGCCGTCATTACGAGTTTCCCGCGAGTAAAGCGGGTGGCAATAGTCATTTTCCTCAGATGGTCGACGTTCTGGCGAGTAGAAGAGATCCAGAACGATGCTGGGGCGAGCTAAGTGGTCGGGCGCGTTTTCACCGCACTTGCCGCCGCAGCAGTTCCCCTCTTCGTCTGCTCGGGTGCTGAAGGCGCGGTCACGAATAAAGGTCCATGCAGGGGGAGTGCCTGCAACACCGACGGTGGCGCATACGTCGGGCTGAGCAAATCGGAGACGGCTCACCTTCCGCCGAAGACGACCACCGGCGGCACGGTGGGAAGTAAGACCTACAAGCCCGGGACGGCATACCAATACAGCACCGTGTTGAGGTGCGCGGGCAACGGCCCAGGACATCAGGAGTTCATCTGCCCCAACGCCCTTAGCTACTGCCAGACGGTGGGGCATGTCCCGGGTCCGTGGGTCTTCATCTACCGGCGCGTCGACACCGGGGACAACGTCTACGGGCCGTGGGAGTCGCCGGGAACCACGTGCTATCCGGACGTCCTCCCCGGAAAACACAAACCTCAGCTCACCCTCGCCATGATCGAGCACGCCTGGTCGGTGACGCCGTTCGCCAGACCACAGCTCTCGATCCAGCCGGTGAACAACCGCACGCTGGTAACGCTGCCGACCTACTTCCGGGCGAACTGGCCCGTCGCCGGGTACGCACCGGGCGAGGTCCGAACGGTGACCCTCGTCGGTCACGCCGTGCGTATCAATCCGACCCTGAAGTCCAACACCTTCGTCTTCGGCGACGGCTCGACCAGTGGAGCCACCCGGTCCATGGGTGGGACCTACCCGTCGGGTGACATCACACACGCCTACGACGCACCCGGCTCGTTCAGCACGTCGGTCCGCACCACCTACGGCGGGCAGTACTCCGTCGATGGCGGCGCGTGGACCGACCTCCCGGGCACCACCGTCGTCGCCGGCCCTGCCGAGCCGCTGCGGGTGCTGACCTCCACCACCCGCCTCTATTGACGATTCGACCATGCACGCCGGGGCACATCTGCCCCGGCGTGCATGGTCGAATCAGCGGCAGCGTCAGCTGCAGCCAGAGGTGCTTCCGCAGCCCTCGCACACGTAGCAGCTACCGGCCGGGCGCATCTTCGTGCCGCAGGTCATGCACATCGGCGCGTCCGCGGACTTGCCCTGGAACTTCTCCATCAGCTCGGCCGATGAGTGGATCTCCGAGGAGACCTCGCGCACGTCGGCCGCGCCGGCACCAGAGGTGATGTCCTTGGCAGCCACCGTCGACGTCGACTGCTCGGGCCGCTTGGCGGACGGCGCCGCTGACTGGGAGTAGGACTCCAGCTCGTCGGCGACATCTTCGTCACCGTCGGCCTCGGTCGCCTCGGCGTAAGAGCCAGTCTCGAGCTGACGGGTGCGCTCCTCGGCGGTGTGGATGCCCATGAACGACCGCGTCTCGAAGTCGGTGTAGTCCAGCGCCAGCCGACGGAAGACGTAGTCCATGATCGACTGCGCCATCCGCACGTCCGGGTCGTCGGTCAGACCGGCAGGCTCGAAGCGCAGGTTGGTGAACTTCTCCACGAAGGTCTCCAGCGGCACGCCGTACTGCAGGCCGATGGACACGGCGATCGAGAAGGCGTCCATCATGCCGGCGAGGGTCGAGCCCTGCTTGCCGAACTTCAGGAAGAGCTCGCCCAGCTGACCGTCGTCGTAGGTGCCCGCGGTGAGGTAGCCCTCCGCACCGCCGACGGCGAACGAGGTGGTCTGCGAGGTACGACGCTTCGGCATGCGCTTGCGCACCGGGCGATACTCGATGACCTTCTCGACGGCGGCGTCGGCAGCGGCGGCCGCCTTGTCCTTGGCGGTCGAGCCACCGTCGGACAGCGGTTGACCGACCTTGCAGTTGTCGCGGTAGACCGCCAGCGCCTTCAGCCCCAGCTTCCAGCCCTCCAGGTGCACCTCGGCGATGTCCTCGACGGTCGCCGTCTCCGGCAGGTTGACCGTCTTGGAGATCGCACCGGACAGGAACGGCTGGCAGGCCGCCATCATCCGCACGTGACCGAGAGCGCTGATCGCCCGCTCGCCCATCGCGCAGTCGAAGACCTCGTAGTGCTCCGGCTTCAGACCCGGCGCGTTGATGACGTGGCCCTTGTCGGCGATGTGCTCGACGATCGCCTCGATCTGCTCCTGCTGGTAGCCCAGCTTCTTCAGCGCGCGCGGGATCGTCTGGTTGACGATCTGCATCGATCCGCCACCGACCAGCTTCTTGAACTTGACCAGCGAGAAGTCCGGCTCGATGCCGGTGGTGTCGCAGTCCATCATGAAGCCGATCGTGCCGGTCGGCGCGAGCACCGAGGCCTGCGCGTTGCGGTAGCCATGGGCCGCGCCGAGCTCGACGACCTGCTTCCAGGCCTTGCTGGCGTAGCGGTGGATCTCACCGTCCATCGTGTCCAGCGGACGCAGCTCGTCGTTGGCGCTGCGGTGCTTGCGCATCACCTTCTGGTGCGCGTCCGCGTTGCGGGCGTAGCCCGCGTACGGACCGACGACCTCGGCCAGCTCGGCCGAGCGCTTGTACGCCGCGCCGGTCAGCAGGGAGGTGATCGCGCCGGCCAGGCTGCGGCCGCCCTCGGACTCGTACCCGTGGCCGGTCGCCATCAGCAGCGCGCCGAGGTTGGCGTAGCCGATGCCGAGCTGGCGGTAGTTGCGCGTGGTCTCGCCGATGGCCTCGGTCGGGAAGTCGGCGAAGCAGATCGAGATGTCCATCGCGGTGATGACCAGCTCGACGACCTTCTGGAACGTCGCGGTGTCGAAGGTGTCGTCGTCCCGCAGGAACTTCAACAGGTTGAGCGACGCCAGGTTGCACGAGGAGTTGTCCAGCGACATGTACTCCGAGCACGGGTTGGACGCGGTGATCCGGCCGCTCTCGGGGGTGGTGTGCCAGTCGTTGATCGTGTCGTCGTACTGGATGCCGGGGTCGGCGCACTCCCACGCCGCCTTGTTGAGCTTGGCGAACAGCTCACGGGCGTCGACGGACTCGATGACCTCACCGGTGCCGCGGGCGGTCAGCCCGAACTCCGTGCCGGCCTCGACCGCGCGCATGAACTTGTCGCTCACCCGCACCGAGTTGTTGGCGTTCTGGTACTGCACCGAGGTGATGTCACGGCCGCCGAGGTCCATGTCGAAGCCGGCGTCGCGCAGCGCGCGGATCTTGTCCTCCTCGCGCGCCTTGGTCTCGATGAACTCCTCGATGTCGGGGTGGTCCACGTCGAGCACGACCATCTTGGCCGCACGGCGGGTGGCCCCACCGGACTTGATGGTGCCCGCGGACGCGTCGGCGCCGCGCATGAAGGAGACCGGACCGCTGGCGGTGCCGCCGCTGGACAGCAGCTCCTTGGAGGAGCGGATCCGCGAGAGGTTGAGGCCGGCGCCCGAACCGCCCTTGAAGATGAACCCCTCCTCCTTGTACCAGTTGAGGATCGAGTCCATCGAGTCGTCGACCGACAGGATGAAGCACGCCGAGACCTGCTGCGGGCTCTTGGTGCCCACGTTGAACCACACCGGGGAGTTGAAGCTGAACACCTGGTGCAGCAGCGCCCAGGTCAGTTCGTGCTCGAAGATCTCCGCGTCCTCGTCGCTCGCGAAGTAGCCGTTGTCGCGCCCGCCCTTGACGTAGGTCAGGACGACACGGTCGATCAGCTGCTTGAGGCTGGTCTCACGCACCGCGGTGCCGAGCGCCCCGCGGAAGTACTTGGTCGTCACGATGGTGGAGGCGTTGAGAGACCAGAAGTCCGGGAAGAGGACACCGCGCTGCTCGAAGATCGTCGCGCCGGTCTTCCAGTTCTGCTGCACGACGTCGCGCTGCTCCCAGGTCACCTCGTCGTACGGGTGGACGCCGGGCGTGGTGAAGATGCGCTCGATGTGCACCCCACGGTCTGCGCGGGCGGCGTCGGCGCGGGCGCCGGTGGTCTCGGTCATGCTGTTCCTCCGTGTGACGTGGTGAGCTGGGCTGCTGATTCGGGTGGTGCTGGTGATGCTGTGGGGCCTTGCGGTACGCGCACGGGTGACTGCTGCAGCACCCGGCGCACGGGATGACCGGGTATCAGTGATCCTCCCCGCCACCACTGACAACGGGGTCGTCGGCGGCGTACGAGGGGCCGAGCACCTGACGCTCGGCGCGAAGCAGCGCGATCGCCGCCTCGAAGTCGCCCAGGTCGTCGAAGGCCTGGTAGACGGAGGCGAATCGCAGGTAGGCGACCTCGTCGAGGGCACGCAACGGGCCGAGGATCGCCAGACCGACGTCATGGGCGTCGATCTCGGCCAGTCCCTGCATCCGGATGGACTCCTCCACCTGCTGGGACAGCAGCGCCAGGTCGTCCTCGGAGACCGGGCGGCCCTGGCACGCCTTGCGCACCCCGACGAGCACCTTCTGGCGGCTGAACGGCTCGCTGGCGCCGGACCGCTTCACGACGGTCAGGCTCGTGGTCTCCATGGTGGAGAAGCGCTTGCCGCAGCTGGGGCACTGGCGGCGCCGTTTGATACAAGTGCCGTCCTCGCTCGAGCGGGAGTCGACGACGCGACTGTCCTCGTGCCGGCAGAACGGGCAGTGCATGCGGTCTCCCTCACCCTCGACGATCGGCTCACACCGATCTCTCGCCGTCCACGCCGTAGCCCCGCCCACCTGTGGGTAACTCGTGGACAACCGGGGGATATCCGCGCTGTGCCTTGGGATAACCCGGGTCGACCTGGGGACTACATGTGGACGACTTACATCGATGTAACTACTAGATGTAGGGATCGTATTCCGGTGGAGGGGGTGATGCAACCTTGAGAGGCTGCCCGGTTTGCGCGGGGTCGTTCGTGCTGGTCAGAGGGCCGCCGAGGGCGACACGGAGGCGGTGTCGGCCCTGCTACGGGGCGCCAGAAGGCGCGCGGCCGGACTCAGCGAGGCAGGCGCAGTTGCTCGCCGGCGAACACCTGCAGGGTGTTCAGTCGATTGGCGGCCTGCACCCGCTGCACCGCATTGCCGATCGGCAGCTGGGGGTAGGCGTGGTGGGCGACCGAGGACAGGGTCTGGCCCGACTGGACGACCACGGTGTCGTAGCGCTGCGCGGACCCGCCGCCCACTGCGGCACGGGCTCCCGCCACTCCCCCGACGAGACATAGGAGGAGAGCGCACAGCGTGATCAGCAGGCGACCGCGACGAGTGATGTGCATCGTCGGCGCAGGTGCATCCACGAGCACGGGCAGATCAGGGACCGCGCGCAGGTGGCCGCGACGGATGGACGCGGGCGCCGTACGTCGCGATGCGCCGGGACGACCCGGCAGGGCAGGGGTGGCGGGAGTGACCCAGCTGGGAACAGCGGTGACGGCACTCATGAGATCCTCCGATAACTCGTCGATCGTACGTGTGTGCGATCGATCATCTGTCTGATGTCTAGCACGCGCGTTCGAGAAAATCCAGACACGCCCCGAACAGATGTTTGGAAAGTGTGTCCGACTCTCGTAATCTCGTGCTCACCTGCAGAACTGAAACACCGACCACCGACAGCCCCTGCTCATCAGTTGTGAATCCGCGGAACGACGCCGAATACGGCGACTCATCGGCCCCGGGGGCGCAGCCGCACGGACACCTGGGGCGGGCGGTGGCAGCACGATCCACTCGGAGAGGGACGGACGAAGACCATGGCCAAGGTGCACCAGATGCCCGAGCGCGACGACGACGGTTTGACCACCCGACAGCGGCGCGTGCTGGAGGTCATCCGCAACTCCGTGGACCGGCGCGGTTACCCGCCGAGCCTGCGGGAGATCGGCGAGGCCGTCGGCCTGACCAGCCCCAGCTCCGTCGCTCACCAGCTGTCGATGCTCGAGCGCAAGGGCTACCTGCGCCGCGACCCCAACCGGCCGCGCGCCATCGAGGTCATCTCACCGGACCAGGACAAGGACCAGCGCGGCTACCGGGGCGGGTCCAGCGTCACCAACGCGCCGGACGGTGACCTGAGCGTCGAGGACGAGACCGGCATCGGCGACCGGCGACCCAGTGCGTCGTACGTCCCGGTCGTCGGACGGATCGCCGCGGGCGGTCCGATCCTGGCCGACGAGGTCGTCGAGGACGTCTTCCCGCTGCCCAAGCAGATCGTCGGCGAGGGCGACCTCTTCCTGCTGAAGGTCGTCGGCGACTCGATGATCGACGCCGCGATCTGCGACGGCGACTGGGTCGTGGTGCGTCAGCAACCGACCGCGACCAACGGCGACATCGTCGCGGCGATGCTCGACAACGAAGCGACCGTCAAGACCTTCAAGCGCACCGGGGGCAAGGTCTGGCTGATGCCGCACAACACGGCGTACGACCCGATCGACGGCGACGACGCCGTGGTGCTGGGCAAGGTCACGGCGGTGCTGCGCAGGGTCTGAGCGACCCCGGGCGCCCGGCGCTCCTCAGGCGCGCTGGGCGCCCGGTGCGCCCACGGCCGGCGCTCCCAGTCGGTCCGCCAGCGCCGTCAGGGTGCTGCCCAGCGGCGCCTCGATCTTCAGGTCGGTCTCGCCGTCCCCGCGGGTCCATCCGTCGTTGATCACGATCACGGGCACGCCGATGCGGGCGGCCCGGCGCACGAACCGGTAACCGGACATCACCGCGAGCGACGACCCCAGGACCAGCAGCGCCGACGCCTCCTCGACGAGGCCGAAGCACCGCTCCACCAACGGTTTCGGCACTGATTCGCCGAACATCACGACGTCCGGTTTCAGCAGGTCCGAACCGCACACCGGACAGTCGGCCGTGACGAACGCGCGCACGATCGCCTCGGGCAGCGCGACGTCGCCGTCGGGCCGGACCGCGCCTCCGATCGCGCGGTCGAATCCGGGGTTGGCGTCGCGCAACCAGTCGTCCATGTCATCGCGGCGATGCGTGCTCGAGCAGGCCATGCAGACCACCCGCTCCAGGTTGCCGTGCAGCTCGAGCACCTCGCTCGCGCCGGCCGCCTGATGCAGCCCATCGACGTTCTGGGTGATGACGCTCGTCAGGGTGCCGGCGGCGAGCAGCCTGGCGACCGCGCGGTGGCCGTCATTCGGTCGGGCAGCCGCAAAGCGTGGCCACCCGACGTAGGAACGTGCCCAATACCGCTGCCGCGCTTCATGACTGGCGCGTAGCTCGGTCACCGTCATCGGCTGCACCCGACGTACGCCGCGGGCGTCGCGGTAACTCGGCAGACCCGATTCGGTGGACAGGCCGGCTCCGGTCAGGGCGACCAGCCCGCCATCCGCCAGGTAGCTCGCCAGTCCGTCCCATTGATCCGGGCGCACTCCCTCGGGCACCGGGGAGACCGCGGACTCGAGCACGTCATCAGTGTCGCACCGGCCCCGTGGCCCCGTAGGCGCGCGGGTGGCTACTGCGGTGCATGGCTGGTGCAGAACGAAAGCATGAAGATGGGTTCCGATGGATAACCTTCCATTATATGATTTGCGCATGATCGACGCTGCGGGCCTGCGGGTCATCCGGGCCATCGCCGACGAGGGCAGCTTCACCGCTGCGGCCACCTCTTTGGGCTACTCCCAGCCCGCCATCTCCCAGATGGTGCGCCGTCTGGAGGACCGGATCGGCACCGTCCTGGTCGAGCGCCTGGGCCGCAGCGTGCGGCTGACCGAAGCCGGCGCGGTGCTGGCCCGTCACGCGGGCCCCGTGCTCAGCGCCCTCGAGGCCGCCGAATCAGAGGTCGCCGCGATCGCCGGGTTGCGCGCCGGCCGCGTCCGTCTGATGGCCTTCCCCTCCTCCTCCTCGACACTCGTCCCGCACGCGCTCGCGATGGTGCGAAAGGCCTACCCCGACGTCGAGGTGACCTTCACCGAGGCCGAGCCTCCCGAGTCGCTGGCCGCACTGCGGGCCGGCGAGTGCGACATCGCCGTCGCGTTCGCTTACGACGGTGCGCCGCTGGCCCGCGGCGAGGACGACATCGAGGCGTTCCAGTCCCGCAAGCTGCTCGACGACGAGGTGCGCCTGGTGGTGCCGTCGGATCACCGGCTCGCCGGCGCCGCGTCGGTGCGGATGACCGACATGGTCGACGAGCAGTGGATCGCGGGATGCCCGCGATGCCGCGGACACCTGCTCTCCCTGGCCGAGCGCGCCGGATTCAGCCCGTCGGTCTCGTTCGAGACCGAGGACTACGTGGCGGTGCTGGGTTTCGTCGCCGCGGGCCTGGGGGTCGCCCTCGTGCCTGACCTGATCCTGCACTCGGCGCACAACGACGGCGTGACGATCCTGCCGATCAAGCCGACCCCCCGTCGGACCGTCTACGCCGTCACCACCCCCGACCTCACGCGCGTGCCCGCCGTCGCCGCGACCCTGGAGGCGCTGTGCGCGGCGTCCACCTCGGTGCGGTCGGCGACACCGGTCGCCTGAGACTCCCCCACCTGCCCGTCAGGGCCTGTCGACGGTGACCCGCCCGTCGCGCACAGCCACGACCACGTCCCCTCCGCGGTCGGTGCGGTAGGTCGCTCCGGGCAGGCTCTTCAACAACGACAACGTCGAGGGCGTCGGCAGTCCGTAGTCGTTGTGTGCACCGACGCTGATGATCGAGATCGGTGCGTGCACGAAGCGCACCAGGTCGGCGGACTGGTTGGCCGAGCCGTGGTGGGCCACCTTGAGCACGTCGAAGGGCGGCCCCGTCGGCTGATGACTCAGCTCGCCGTACACGGCAGCGCCCGCCTCACGCTCGATGTCACCGGTCAGAAGGATCCGCAGGCCGTGGGTGCGCACGTCGAGGGTGATGCTCGCGTTGTTCTGGATCGAGCCGGCGTCGATCTCGCGGCTCGGCCACAGCACGACGGCGTGCACCCCGGGCCAGTTCACGGTGTCTCCCGTGACCAGGGTGCGCACCGGAATGTGTCTCGCGGCGGCGAGCCGGTGCACCAGCGGGGCGTTGCTGGCCGCCTCCCGGGTACCGGGCGCGCTCGTCGCGACCACCGGCGTCACGAAGATCTCCCCGACGGATCGCCCCCGCAGGTCACCGGTCAGACCGCCGACATGGTCGAGGTGGAAGTGAGTGAGCACGATCGCGTCGATACGGGTGACGCCGGCGCGATGCAGGCAGGCGTCGATGTGCTGCGGGTCGGGCCCGGTGTCGACGACGACGCCGTGCCCCGGTGTCGTGGCGAGCACCCCGCCGTCGCCCTGCCCGACGTCGCAGGAGATCCACACCCACCCCTGCGGCGGCCAGCCGAGATGCGGCAGCGGCCACGCCGCGGCCGTCAACGCCAGCGCGCAGCCGGCGGCCAGCGCCGGATGGGTACGGGCACGCCCCCATAACCCGACGCCGCCCCAGATCGCGAGCACGGTGAGCGCGCCGAGCAGGAGCGCACCGCCCAGCCCGCTCGGCCACGGCAGGACGCCGCCCGGCACCCGGGCGCCGACGTGGGCCACCCAGGCGATGCCCCAGGCCGGGACGGCCGCGCACCAGGCCGGGACTGCGGCGACTGCCGGACCGAGCGGGCTCGCCAGCACGGTGACGACGCCGGCCAGGGTGGCCGGCTCGACGAAGACCGCAGCGAGCAGATTGGCGGGCACCCCGACCAGACTCACCGACGACTGCAGCAGCACGATCACGGGGGCGCACGCCGCCTGCGCCGCCAGCGGGATCGCGATCGCGTCGGCGACCGGTCGCAACCTGAGGGGCAGTCGCGCCGCCATCGCGTCACTCCACGGCCGGGCGAAGACCAGCAGACCCAGGGTGGCCAGGGCAGAGAGGGCGAACCCGTACGAGCGGGCCAGCCACGGATCCCAGGCCAGGAGCATGACGATCGCCGCCGCCAACGCGGACGAACCGACCCGGCGGCGTGACATCGACACCCCGAGCAGACCGACGACACCCATCACCGCGGCCCGTAGCACGCTCGGCTCGGGTCGGCACAGCAGGACGAACCAGCCGAGGACGAGCAACGCGAGCGGCGTACGCCACCGGCGCGGGACCCGGCACCAGCCCGCCAGCCAGCCCGCGCCGACGAGGACGAACGTGACGTTGGATCCCGACACCGCGGACAGGTGGGTGAGCCCGGTGGCGCGCATGTCGTCGTTCAACCGCGTGGGCATCCGCGCGGTATCGCCCGTGACCAGGGCCGGGACCAGGCCGCGCGGATCGGCGGGCAGCGATGCGGTCGCGGCGCGGGCGTCGGACCGCAACGACTCCACCCACCGGGTCAGCGGACCGGGCCTGCCGACCACGCGCGGGGGCGATCGGGCGTCGAGCAGGGCCGTGACGTCGTCACCGGCATCCGCCGGTTGCAGCCGCCCCGTGAACTCGATGCGGTCGTGCCAGGCCGGTGCCCGCCACGTGGGCCTGGCGAAGACCAGCACGGGGGTATCGGGGGTGCTGCGGGCGCCCCGCCCGACGACCGCGCGCACCGAGGCGCGGTAGATGACCGTCGGTCGCGCCGGATTCGTCACGACGAGACGTGGGTCGGATTCGACCACGGCGGTCACCCGCACGATCGCCCGCTGAGCTGCCAGTGTCTCGACAGGGCCCGCGGTGCGGGCGCTCTGGTGGGCTGCCAATGCGCCGAGCAGCAGCGCGGTGCAGAGCCAGCCCAGGGCGATGCCCGCCCGCGACCCCGAGGAGCGGTGCCCGCGCCCGACGAGGAGGCAGAGCACGCCGAGGACGAGGCATCCGATCGCGACGCCGAGAACCACGGTCACGGGTTGCGGGAGGGCCACCACGGTGCACGCCCAGGCCATGAGTGCCGGCACCAGCATCCGCAGATCCAGCGGCGGGCGGCCCACCGGCTCCTCGTCTCCCTTCTCCAGGTCGCCGGAAAGGCGATCCGCGCTCATACCGTCACGTGCGGTCGTAGCCGCGCGAGCACCTTGTCGCCGATGCCACTCACCTCCCCCAGCTCGTCGACGCTGGTGAACCGGCCGTTCTGGGTGCGCCAGTCGACGATCCGCTGGGCGAGCACCGGTCCCACCCCCGGCAGTGCGTCCAGGCCCGTGACGTCCGCGGTGTTGAGGTTGATCACTCCCCCGGCCGAGGCGTCGGAGGAGCCGCCGCCCGCCGCCGTCACGGGCGCCGAGCCCTCGCCGCTGCCACCGCCCACGGCGCCCGGCGCCGGCGTCATCGTCTGGCCAGGCTTCGGCACCTGGATCTGCTCTCCGTCGGTGACCACCCGGGCGAGGTTCACGGCGGTCAGGTCCGCGGACGGCAATGCGCCGCCAGCGGCGGCAACCGCGTCCTGCACCCGTGCGCCGGCACGCAGCGTGACCACGCCGGGGTGGCGCACCTGGCCGACCACCTGCACGACGACGGTGGTCGCGGCCGAGGTCGTGGGCACTGCGCTCGGGGCGGTGGAACTGCTGCCGAACCGGCTCACCCCGGCGGTGGTCGTGGCGGCCGACCGCGGGCCGCTCCCCGCGGCGACGGGCGTCGACGTCGCCGACGCGCGAGCGAGCAGCACACGTCCACCGAGGACCAGCCCCGCGACGAGCACCACGATCAGTACTCCGAGCACCGCCAGCCTGCTCGGCGCCACCTGCGCGTCCCGGAGGGCGGCAGGCGTCCGTAACAGCGGAGCGTGCGGGCGGAGGTCTCCGCTCGTCCCGGCGTGACGTCCTCCACCGCCTCGTCGCGCCAGCCGGGCGGAACCCCTGGTCTCTCCCGCCGCCGCGGGCTGGATCGCCGGACGCCGACTGTCGAGCAGTGACTCCTGCGTCGGCACCCAGCCGACCGGGCGTCGTACGGCATCGAGCTCGTCCAGGACTGCGGCCAGGCGATCGGGGGCGGCCTGTTCGGCACGAACACGTGGCATACGGGCACGCTAGGGATCTGGCTGCATGCCCGTCCGCCAGCGGACCCGCGGTTGTGGACAACCGCGCCCGCGCGGCGGGGATGTGGAGGGGAGCGGTCAGGCGGATGCGCCGAGGATCGCCGAACGCGCTCCCAGGCGGGGACTGACAGCGGTCGCCAGGGTGCCGGGGCCGACATGGGCGCCGACCACGGCGCCGAGCTCCACGAGCAGCACCCGCCGTGCTTGCGGCACGGCCTCGGCCAGGGATTCCACGAGCTGCTCGGCGCGCTCGCGGGAGTCCAGGTGGTGCACGGCGATGTCGACGCCGTCGGGTCCGTCCATCGCGGCGGCCGCCTCCACGGCCCGCTCCCGCATCCGCGCGAGGGCCTTGCCGGTGGTGCGCACCCGCTCCAGCGGCTCGATCTGACCATCGGTCATCGTCAGCAGCGGCTTGATGGCAAGTGCGGAGCCGAAGAGCGCGGCGGCCTTGCCGATCCGACCGCCGCGGCGCAGGTACTCCAGGGTGTCGACGTAGAAGCCCACCGACGCCGCGGCCGCGTGGTCGCGCGCCACCTGGGCGACGACCTCCGGCGCGGCGCCGCCCGCCGCGACCTCCGCGGCCGCGAGGACGGCGTACCCCATCGCCATCCCGATGGAGCGACTGTCGACGACGGTGACGGGCACCGGCGACTCCTCGGCGGCGATCTCGGCCGAGGAGCCCGTCGCCGACATCGCACCCGAGATGTGCACCGAGACGATGTGCCGGGCCCCGGCGTGCGCGAGTTCCTCGTACACCTCCAGCAACGCCCCCGGCGAGGGACGCGACGTCGACACCGGACGGAACGCCCGCAGCGCCTCGGCCACGTCGGCCGAGGAGATGTCGCGGCCCTCTTCGTACGACGTGCCGCCGATGACCACGTGCAACGGCACCACGCGCACGTGGTGACGGGCCGCCAGATCCCCCGGCAGGTACGCCGTGGAGTCCGTCACGACGGCGACGTTCACGCGTCCACCTCAGCCGGCCACGATGTTGACCAACTTGGGCGCGCGGACGACGATCTTGCGGATCTGCTTGTCGCCCAGGCTTTCTCGGACCTTGGCGTTGTCACGCGCCAGCTGTTCCAACTCGTCGGCGTCGATACTCGGCGACACCTCGATGCGGTCGCGCACCTTGCCCATCACCTGCACCACGCAGGTCACCGTCTCCTGGACGAGCGTGGCCGGGTCGGCCTGCGGGAACGGCACGAAACTGATCGTCTCGTCGTGACCGAGCGCGCGCCACAGCTCCTCGGCCAGGTGCGGCGCCAGCGGAGCGGTCATCTGCACCAGGGGTTCCACGACCGCGCGCGGCGACACGCCGGTGCGGGTCAGCACGTTGTTCAGCTCGATCAGCTTCGCGACGGCCGTGTGGAAGTGCAGGTGCTCGAAGTCGCGCCGTACGCCGTCGATGGTCCGGTGCAGCAACCGGTCCAGATCGGCGTCGGGCGCGTCGCCGACGACCCGCACCGCACCGGTCTCCTCGTTGATCACGTTGCAGCCACAGGCGTTGCAGGAAGCGTTGCGAGCCGACGACCGCCCGGGTCTCCCACGGCCGCGACATGTCCAACGGACCCATCGACATCTCATAGACGCGGAAGGTGTCGGCGCCGTACTGCGCGCACATCTCGTCGGGTGTGACGACGTTCTTCAGCGACTTGCCCATCTTCCCGTACTCCCGGGTGACGGGTGCGCCGTTCCAGGTGTACGTCGTCGCGGGGCCCTCGCCGTCCTCGACCACCTCGTTCGCCGGCACCACCTGGCCACGGGCGTCGCGGAAGGCGAACGCCTGGATGTAGCCCTGGTTGAACAGCTTGCGGAACGGCTCGCTCGAGCTGATCTCGCCCAGGTCGAAGAGCACCTTGTGCCAGAAGCGGGCGTACAGCAGGTGCAGCACCGCGTGCTCCACGCCGCCGACGTACAGGTCCACACCGCCCGGGTCGTTCGCGACCCCTTCGCCGTCACCGCGGCCGGGCCCCATCCAGTACTCCTCGCACTCTCGGTCAGCGAAGCGCTCGGTGTTGGCGGGATCGGTGTACCGGATCTCATACCAACAGGATCCGGCCCAGTTGGGCATCGTGTCGGTCTCGCGGGTGTAGGTCTTGGGGCCGTCGCCCAGGTCGAGCTCGACGTTCACCCACTCGGTCGCCCGGCCCAGCGGCGACTCCGGCATCGAGTCGGCGTCCTGCGGGTCGTAGGTCTTGGGCGAGTAGTCCGCCACCTCGGGCAGCTCCACCGGCAGCAGGTGCTCGGGGATCGCGTGCGCAGCCCCGTCCTCGTCGTAGACGATCGGGAACGGCTCGCCCCAGTAACGCTGCCGGCTGAAGAGCCAGTCGCGCAGCTTGTAGGTGATGGTGCCGTGACCGCTGCCGTGCTCCTCCAGGAAGGCGATGATCGTCGCCTTGGCGTCGTCGACATCCTTGCCGTTCAACGAGATCCGGTCGTTCGCGGAGTTGATCATCGGTCCGCTGCCGGTGTAGGCGGTGTCCTCGTCGTGACCCTCGGCGGGTTGCACGGTGCGCACGTGGGGCAGCCCGAACTTCTTGGCGAAGTCCCAGTCGCGCGGGTCCTCCGCGGGGACGGCCATGATCGCGCCGGTGCCGTAGCCCATCAGGACGTAGTCGGCGATGAAGACCGGGACATGCTGCCCCGTCACGGGATTGGTGGCGTACGCGCCGGTGAACACCCCCGTCTTGGCCTTGTCGTCGACCTGCCGCTCCAGGTCGGACTTGCGGCTGGCCGCGGCTCGGTACGCCGCCACCGCCGCCCGCGGGTCGCTGGCGTCACCCGTCCACCGGGGATCGATCGCCTCCGGCCAGGTGTCCGGCGCGATCGTGTCGACCAGGGTGTGCTCGGGTGCCAGCACCATGTAGGTGGCGCCGAAGATCGTGTCCGGGCGGGTGGTGAAGACCTCGATCCCACCAGCGGATCCGGCCAGCGGGAAGGTGACGGCGGCGCCCTGCGAGCGACCGATCCAGTTGCGCTGGATGGCCTTCACCGACTCCGGCCAGTCCACCCGCTCCAGGTCGTCGATCAGGCGGTCGGCGTACGCCGTGATGCGCATCATCCACTGGGGCAGGTTGCGCCGGAAGACCGGGAAGTCGCCGCGCTCGGTCAGGCCCTCGTTGGTGACCTCCTCGTTGGCAACGACGGTGCCCAGGCCGGGCGCCCAGTTGACCGGCGCCGTCGACTTGTAGGCCAGGCGGCGCGCGTCGACCGCGGCGGCCCGCTCCGTCGCGGTCAGGTCGTCCCACGAAGCGCCGGACGGCGTTGCCACGGTGCCCGCTTCGTACCCCGCGACCAGGTCGGCGATGGGTCGCGCCTTGCCCGCGCGCTCGTCGTACCAGCTGTTGTAGATCCTGGTGAAGATCCACTGGGTCCACTTGTAGTACGCCGGGTCGATGGTCTGCACCGCGCGCCGGTCGTCGTGCGACAGACCCAGGCGGCGCAGCTGACCGATGTAGGTCTCGATGTTCTCCTCGGTCGTCTTGCGAGGGTGCTGCCCGGTCTGAACGGCGTACTGCTCGGCGGGCAGGCCGAAGGAGTCGTAACCCAGCGTGTAGAGCACGTTGCGGCCCTGCATCCGCTGGTAGCGCGCGATCACGTCGGTCGCGATGAACCCCAACGGGTGGCCGACGTGCAGGCCCGCGCCGGAAGGGTAGGGGAACATGTCCTGCACCATGAACTTCGGCCGGTCGCCGATGTGGTCCGCGCCGTCAGCACCGTCGGTGCCCTGATGCGCCCACGGGCCGCTCGGGTTCGCGGCGTGGAAGGTGCCGTGCTCCTCCCAGTGCTCCTGCCAGCGGCGTTCGATCTCGCCGGCCAGCTCAGGGGTGTAGCGGTGCTGCGGTTCGGTGTCGCTCATGCTTCTCCTGCTCATCCTTCGGTCGGTCCTCGCCTGCGGCGCCGGGTTCACCGCGGGACGCTCGTGTGCATGAAGAAACCCCCTGCGCATGCAAGGGGTCGCCGCGTCCGGATCCGGTTCAGATCGGCCGCGGCTGCCGAAGAAGGTGCTTGTCGTACATGCGAGGCAGACTACCGCAACGGTCCTACGCCCTGCCGCCCGATAACGCGAAGCGCCGGCCGCCCGAACGGGGCTGACCGGCGCTGCACAGGAGAGGAGAGTGGGACGCTCAGAGAGCGTTGACCTTCTTCGCCAGGTTCGACTTCTTGTTGGCCGCCTGGTTCTTGTGGATGACACCCTTGGTGACAGCCTTGTCCAGCTTCTTGGACGCGGTGCGCAGGGCCTCTTCGGCGCCGGCCTTGTCACCGGACTCGGCGGCCTCGCGGACCTTGCGGATCCAGGTGCGCACCTCGGACTTGTGCGCCTTGTTGCGCTCCGTACGGATCGCGTTCGTCTTGACCCGCTTGATCTGCGACTTGATGTTTGCCACGAATGAACTTCCTTGGTCGAAATGTCAGGGATGTCGAGGGCACGTACGACGACGGGTTGGGGCGTGGGGACACTCCGGGCGAATCGTCCTACGAGATGCTGCTGCATGCGCGCACGACCGGGGCGCGCACGCGATCGCCAAATCTACCAGCGCCGCACGGAACCACCCAAATCGTCGGCGGGCGGTCGCCCTCAGCCCGCGCCGCGCTCCCGGGTGATCGTGAGGATTGCGTGCTCGACGGCGTAGACCGGGTCGCGACCACCGCCCTTGACCTCGAAGTCGGCCGCTGCGACCGCCTGGATCGCGCGTCCGAGCCGGTCGCCGTCCCACCCGCGTGCCGCCGCACGCGCTCGGTCGATCTGCCACGGCGCCATCCCGAGCTTGCCCGCGAGCGCACCCGACGACCCCCCGCCCGCCGTCGCCACCCGGGCCACCTGACGCAGTTGGCTCGCCAGGACCGCGACGATCGGCACCGGGTCGAGCCCGGAGGCGATGGCGTGCCGCAGCAGCCGCAGGGCGTCGGACGTCTGGCCCGCGACGGCCGCGTCGGCGACCCGGAAGCCGGTCGCGTCGACCTTGCCCCCGTGGTACTCCTGCACCTGCTCGACGTCGATGAGGCCCTCGGTGTCGTCGATCAGCTGCAGCGCGGCGGACGCCAGCTCCCCCACGTCGCGACCCACCGCGTCGAGCAGGGCCCGGACCGCCTCGGGAGTCGCCTTGCGCCGGGCGCGGCGGAACTCGTGGGTGAGGAAGTCGCTCTTCTCCCGATCCGTCTTGATCGGCGGGGCGTCGATGCGGCGGGCGCCGACCGCCTTCAACGCGTCGAGGACCCGCTTGCCGCGGTTGCCGCCCTTATGCAGGACCACCAGACGCAGGTCGTCGCCGGCGGCCTGCTCGATGACCGTGAGCAGGTCGGCCTGCAGGTCGTCGGAGGCCTCGTCGGCGTCGTGCAGGACGATCGCGGTCGCCCCACCGAAGAGACTCGGGCTGGCGTGCACGATCAGCGACCCCGGCGCATAGTCGGCCGCGTAGAGGCGCACCACCTCGATCTGCGGGTCGTGTGCCCGGAAGACCTCCAGCGTGCTGTCCAGCGCCCGATCGGACAGGACCCGCTCCGGACCGGCGATGAGCACGAGGGCAGGCGGCTCGGGCATGGGCACACCCTGCCACGCGGGCCCGACACCCGCGATGCTCAGGTGCGCCGTGCCGGCCTGCGCAGCGGTTCGCTGCCCTGCAGGTCCGGCGTGATGCGTCCGAGACCGCGGCCGAGCGCGAGGACGAGCAGGCAGACGCCCGCGCCGAGCAGCATCGCGACCGTCACATCACCGAGGTAGTGCGCGCCGACGAACACCCGGCTCGCGGCGACAACGAGCACCACCGGGATGCCGATCCCCAGCGCCACCCGGTGCGAGCCCCGACCGAGCCAGACGGTGAAGCAGATCGCCGCGACGATTCCGGTCGCGATCGCCGTGTGCCCGCTCGGCATCGAGTACGGATCCTGCAGGGCGACGGTCCGGCGCACCGGTGGCGAGGGTGGCCGGGCGCGCTCCGCGACGTGCTTGACCAGGGAGCAGGCGCCCAGGTCGCGAAGAAGAGGGCCGCCTCCACCACGACGTCCCGGCGGCGACCACCGACCAGAAGGACGAGCAGCACCAGCACGATCATCACGACCGCGCCGACGGTGCCGAACCCTCTGTCGATCCACCGGCCGGCCTGCCGGCCCCAGCCCGGGTCGTGGTGCGTGGCCCAGACGCTGACTCGCAGCTCACCGGTGCGCCGCGCCCCGAGGCGCGTGCAGACCGTGGCCAGCGACAGAGCGACCAGCACCATCAGCGCGCCGGCCAGGGTCAGACCGCCCATCTGTGGGCGCCGTCCTCTCACTCGTCCAGACGTACGCCGAGCGCACCGGCCCGCGCGCGCAGCTCCTCGGTCGGCAGGTCCAGGTGCTCGGCGAGCTCGGTGACGTTCAACCCCATCTCGGCGCCGTCCCGCAGCTCCTCGTCGTCCTCGGCGCTCCAGACCCGCTCACCGCCGTCGGTGACGACGCGCAGCGCGCGCGGCTCCGCAGGGCCTGGGACGTCACCGGGCTCCGGCGCCTCCGTGACGTCGGCGGGCTCCTGCGCTCCGTCCGGCACGGCCGGAGGTGCGCTCGGCGGGGTGTCCGGTGTCTTCGGCCGCTTGGCACCGAGCGGCATGATCGACGGCTGCGCGAGAGGCTGCTCCTCCACCTGGGCGACCTGCGCACGCAACTGGTCGAGAAGCTGTTGCTGCTGCCCGCTCGGCCGCGCCGGCGGGGCGGGCTCGGGCTCGGCGGACGCGGGCTGCGGGTCCGGGGCGACCGGCTCGTTCGAGGCGACGAGGTGGTCCGGGGCGGGATGTTCGACCGGTCCGGCGACGGACGGTCCCGGGTGCGCCGAGGTGTCGTCGTCGCGCACCACCGCGACCGGAGGCACTTTCTCAGCGCCGCCCCGCGCGGCCACAGCGATCACCGGCCCCGCGGTCTCGTCGAGCCGTCGGAGGGCGTTGAGCACCAGTGCCCGGTCGCTGGTCGGCCAGAACGGCGGCAGCGTGGACTGCAGGAAGCCGGCGTACCGGGCCGTGACCATCCGCGGGTCCAGGAAGGCGACGACACCGCGGTCGTCGGCCCGCCGGATGAGCCGACCGGCACCCTGGGCCAGGCGTAGCGCGGCGTGCGTGGCGGAGACGGCCATGAACCCGTTGCCGCCGCGCCGGGCGATGGCCTCCGTGCGCGCGGACGACAGCGGGTCGTCCGGCCGCGGGAAGGGGATGCGGTCGATGATCACCAGCTGGCAGGCACTGCCCGGGACGTCGACGCCCTGCCACAGGCTTATGGTGCCGAAGAGGCAGGTCGGCCCGTCGGCCGCGAACTGCCGCACCAGGGTTGCGATCTGGTCATCGCCTTGGCACAGCACCGGGATCTCGTCACCGAGCCGGGTGCGCATCGCCTCCGCGGCCGCCTTCGCGGCCCGGGTCGAGGAGAACAGACCCAGGGTGCGACCGCCCGCGGCTCGGATCAGCGTCTCGATCTCGTCGAAGACCGCGTCGGCGGGACCGTCCCGGCCGGGCGGGGGCAGCTGCGAGGCGACGTACGCGATCGCCTGCGTCGGGTAGTCGAACGGTGAGCCCACGTCGAGGCCGGTCCAGGAGGGTCCTCCCGCACCACGCAGCCCGAGGGTGCCGGCGACCGCGTCGAAGCTGCCGCCCAGCTCCAGGGTCGCGGAGGTGAGGACGACGGTGCGCTCGCCGAAGACCGCCTCCCGCAGCGCCATCGCGACGCTCATCGGCGCCACCCGCAGCAGGTGCCCGCGCCGCAGGTCCTCGGAGATCCACGCGACGTCCAGCTCGCGCTCCTCCAGCACCCGCGCGGCCGTGTCGAACAGCTCGTCGACCGCGGCCTGGGCCATCTGGCGCCCACCGTCGGGTGCCGCACCCTGCTCGGGCTTGAGCTGGCTCGCCACCTCGCGCGCGGTGTCGCGCACCCGCCCGAGGCCCAGCGCCAGATCGTCGGGGATACCCGTGAGCCGGCCGGGCGCCAGTCGGTCCAGGATCCCCTGGACGAACTCGCCGGCGTCGGTGAGCGCGGCCGTGTCGGCGAGGCGCCCGCACCGCCGGGCGGCCGCCGACGCCATACCCCCGGACAGCTCGTCGGTGACGGTCGAGGTGACCCGGTCGACCAGTTCGTGACCCTCGTCGATGACCAGCAGGTCGTGTTCGGGCAGCATCCGGCGCCCCTCGAACGCGTCGATCGCCATGAAGCTGTGGTTGGTGACGACGACGTCGCAGTCCTTGGCGTGCGCCCGCGCCTGCTCCACGAAGCACTCGGCGACCATCGGGCACTTGGAGCCCAGGCACTCCAGCGCGGACACCGAGACCTGCCGCCAGGCGCGTTCGCTGACGCCGGGCACCAGGTCGTCGCGGTCACCGGACTCGGTCTCCTCGGCCCACTCCCGCAGCCGCAGCACCTCGCGGCCGAGCCGCCCGGCCTGCTGGTCCACATCGCCGACCGAGAGCAGCCCCTCGTCCTCGTCGTCGGGGTATCCGCCCTGCAGCTTGTTCACGCACACGTAGTTGCGGCGGCCCTTGACCAGGCCGTACGTCGGGCGCCGGCCGATCACCGGTGCCAGCGCGTCCGCGATCCGGGGCAGGTCGCGGTCGACGATCTGTGCCTGCAGAGCCAGGGTCGCGGTGGCGATGATCGCGGGTTTGCCGCTCTCCACCGCGTGCGCGATCGCCGGCACCAGGTAGGCCAGCGACTTGCCGGTGCCCGTGCCGGCCTGCGCGAGCAGGTGTGACTTGTCGCGGAGCGCGTCCTGCACGGCGTGCGCCATCCGGGTCTGCCCCTCCCGGGGGGTCCCGCCCACCCCCTGGACGGCCGCCGCGAGCAGTGCGTCCAAGTCGTCGGGCATCAGGCCAGGGTATGACGTGCGGGAGGGCCCCGCCGCGCCCCTGTGGACGCGCCGAGGCCGGTGTCAGTCGCGCAACCCGCCCGGATGGCAGATGAGGTGGGCGACCAGGGCGGTCCACCCGGTCTGATGGGTCGCGCCCAGACCGGCGCCGGTGTCGCCGTCGAAGTATTCGCTGAAGGTGACCTGCCGGTCCCAGAGCGGACCGTCCGGATACCACCGCGGGGTGCCCGGACGACGACCACCGGGTCCTGCCCGGAAGAGGCCGATGAGCCGTTCGCGCAGGTCGTCGGCGACGGCACCGAGCGTCGTACCCGCGCCGGTGCTCGTGGGGTGCTCCACCTGCAGGTCCGGTTCGGCCGCCGCGTAGCTGCGCAGCGCATCGAGCAGCAGCACGTTCACCGGCATCCAGACCGGGCCGCGCCAGTTGGAGTTGCCGCCGAACAGTCCGCTGTCGGACTCCGCGGGCACGTAGCGGATCGACGTACGCGCGCCGTCCACGTCGACCGCGAACCCGTCGCGGTACGCCGCGGACAAGGACCGGACGCCGTGGGGTGAGAGGAACTCCGATTCGTCGAAGAGCCTGCGGTACAACGCCGTACGACGCTCCGCCGGCACCAGGGCGATCGTCACCCGGTCGTCGTCGTGCGACTGGTGGTGCACCAGCGCATCCGCGAGCGCGGTGTCGCGGCGCTGGGTCCACTCGACCTCGTCGATGAGCTCACCGATCTCATCCAGGACCACGGGATGCACCGAGTGCACGGCGATGAGCGGCAGCAGACCGACGAGCGACCGCACGGGCAGCTGCTCACTCGTGCCGTCCGGGTGCACGAGGGTGTCGTAGTAGAAGCCGTCCTGCTCCGACCAGAGCGAGACGCCCGCGGAGCCGAAGTCGTCCATCGCCCCCGCGAGCCGCAGGAAGTACTCGAAGAAGGTGCGCGCCACGTCGTCCCAGCCCGGCGCGTCGCGCGCGAGTTCGACGGCGATCTGCAGCATGGACAGCGCGTAGAACGCCATCCAGCTCGTGGCGTCGGACTGCTCCAGTCGCACCCCGCCGGGCAGCGGGGCCGAGCGGTCGAAGAGCCCAATGTTGTCCATCCCGAGGAAGCCGCCCTCGAAGAGGTAGGAGCCGTCGGCGTCCTTGCGGTTGACCCACCACGAGAAGTTGAGCAACAGCTTGCTGAAGACGCGCACCAGGAAACCGGTGTCCGTGCCACCGTCGATGCGGTGCACCATCCGCGTCGCCCATGCGAGCACCGGGGGTTGACGTCGCCGAAATCCCATTCGTACGCGGGAAGTTGGCCGTTCGGGTGTTGCACCCACTCGCGCACCATGAGCTCGATCTGCTGCTTGGCGAACCACGGGTCGATATCGGCCAGCGGCAGTGTGTGGAACGCCAGATCCCACGAGGCGAACCACGGGTACTCCCACTCGTCCGGCATCGAGATGACGTCGGCGATGTCGAGGTGGGTCCACCTGCTGTTGCGCCCGGTACGGCGAGCGGCCGGCGGCACCGGTTGGGCGGGATCGCCCTCCAGCCACTCGCCGATGCTGTAGCGGTAGAGCTGTCGTCCCCACAGCAGACCCGCGAACGCGCGCCGCGCGATGTCCCGGTCCTCATCCTCGTGGACGTCCGCGAGCACCTCGGCGTAGAACGCATCGGCCTCCTGCGCGCGGACCTCGACGACACGGTCGCTCGGGGTGTCGTCCGGCGCTGCCACCGGGGCGTGCGCGACCCCTGCCGTGGCGCGCAGGTCGGCCCCCGCACCGCTCCCCTCCTGCGCGGGTTGCTCCGCGGTGGCGGCCGCGGTCAGCCGCAGGCCGACCGTGACGGAGGCACCCGGCGCCAGAACGTCGTGGTGCCACCAGAAGCCCACCTTGGTGCCCTGGTCGGGGCGCGTGCAGGCGAGGTTGCCGTGGACGACGGCCTGGTCGAGGCCGCTCGTGGGGCAGTCGGTGGCGCTGGGTGTGCCGTAGAGCGCGAGGTCGTCCGTCTCGTTGTCGCAGAACAGAATTCGCGGGCTACCCTCCGGCACGATCCGGTAGTCGCCGAGCCACGCGTGGTGGAACTCCACGGCCGCGCCCGAACCCTGGGCCTGCTGAGCCCGCTGCATCGTCGGTCGGCGGTCGTCGCGACCCCACGCCCAGGTGTTGCGGAACCAGCCCTGCAGGACCACATCGAGAGGTGCGGGATGCGGGCCGCGATTGGTGGCGGTGACCCGGACGACGATGTCGGTCGGGGTGGCCTTCGCGTGCACGACCTCGACGTCGAAGAAGTGGTCGTCGGCCAGGATGCCGGTGTCGGTCAGCTCGAACTCGGGGTCGGCGCGACCTCGCACGGCCGCCTCACGGAGCAGTTCGGCGTACGGGAAGGCCCGCTGCGGATAGCGGTAGAGCCAACTGGCGTACGCGTGGGTGGGGGTGGCGTCGGTGGGCCACCAGATCTCCTTGACGTCCTCGCCGTGGTTGCCCTGGCCGTTGGTGAGGCCGAAGAGCCGTTCCTTGAGGCGGTCGTCCTGGCCGTTCCACAGGGCGAGGCCCAGGTTGAAGAAGCCGAACCGGTCACACAGACCCGCCAGCCCGTCCTCGCCCCATCGGTACGCGCGGCGGTGGGCGTCGTCGAACGGCAGGTAGTCCCAGGCGTTCCCGTCGGCGGAGTAGTCCTCGCGGACGGTGCCCCACTGCCGGCCGCTGACGTACGGACCCCAGAGCCGCCACGGCGCCAGGTCGTCGTGCGAGGCGGCCAGGCGATCGTGTTCGGCGCTCACCCGTCCGACTGTGCCAGACCCCCGCGGGTGCGGGGGCCCGACCACGTCAGACGGTGTGGATCAGCGGGCGAACGCGGTGAGCTCGCCGTCCAGGGCGGGCGTCACCTTCGCATGCACGTGCGTGCCGTCGGCCAGGTGCTCGGTCTCCAGCACCTCACCCTCGTCGTGGATCCGGCTCAGCAGATCGCCCCGGTCGTAGGGCAGCACCACGTCGACGCGGATCTCCGGACGGGGCAGCTCGTCGTCGATGAGCGCCTTGAGCTCGGCGAAACCGGCGCCGGTCCGGGCGGACACGGTGATGCTGTGCTTCTCCGAGCGGCGGATCCGGTCGATCACCTCGGGATCGGCGACGTCGGCCTTGTTGATGACGATGACCTCGCGGACGTCGTGCGCGCCCACCTCGGCCAGCACCTCGCGTACGGCGCTGATCTGGCCCTCGGGGTCGGGGTGCGACCCGTCGACCACGTGCAGCAGCAGGTCGGAGTCGCCGACCTCCTCCAGCGTCGAGCGGAACGCCTCGATCAACTGGTGCGGCAGGTTGCTCACGAAACCCACCGTGTCGGCGAGCGTGTAGAGACGCCCGTCGGCGGTCTCGGCGCGTCGTACGGTCGGGTCCAGGGTTGCGAAGAGCTGGTTCTGCACCAGCACGCCGGCCCCGGTGAGCCGGTTGAGGATCGAGGACTTGCCGGCGTTGGTGTAGCCCGCGATGGCGACGGACGGCACGTGGTGGTTGCGCCGCGAGGACCGCTTGGTGTCGCGCATGGTCTTCATGCCGGTCAGCTCGCGCTTGAGCTTGGCGATGCGGGTGTTGATGCGGCGCCGGTCGAGCTCGATCTTGGTCTCACCGGGTCCGCGCGAGCCCATGCCCTGACCCGCGGCGGCCTGGCCGCCGGCCTGCCGGGACATCGACTCACCCCAGCCGCGCAGCCGCGGGAGCAGGTACTGCAGCTGGGCCAGCTCGACCTGCGCCTTGCCCTCCTTGGACTTCGCGTGCTGGGCGAAGATGTCCAGGATCAGGGCGGTGCGGTCGATGACCTTGACCTTGACGACGTCCTCCAGGCCGCGGCGCTGGCCAGGTGCCAGTTCGCCGTCGGCGACGACGGTGTCGGCCCCTTCGGCGATCACGACGTCGCGCAGTTCCTTCGCCTTGCCGGCGCCCATCCAGGTGCTCGCGTCGGGCTTGCTGCGGCGCTGCAGGACGCCCGCGAGCACCGTCGAACCGGCGGTCTCGGCGAGGGCGGACAGCTCGCGCAGGGAGTTCTCGGCATCCTGGATCGTGCCGTCGTGCCAGACACCGGCCAGCACGACGCGCTCGAGCCGCAGCTGCCGGTACTCGACCTCGGTGACATCGGTGAGCTCGGTCGAGAGGCCCTCGACGCGGCGTAGCGCAGCCCTGTTCTCGCGCTCGAACTGGTCGCCGTCGGTGCCGGGATCGAGCACGAAGCCGTCGGCGTCGTAGCGCTCCAGCACGGGTTCGCCGTCGTCCTTGGCGAGAGCCGTGGCGCGGGTGTCGAAGAAGTCGTCGTGTGCAGTCATGTTCTCCTCAGGTTCCCAGACGTCAACAGCATCTGCGAACCGTTTATGCCGGTACGCCGCCCCTACCCCCCGTCCCTACGCCCGCTCTTGTTTCGGCCCGCTCAGCCCCAAACGCGCCACCCACCCCTACGCCCGCTCTCGTTTCAGCCCGCTCAGCCCCAAACGCGCCACCCACCCCTACGCCCGCTCTCGTTTCAGCCCGCTCAGCCCCAAACGCGCCACCGAGTCCCCGTGGGTTGTGGATAACCGTGGGCAGCCTCTCGGAGTCCTCGATGCTGTCCGGATGGCCGCCTTCGACAACGCCCGCGTGTTCATCGATCGCCGGACCGCGCGCACACGTGGTCTGCCGATGAAGGAGCTGCTCAGCACGCAGTACACCAGGGTGTTCTTCGACTGCTACGTGCCGGCAAGCACCCCCGTAACGCAGACACTTCTCGTTCAGGCGGCGCTCTTCTGCGCGCCCGAAGCCCTCGCGGCCAGCCACCACTCGGCCGCTCAGCTGTGGGGCGGCATAGTTCCGCGAGCGTCGGATGTGCACCTCGCCGTGACCACTGACGTTCGCACCAAACGCCGCGGGATCCGGACGCATCGCTACGACGTGAGCCCGCGGGTCATGCAGCGATCGGGTGTACCGACAACGACACCCGAGCAGACATTCGTGGATCTTGGCGCGTATCTCGAACTGGTGGATCTGGTGGTCCTCGGCGACTCGCTGATCAGGAAGCGACGAACCACGATCGATCGACTCTCCGCGGCCGCGTCGGTCGCATCGGGCAGGGGTTCTGTCACTGTTCGCCGAGCCGCGACGTGGGTGCGCGGGAGAGTGGATTCGCCAAACGAGACGAGGTTGAGGCTGTTGCTCGTCCTCGCCGGCCTCCCCGAGCCCGCGGTGAACACTGCGATCCGAGGGGCAGACGGTGAGATTCAGCGCAAGCTCGATCTCGCGTACGAGAGGGCGAGAATCGCCACCGAGTACGACGGCCGCCACCATATCGACCGGCAGGACCAGTGGCAGCGTGACCTTCTCCGCCGGGAGGAGTTGGAGGGGCAGGGGTGGAGGTTCGTCGTCATCACCGCGGACGACCTGTACTCACATCCCGATCGGGTACTCACGCGGGTGACGACGGCGATGCGCACGCAGGGAATGCGGGTACCTCGCCTGTCCACCGCCTGGTGCACCTATTTCCATCAGCCGTCCGCAAGCTCAGTGGCCTGACGCGGGCCACGCTTCGGCCCGCTCAGCCCCAAACGCGCCGCCCAGCCCGTACGCCCGCTCGCGTTTCTGCCCGCTCAGCCCGAAACGCAGGTTGTGCGAGTGGACGGCGCACGACCCGCGCGCCGGGAGGTGGGTAGCGTGCTCGCGTGGCGGACTCCGAGGAACATCAGCACTACTTCACCGCGCAGCCCGCGAGCGACGCGGACCGTCGCACGATCAACATCCCGCTGGCCGGGACGACGTACGCCGTGCAGGTCGCCCGCGGCGTCTTCTCCCCCGACCGCATCGACCAGGGCACATCGGTGCTGCTGCGGCACGCTCCGCAGCCGCCGACCACCGGCACGTTCCTCGATCTCGGGTGCGGCTGGGGACCCGTCGCGCTGACTATGGCCCTGCGCTCGCCGCAGGCGAGCGTCTACGCCGTCGACGTCAACGAACGCGCGCTCGACCTGACCCGTCGAAACGCCTCGGCGGTCGGGGCCGACGGCGTACGCGCGAAGCTCCCCGACGGCGTACCCGCCGACGTCCGCTTCGACCTGATCTGGTCCAACCCGCCCATCCGGGTCGGCAAGCCGGCGTTGCACGACCTGCTCCGCACCTGGTTGCCGCGGCTGAGCGCGTCGGGCGAGGCCTATCTCGTGGTCCAGCGCAACCTCGGCTCGGACTCCCTGCACCGGTGGTCGAGCGAGGAGTTCGCCGCGCAGGGGCTCGTGACCACCCGGCACACGAGCGAGAAGGGCTACCGCATCCTGCAGGTCAGCCGGGCAGGCTGACCCGGCCGTCGGCGACCAGCGCGGCGGGACCGGACAACGAGACCCGGTCGCCGTCGATCAGGACGCCGAGGCGCCCACCGGGCACGTCGACCATCCACTGGAGCTGGTCTGGCGACTGTCCGCTCCACCACCAGGTCGCCAGAGCGGCGGCCGCCGCTCCGGTGCCGCAGCTGAGCGTCTCCCCCACCCCGCGTTCGAAGACCCGCATGCTGATGTGCCCGGGCCCGTGCGCGCGGACGAACTCCACGTTCGTGCCGTCGAACGGTCGCGGGTCGACGTGCGGTGCCCGTTGCAGGTCCAGGGTGCCGAGATCCATCGACGGCGGCAGCGCGACGACGGTGTGCGGGTTGCCGAGATCGAGGCTGAGCGCGGGCAGCGCGTCGGGCGCGCCGACGACCTGGACGACCGCGTCCATCCCCCGCTCGGCGGCCTCGTCCGCCCGCGACAACCTCCACGGCCCGAGGTCCGTGCTGTAGCCGTCGCCCACCAGGTCGATGCGCTTGACGCCCGCACGGGTGCCGATCTCGAACGACGGACCGCTCGCCAGTCCGTGCTCCACGAGGTAGCGGGCGAAGACCCGCGTGCCGTTGCCGCACATCTCGGCGGCCGATCCGTCGGCGTTGTAGTAGTCCATGAACCACAGCTGCGGGTCGATGTCCGCGGGAGCATCGGCGACCGACTCGGTGCGGGTCACCCGGATCACGCCGTCCCCGCCGATCCCCGCGTGCCGATCGGCGAGGAAGCCGACGTCGGCGGCGGTCAGCGACAGCGCACCGTCGAGGTCGGCCACCAGCACGAAGTCGTTCATCGTGCCGTGGCCTTTGACGAAGTCGACGGTGGGCATGCGTGCCATTGTCACGGACGCGCCGCACAGATCAGCGCCAATGCGCGATCGGTGAGATCCGGGTCGTCGTGATCGAGCCAGGTGATCCTGGGATCGGCCTTGAACCATGCGACCTGTCGGCGTGCGAATCGCCTTGTGGCGAGGGCAGTCTCGTCGATCGCCTGATCCCGGGTCAGATCACCGTCGAGCTGCCCCAGTGCCTGCGCGTACCCGATCGCCCGGCTGGCCGTCCGTCCGTCGCGCAGCCCTTGACCATCCAGTCGGCGCACCTCGTCGAGCAACCCGTCTTCCCACATCTCACTTGCACGACGAGCGATGCGCTCGTGCAGGAGTGGTCGGTCCGCTCGCAGCCCCACCTGCACGGCCGGGCGGCGGTAGGTGCGCGTGGGCATGCTCGCGCTGAACGGGCGACCGGTCAGCTCGATGACCTCCAGGGCCCGGACGAGACGGCGTCCGTTGGCCGGTCCGATGGCACGCGCCGCCGCGGGGTCCTGCTCGCGCAGCTGTGCGTGGAGCGCATCGGGGCCCTCGGTCTCCAGGCGCTGCTCCCACGCGGCTCGCGCACCGGGGTCGGTCGGCGGTATCTCCAGTACGTCCAGAGCCGCCCGCGCGTAGAGGCCACTGCCGCCGACCAGGATCGGCGTACGCCCCCGCGCGCACACGTCGTCGATGGCGACGGTGACGCGTTCCTGGTACGCCGCGAGTGTGGACTCCTCGCGGACGTCCAGCACGTCCAGCAGATGGTGGGGGATGCCGCGTCGTTCGGCGACCGGCAGCTTGGCCGTGCCGATGTCCATGCCGCGGTAGAGCTGCGAGGCGTCGGCATTGACGATCTCGCCGTCGAGCGCCTCTGCCAGGTCCAGCCCGAGGTGGGACTTCCCGGTCGCCGTCGGCCCGACCACCGCGACGACGGTCGCCCGACCGCCCACATCCATGAGGGAAGTATCCAATGCCGTCGATGCGGTCCCCGGGCCGCGGCGAATGGACATCGTCACGCTCCGCTGCTCGGTCCGGGGACGACGCCGGCGCGCGGTGTGGCGTACGCCTCACCGCGACGCGTACCCATCCGTGATCTGGGTCGTCTCGAATCACACGTAGTTCAAGACGTCCACCACCGAGGAGCATCCATGTCACCGCGCAGGTACGCCGTGATCGGCAGCGGTGTGGCCGGACTGACGGCCGCGCACGTCCTTAGCAAGAGTGGCGACGTGAGCCTGTACGAGGCCGACGAGCGACCCGGTGGTCACGCACATACCCACGACGTGCCGCTCCCCGACGGCAGCACCATCGCCGTCGACAGCGGGTTCATCGTGCACAACGACCGCACCTACCCCACACTGCAGCGACTCTTCCGCGAGCTCGACGTGCCCACTCAGCCGACCGACATGAGCATGTCGGTCTACGTGCCGCAGACCGGCTTCCAGTACGCCGGGGGCAAGGGCCTGAGCGGCATCCTGGCGGACGCCCACACGACGACCCGTCCCGGTTTCTGCCGCATGCTGATCGACGTCAAACGCTTCCACCGCCGCGCTCGTGCCCTGCTCGACGGTCCGGAGCAGGATGATGTGACCATGCAGGACTGGCTCGGTGAGACGACCTACGGTCGCGACTTCACCGAGAACTTCATCCGCCCGGTGATCGCTGCGGTCTGGTCGTGCCCGCCCGACATGGCACTGCACTACCCCGCGCGATCCCTGCTGCAGTTCCTGGACCACCACGGCATGCTCACCGTCAGCGGATCGCCGACCTGGCGCACGGTGACCGGCGGGTCGCGTGTCTACGTCGAGCGCGTCGTCGCAGGTCTGCACCGCACCCTGCTCAACACCCCCGTCGCATCGGTGCGCAAGCTTGCCGATGGCGTGGAGGTCGGCGATTTCGCCGGCAGTCGGGAGGTATACGACGGAGTGGTGATCGCAACACATCCCCACCAGGCGCTCGCGATGCTGGCGCAGCCCACGGCCGCCGAGGAGCGCGTGTTCAGCGCGATGCCCTATTCGGTCAATACCGCCCAGCTGCACACCGATTCGTCCGTCCTGCCGAGCAACCCGCGCGCTTGGGGCTCGTGGAACTACCTGTCGCCCGAGGACGAGGACGGGGTCGTCGTCACCTACGACCTCACCCGACTGATGCGGCTGCCCAGCCCGGACGGCACTCGGATGCTCGTCACGCTGGGCGGCGAGCACCGTGTGGACAAGCGCACGGTGATCGCGCAGATGACCTACGAGCACCCGCTCTACACGCTGGGTTCGCTGCGTGCGCAGCGCGAGTTGCCCTCGCTCTCCGACGACCGGGTCGCCTTCGCCGGCGCCTACCACGGGTCGGGCTTCCACGAGGACGGGGCGCTCTCCGGACTGCAAGCGGCGACGCGCCTCGGTGGGACGTGGGAGTGAGCCCGCACCCGACGGCCACCGCCTATCTGACACGGGTACGCCACCAGCGCACCTCCCCGATCAAGCATGGATTCAGTTATCCCGGCATCAGCTATCTTGTCGACCTCGACAAGCTCGGCAGCTCCGAACGTCCGGCCGAACTCCCTTGGTGGGCCAGCGCGTTCACCCGCTTCAAGGCCTCGGACCATCTCGGTGACCCGAGCTGTTCATGGCGAGACAATGTGACGACGTACGCCGCAACGCATGGAATCGATCTCGACGGCGGCACGGTGCGCGTCCTCACGGGAGCTCGCTCCCTCGGATACGTCTTCAACCCCGTCAGCGTCTACTGGTGCCGGGATCGGCGCGGCGCGCTCGCCTGCGTCATCGCCGAGGTGCACAACACCTACGGCGAGCGACACGCCTACCTGGTGCGTCCCGATGAGAGCGGCCGCGCTCGGGTGGGCAAGGAGTTCTACGTGTCCCCGTTCAATGACACCGACGGTGAATACACGATGTCCCTGCCCGAGCCGGACGATGATTTCGCCGTCGCGATCACCTTGCGCCGCACCGGGGAACGG